>CAJUAC010000090.1 GCA_910583885.1 uncultured Oscillospiraceae bacterium | reverse complement strand
ATTTTCCTACATCAGGGGGCTTTTGTCTATTGTCCGTTTTTACGGGGGCTGTTCACTTCCGTGGGAGGGCTTTTTATATTACCGGAACACGGCAAAAAATTGAAGAAAGGCGGTATTCCAACATGGAAAGAAAGTTTTTGGAGGATCTGGGGCTGGAGAAGGAGAAGGTGGACAAGATCATGGCCGAGAACGCCTCCGACATCGAGAGTGAGAAAGGGAAGTTCGATGCGGAGCGCGCCACGCTCCAGGGCCAGATCAGCGACTTGCAGGGCCAGGTCACGCAGCGGGACACGGATTTGGCCGGCCTCAACGAGAAGCTGACTGCCGCCGCCGCGGACGCCAGCAAGCTCACGGAGGCGCAAAACGCTCTGACCGGCCTCCAGTCCAAGTATGATACGGAGAAGACGGAGTGGGAGAAGAAGAGCGCCCAGCAGGCGTATGAGTTCGCCGTGAAGATGGAAGCGGGCAAGCTGAAATTCTCCAGCACCGCCGCCCAGCGGGATTTTGTGCGCGGCGCCATTGAGAAGGGTATGAAGCTGGAGGGCGAGAAGATTCTTGGTTTCACAGATTTTGTGGAGGCTTACAAGCAGGACGACCCCGGCGCGTTCCAGGCAGAACAGCAGGATCAGACTCCCCCGGATGGTAAGCCCAACATTGTGCTCCCGCCCACCGGCAAGCCCCCCGCGCCGGACGGAAAGGGGTTCCATTTTAATTTCACCGGCGTCCGGCCCGTACCGAAAGAGTAAGGGCCGGATAAAATTTTATCTTTAACAGGAGGAAACAGGAATGGCAGGAATCAACTATGCCGCGCAGTACGCCCAGGCCCTCTCCCAGGCGTACCCTTATGTGCTGAATTTCGGCGCGCTGTACGCCACGGAGAATAATGGGCGTTACCGCATGGGTGAGGATGGCAAGACCATCTACATCCCCAACATCTCCACCACCGGCCGGGTGGCGGCGGACCGGGACACCATCGCCACCGCTACCCGCAACTATGATAACGCCTGGGAGCCCAAGGTACTCTCCAACCAGCGCAAGTGGTCCACCTTGGTTCACCCCAAGGACATCGACCAGACCAACGAGGTTGCCAGTATCCAGAATATCACAAGGGTGTTCAATGAGGAGCAGAAGTTCCCCGAGATGGACGCTTACTGCGTGTCCACGCTCTACAAGCTGTGGTCCAGCACTGACCCCAGCGACAGCTCCAAAAAGGCTATGACCGCCGACACTACGGCGCTGACCGCGGCCAATGTCCTGTCCGTGTTTGACAAGCTCATGTTGAACATGGACAACGCCCGCGTTCCCGCCAATGGCCGGATTCTGTATTGCACCTTTGAGGTACAGACCCTCCTCAAGGCGGCGGCGGGCATTACCCGGAACTTTGACGTGCAGCGTGGCGGCGGCGCCATCAGCCGGGCCGTGTCCCGCATTGAGGAAGTGCAGATCGTCGGTGTGCCCGCTGCACTGATGAAAACGAAGTACGACTTCACCGCCGGCTGGAAACCCGCCTCCGACGCCCTGCAGATCAACATGTTCCTGGTCCACCCCAACGCGGTCATTACCCCCGTGTCCTATCAGTTCTCCCAGCTTGACCCCCCGTCCGCTGTGACCGAGGGCAAGTACATCTACTATGAAGAGAGCTTTGAGGACGTGTTCATCCTCAACAAGAAGCAGGATGCCCTCCAGTTCAATGTATCCAGCGGTGCGGCTGCGGCAAGCCTTTCCGATGAGGGCGGTGTCTCGGGGGAATGACTGCCGGTAGTAATGACAAGGACGGGATCCCTGGCAGGGTAAGCCCCGTCTTGTCGGGGCTTACTATCGGCAGTCTTATCCTGAACCCGGCATTTGCTCCCGGCGTTACAAACTACACAGCGACAACCGCTAACAATACGAACAAGGTTCGCGCCGTGCCAGCTGATGATAATGCGCTGATCCTCGTATCGATCAACGGCGAGGCCGTTCCGAACGAGTCCTCTGTAGCGTGGAATAACGGTGAAAACGTTCTGATTGTTTCCGTTGCGGTGGACGGCGGCGGACACACCGACTATACCGTTACTGTCACCAAGGAATAGTCAGGAGGGCGGCAATGGAGAATGGTCAAGTCAAGGTGGTATACAGCGAGTACGGCTCTACTCCCGTTATTAAAGAAATTGAGCTCGAACTCGTCAAGGATACCATGCTGAAATTGTCCTGCGATATGGATGAAAAACAGCTCTGCATCAGCATGGCGGACGCCATTACAGAAAACACCGAAATTTCCGGCAAGCTGGATTTTGATAAACTGAATGTGCTAATCCGGGCGCTGGCGCAGGTGAGAAACCAGATTAAATAATAGAAGAAAAGGAGGGGCTGAGGATGTACCTCAAAATCAGTAACGATATTGAGAACAACGCTTTTTCGACGGTTGTTTCCGTGGATTCTTTCGGAACGGAGCAGCTCAGCGAGGACGAGGAAAAGGAGCTTTTGGCGGATTTTCCGACCAAAATTGCGTACCGAAACCTCGTATTTTCCCGTAACGTCAAAATCAACGGAACCGTCCCGGAAATCACCGGAGATGAGGTGGGCGAGGGCGTCGTCGCAGTTTCGCTGCCCACATTGTCGAACAAGGAGTTCGCCGTTAATGCGGATTTTACCGCCGCATACAAGGTTGATCTATCCAGGATTCCCGCTGCGGCGGTGGATGGGGCCGTCCTGACAACGCCGGAGCTTGTGGCGCAGGCGTATTGCCTTGTGTTTGCAGGCGTGATCTGCAAGGCTGTTGAGGACGTTATGACGGCGCTCAGGAGCAAGGCGCCGTCCTTCAGCGGCGAGAAGGTTGTGAGCGTCTGATATGGTGTATTTGACGTACAACGAATATAAAGCCTACGGCGGCAAATTGTCCGCCGGGGCTTTTGCTTTGCTGGAACTGAAAAGCCGAAAACGCATTGACTACCTGACAGATAGCCGGGTTGCTCCTATGGTAGAAGATGCAGGCGTCCCCGAGGCGGTAAAAATCTGTATGATGGCGTTGATCCGCATGGAGAGCGAAGTGGGAGCTCCCGCGCAGGTAGAGACCCCTATCGTCACGTCGTATACGACGGACGGCTACACAGAGCACTATAGCAACCTGCCGGGAATGGCGGAGGCCGACGCCCAAATGGATAAGCTGGTAAAGCAATATTTGTTTGGGGAGGTCGATGGGAATGGTGTTCCTCTTCTGTATAGGGGGCTGCGCGGATGAGGCTTTGTAACGAGGTAATCACTGTTTTCAACGCAAAGCTTGACACAGCCAGCGGCATGGACCAGTACCATCCCACCGTAATCACCGGCGTGTCCTGGTACTGCGATACAGCCTCCACCGTGGATGATTCCGGCCTGAAAGCGGCCAACAAGTTCACCATCCGCATCCCAGAGGACGCGGACTTCTCCGGCAATCGCTACGTGCCCCCCGCCGCCTATACCGTAGGCGACCCGGCGGGGGTGTTCACGTTGCAAAATGGGGACATTATCATCAAGGGGGCGTTGGACCGGGAAGGCCTGACGCCCTCCACGCTGCTGCAAATGTGCGGGGAGATCGTGACCATCCTCAGCGTCACGGACAACCGCCGGGCACCGCGCGCGAAGCACTGGAAGGTGGTGGGGAAATGAACCTGTCTCTTATGGCCCAGGTGGATATCGACACGAAAAGGATTTTGCAGCGGTTGGATGTCCAGACCGGCGGTCGGGTGCAGCAGGTGATCGACAAATCGGTGATCGACTGGTGCCTGCAGTACTGCCCCTGGGATGCTGGGGTGCTGGCGAAAAGCGCGTATACGGCTACGGTGATCGGGAGCGGGCTGGTGGTTTACGATACTCCGTATGCCCACTACCAGTACTATGGTGAGGTCTACGGGCCGAATATCCCGATCTTCGACGATGACAGTGGTATCCCTACGGGTTTCTATTCACCTAAGAATGCGAAAAAGCATCCTACAGGAAAAGAGCTGGACTATAGCAAGAGCAAGGAGAAGAACGGCCCTTTGGCGGGGCCCTTCTGGTTCGAGCGGATGAAAGCCGACCATCTCAATGACATTTTGAAGGAGGCGAGAAGCGTTGCCGGAGGTAAATAACACTGCTGAGCTGCGCCAGTGGCTGCGCACCTGCCCGGCCATCCTTGACAGCGCCCGCTTCGGCGTGGATTTTGCGGGGAACAGCGCCACGGAGTACACCATCTACTCCAGCCCCACGACCCTGCAATCTTATACCGATATCTGGGGGAACGTATATTTCCGGCCGGTCCAGGAGCTCAATTTTATACTGGCCAGTGTGCGGTCCCTTTCTTCGGATGTACTGCAAAACCTCTCAAATCTTGGCTTCTTTAACGAGGTTATTGAGTGGGTGTACCGGCAGAACACTATGAAGAATTTCCCGAAGATCGCGGAGGGGGCGGTCATATCCATCATGCCCACGCTCTCGCCCTTCCTCATCGACGCGGCGGCAAATCTGGGACGCTATCAGATCCAGTTGAACATCAAGTACAGGCGGCGTAACTGATACCTGAAATTTAACAAGGAGGAAACACGATGGACTTTAATTTTACAACTCCTGCCGGGCAGACGGTGGAACGGCAGCTCTACCTCTGCTTTGGCAACAGCGGCACGGCGGATACCCCCAAGTGGGGGGCGCTGGGCAGGCGGGTGGAGGACAGCTCCGCCGAAATGAACTGGAACGAGGAGACCAAGCAGGACATCCACGGCGATACCTATACCACCATGAAGAAGCCGATTATCTCCCAGACCTTTGATCCCTGCGAGCTGGACAGCGGCGACGAGTACCAGCAGAAGATCTGGAACCTGGCCGTTGTGGACCAGGACGCTGCCGCGCTGTGCAATCAGGATTTGCTGCGCGTCCACCTGTATACCAAGGATGAGAATGGCAGAGCCTTTGCGGAGCGGTTCCACAGCTGCATGGTCAAGCCCACGAGCTTGGGCGGTCAGGGCGGCGGTACGCTGACTATGCCCATCGACGTCACCTTCGGCGGAGAGCGGGAGGTTGGTACGGCTGCCGTAGGCGCAGATAAAAGCGTCACTTTCACGCCCAGCGCCAGTGCGGGAGGTGAGAACGCCTGATGGATGAGATCAGATTTTCCACCGGCGTCGTTGAGATGCCGGTCAACGGTGGCAGGACTATCCGCTTCAACCCAGCAGACATTGGCTTCCTCGACACCCTCTACAGCCTCCTGGGGAAGCTGGAGGCCATCCAGAACGACGAGGACAAGAAACGGGCGAAGACCGACGACCCGGCGAAGTTCTTCGACTACGCCCGTCTCTGCGACCGGCGCATGAAGGAGGCAGTGGACGCGGTGTTCGGGGAGGGCTTCAGCAGTGAAGTGTTCCAGGAGCTGCGCCTGTTCGCCCTGGCGGATGGCCTGACAGTCATCGAGAACTTTATCTTTGCCATCGTTGATAAGATGGATGACAGCGTAAGGGAGAACATGGACAAGCGCAATGACCGTATGGCCAAGTACACAGCCAAGTACCGGAAGTCCCGAGAGAATGAGCAACCCGTGGAATGACCGCCTGCCCGTGCGGGTGGAGGTGGGCGGCGTGGAGTATGGGATCCGCTCGGACTACCGGGCGATCCTGGATATCTGCGCCGCCCTCTCCGACCCGGAACTGGATGGACAGGAGCGGGCTGCTGTGGCCCTGGAGATATTCTATCCCGACCTGGAGAACATGCCTCCTGAACACTACGAGGATGCGCTGCGGCAGTGCATGTGGTTCATTAACGGCGGAGCAGACGAAACACCAGAGAAAAAGTCGCCGCGTTTGGTGGACTGGGAGCAGGACTTCCGGCATATTGTCGCCCCCATCAACCGTGTCACCGGCCGGGAGATCAGGGCAGAGGAGTACATACACTGGTGGACGTTCCTGGCGGCCTATTATGAGATCGGCGACTGCACCTTTGCACAGGTTGTCCGCATCCGCGACCACAAGGCCCGGGGGAAAGCACTGGATAAAACCGACCAGGAGTGGTACAACCGCAACCGGCAGCTGGTGGACTTCAAGCGGAAATATACGGAGCAGGAAAACGCGGTTCTGGACAAATGGCTCCGGTAAGGAAGAGAGGCGGGCACTGTGGCGAACGGCGGGTATGACGGTTCGATCATCTTTTCCACTGGGTTGGACAATAAAAAGCTGGAAAAACAGTTGGCGGGGCTGACTAAAAAAATTGAGAAAAAGACGCAGGATATCGCCAAACTCACCCAGAAGCGGGATGCTGCAAAGGGTAATAGTCTCTTTGACGGAGGCCTTCTGGACGCCGAAAACAGGAAACTGCACGAGATGCGGGATCTTCTGGCAGACTTTCGGGCCAGGGCGAGGGATAAAAACCTCAGCCTTATGCAAAGGGATGAAGCGAAGGCCATGATCCCCTCCTTGAAGGAAGAGTATGCAGATCAGAAAACCCGCGTAAATGGCTTGCGGGCGGAGTGGAACAAACTCCATAACGCCGTTGAGCGCTACGACGCCCAGATCGCCGAAGCTACGGCGGAGCTTGAACGGCAGAAGCGGGCCGCCGGCCAAATCCAGGAGAAGCTGGACGGCAGCTCCGGTGCGGGCGCTCAGGAGCGCATGGCCGCCTACCTGGAGAGGAACAGCACCCTCTACCAGCAGGCCGCCGGTCTGCTGGGCAAGACAGCGGATGCGTCCGCAACGGGGCTGTCTCGGAAATCGACTGGTATACCGTCGGGATGCTGCTGTGGGCAGGGTTCAAGATCGCCATTGAGACACTGGCGGGCCTGCTGCTGGGCCTGGATATGGTTGCACTGGCAGATGCGGCCAGTAACCTTGTTATTGGTTTCTTCGATTCCATGACAGAGACCATACAGAAAATTCCGTGGGCTCAAATTGGAGATCAGATCGCCAAATTCCTTAACAATATTGATTGGTATGGTGTGCTGACCAGTGCTATTAAGGCTATTCAAGCGGCGTTGCGGGCTTTCCAGCAAACAGTAGCCGGATTTGTCCGCACGTTGAAATGGAGCGAGATAGCGGAGGAAATCTATACAGCGATTAATGAGTCCCTTGGCAATATCAATTGGCGGCAAATGGGTCAGACATTAGGTGATCTGTTTATCCATGTCCTTGATTTTGTCCGGGATGTGGTCTCCGGCATTAACTGGTATGAGATCGGGCAGAACATCGCGGACCTCATAACCGGCTTTGACTTCGCCAGTGCCCTGGGTAGTCTGGCGGACGCCCTCGCGGCGGGCATCAATGCCGCTATCGCGCTGGCCCGTGGATTCCTGGACAACCTCATGCCGGAGGCGCAGGGCATTGCAGAGGGCATCGCAGAACGGCTCAAAAATGCGGTGGTTGCTGTGGAGTGGGACGCTCTGGGCGGCATAATTGGGGACAGTATCAAGAGCGCCCTGTCCTTTGTGGCTGGTCTGCTGGATCCGGAGTTGTTCGGTGAGATTGGGCAGGCCATCGGAGATTTTCTGGTCAACCTGGACTGGCCCGGTATCGTTGGCGGGCTGGCGGAGGTGCTGGCCGACGGCATTTCCTCTGCCATCGCGGCAGTTCGCGGTTTCCTGGATTCTGTACAGCCCAATCTCCAGGAGATTGCGGAGGGCATCGCACAGAAGATCAACCAGTTTGTCCAGAATGTGAACTGGGCCGAGCTGGGGCAGATTATCCATGACGGAATCAATGCGGCCCTGGAATTCCTTATCACGATTTTAGACAACCTGGATTGGGACAGCATTGGGCAGGCTGTTGTGGATTTCCTGTCAAATCTCCAATGGGGCGATCTGATGGGGAAATGGGGGGATATCGTTGGCACGGCTCTTGGTGGTGCCCTAAAGGGCATAGACCTTGGTGATGCACTTTCTCTCGGCTTTGATATTGTTGGCGGCATCATTGAGGGGATGCTCAACAAGTGGAACGAGTCCGGCGGAATCCTTGGATGGATCAAGCGGACGCTGTTCTCCCCCTTTGTGGAGGGGTTCAAATCCCTCTTTGGCATTCACTCCCCTTCTACGGTAATGGCTGAACAAGGGGGATATCTTGTAGAAGGCCTACTGCAAGGCATTTCTGATACCTGGAATAGTATTGTGTCGTTCTTCTCCGAAAAGGTAGAGGGGATCAAGAAAACCCTGTCGGACGCATGGTCTGCTATTAAAGAAAACGCTTCTTCGATATTCTCCGGTATAAAGGAAAATATCAGCGAAATTTGGTCTAATTTGAAGGAGAAAACCGCGTCCACCTGGTCAAATATCAAGACTGACCTCAGCACAAAGTGGTCGTCTATCAAATCTTCTGCCGATTCCAAGTGGTCAGAGATCAAAACTTCCTTGATTAACACATGGCAGGAGATCAGCACAAATGCGGGCAGCAAATTCAGCGAGATCAAAGAATCCATCATCAATAAGATGAACGAGCTAAAAGATAACGACTGGGCATCTATCGGAAAATCGGTTGTAGATGGCATTGTCAGCGGACTGCAAAGTATCTGGAACACTCTGACTGGATGGGTACGCGATGTTAAGAACGCTATCGAGGACGCATTCAGTGGTGCATCTAAATCCAGAGGTGGCGGCTTCGGTACCTCTAGTTCCGGTTCCTTCGGCGGCGGTCGCATGTCCATGCGCTCCATTCCGGATATC
>CAJUAC010000089.1 GCA_910583885.1 uncultured Oscillospiraceae bacterium | reverse complement strand
GCGCTCATGGGCTCCTGGAAGATCATGCTCATGCGCCCGCCGCGGATGCTGCGGATCTCCGCGTCAGAGGCGGTCAGCAGGTCAATGCCGTCCAAGACCACCTGTCCGTGTGTCACCTTGCCCGGCGTGTCCTTCAGAAGGCGCATGATGGACAGGCTCGTCACGCTCTTGCCGCAGCCGGACTCACCTACCAGGCCCAGGATCTCCCCCTTATAGATGTCGAAGGAGACCTTATCTACGGCCGTGACGCTGCTCGTCTTGCTGGAAAAGAATTCTGTGCGCAGCTCGTCTACCTTCAGCAATACTTCTCGTTGCATATCGAAACTCCTTTTCCTATTCGCTCCGTCACTTGATCTTCGGGTCAAGGGTATCCCGCAGGCCGTCGCCGAAGAGGTTGAACGCCAGAACGGTGATAAAGATCACCAGGGCGGGAAAGTACACCATGTGGGGTGCGGTGGCCAGGTAGCTGCGGCTCTGGGAGAGCATAGCGCCCCACTCCGGATCCGTGACGTTGGCGCCGAAGCCCAGGAAGCTCAGGCCGGAGGCCGCCATGATGGCAGAACCGATACGCATGGTGAAGTTGACGATCAGGGACTGGATGGTGCCGGGGAAGATGTGCAGGAACAGGATCCGGCCGTCCTTACAGCCGAGGCTGTGGGCCACCTCCACGTAGAGGGAGCCCTTGACGGCAAGGGTGGCGCTGCGCATGATACGGGCAAAGCTCGGGACCGTGAATACTGCCACGGCGATGAACACGTTGATGATGCCGGGGCCCAGCAGGGCCACGATGGCGATAGCCAGCAGGATGTCAGGGAAACTGAACATCACGTCTGCGCCGCGCATGACCAGCATCTCAATCCAGCCGCCGTAGTAGCCGGCCAGCAGGCCCAGGACGGTGCCCAGGGCTGCGCCCACGATAACCGAGGACAGGGCCACGCCCAGGGTCAGCGGCGTACCGGCCAGCAGACGGCTGAAGATGTCCTGGCCGAACTGGTCCGTACCGAACCAGTGCTCCGCGCTGGGGGGCGAGAGGATGTTGTCGTAATCAAAAGCGCTGGGATCATGGGGGGCAATGCTGGGGCCGATCAGGGCGATAATCAGCAGGAAAATCAGGATAACGAAGGCTACCACGGCTGTTTTACGCTTCGTAAACTTCTTGATAAATTCCTTTGTTTTGCTGCTCTTATCCGCCAGTATGTTTTCATCTACATAATTTTCCTCGAAGGAAACGGTAGTCTCCTCGCGCTCGTTGGGTTTGTTCGACATAGTATCCTCCTCCTTCGGTTAGTCGTAGCGGATCTTGGGGTTGATGACGCCATAGAGCATATCCACAATCAGGTTGATGAGGACGTACTGCACGGCAAAGATCATCAGCAGGCCCTGGATGGCGGGGTAGTCCCGATAGCCGATGGAGTCCACCAGCAGGCGGCCCATACCGGGAATGGAGAAAATGGTCTCAGTGATCACGGAGCCAGAGAGCAGGCCGCCGATCTGGAGGCCCAGGATCGTAACCACCTGGATCAGGGAGTTCTTAAACGCATGGCGGAACATGACAATGGATTCCTTCTGGCCCTTGGCGCGGGCAGTGCGGACATAGTCCTCCCGCAGGGTCTCCAGCATGGAGGAGCGGGAGTACCGGGCCAGGGAGGCCATGATACCGGTGCCCATGACCAGGGAAGGCAGGATGAAGCTCTTCCATGTTTCCAGCCCGGAGGTGGGGAACCATCCCAGCTTGACGGAGAAGAACTGGATGCCGATCAGGCCCAGGGCGAAGCCGGGGGCGGACAGGCCGCAGATAGCAATGAGCATACCGCCCAGGTCAATAAATGTACCGCGCTTGATGGCGCAGATCACGCCTATGAAAATACCTACGAAGGGGGCCCAGATCAGCCCGCAGAACACCAGCTGGATGGTGAACTGGAAGCGGGACCAGATCAGCTCGGAGACGGGGATATTACTCTTCATGCTCCGGCCCATGTCGCCGGTGAGCAGGCCCTTCATATAGTCAAAGTACTGCACGAGCAGGGGCTTATCCAGCCCGAACTCCTTCCGGATGGCCTCAACCTCCTCAAAGGAAGCCTCCAGGCCGGCAATCTGCCGGGCCGGGTCGCCGGGCAGGAGATGGATAAACATGAACACAAAGATGGAAATAATCAGCATCAGGGGGATCGTTTCCAGAAGACGTCTGGCACAATATCGGCCCATTTTCTATACCTCCCTCTCAAAATGAGGAACGGAGCAGGAGAGGTTCCTACTCCGTTCCCGAATTCTTAGAACCCACGCTTTATACGTGCTGAGACATTACCCGGGGTTAGATTTTCGCTGGCGCGATGGATCGTTTGGCAATTACTCCAGGCCCACGGTACGGAACACATAGGTGCCGGCGGGCTTGTAGATCAGGCCGGTGACGTTGCTGCGGTAGGCGGCGACGCTCTCGTCGTTGCCCAGGAAGATCCAGGGGCACTCCTCCCAGGCGATGGCCTGTGCCTGGGCATAGGCCTCGGCGATCTGGTTGGTGTCGCCCATCTTCAGCGCGTCGTCCAGCAGTTGGTTGAACTCAGCGTTGTTCCAGAAAGCGGTGTTGTAGCCGTCAGGCGGGAACTTCTCGCCGTGGAGGATGGAACGCATGGAGCCGTCGGCCTCGTAGGAACCGGAACCCCAGTTGACGTACCACATCTGGACCTTGGTGCTCTCCAGGGGGGCGCTGGTCAGCTCGGCGTTGGCGGTGGACTCGTTGGGCAGGAGCTTCACGTTCACGCCGATCTGGCCAAGCTGCTGCATGACGAAGGTGGCGCCCTTCTGCTCCAGGGAGGTGTTGTCTACGATGATCTCCACATCGAAGCCGTCCTCAAAGCCGGCCTCCTTCATCAGGGCCTTGGCCTTCTCCAGGTCGACCTTGTAGGGGGTCTGGGGGGCGTGGTAGAGGATGGCGGTGGAGAAGATGGAGGTGGGCTCCACAGCGTAGCCGTTGAAAACGACCTTGGCGTAGGCCTCGCTGTCAAAGGCGTAGTTCAGGGCCTGGCGGACGCGCTTGTCCGCAAAGGGCTTGCGGCCGTCGGGCAGGGCCCACTCGGTGTTCAGGGTAACATAGCGGTAGGTGATGCCGGGGACCACGTCCAGGACGAGGTTGGGATCACTCTCAATGGTAGCGGTGTCGGTGAGGGGCACGGGGATGGCCACGTGGGCCTCGCCGGTCTGGAGCATAGCCAGGCGGGAGCCGTCCTCAGGGACAACCTTGAAGGTCAGGGAGTCAACCTTGGGGCCCTCCTGCCAGTAGTTGTCGTTACGGACCATCTTGGTGTAGCCGCCGTCCACGCGTTCAGAGAGGACATAGGGGCCGGTACCGGCGGAGTTCTTCGCCAGGTAATCGCCCACGTCCTCACGGGCCAGGGCCTTGGGGGAGACGATACGGGTCTGGGTGATCTTATTAATAAAGGTGTTGTTGGGCTCCTTGAGGATGATATCACAGGAGTACTCGCCAGTGACCTTTACATCCTCCCAGTCCTTGACGCTCCGGTAGAGGCTCAGGGTCTGGTCGTTCATGCCGCGCAGGTAAGTGGCGCGCACGGCCTCGGCGGTGAAGGGCTCGCCGTCGTGGAAGGTGATGCCCTCGTTGAGGACGAAAGAGTAGGTGCGGCCATCCTCAGACACGGACCACTCCTTGGCCAGCAGGGGGATGACATTGGTGTCAGCGTCAAAGGTCAGCAGGGTCTCATACATCTCGTTGAGGACCTGGTTGGAGTTGCCGTTGCTGCCGATATGGGGATCCAGGCTGGTGGTGTCAGCCTGCATGGCAACGACGAAATCCTTGGTGCCGGAGCTGGCGGGGGCGGGATCGCCGGTGCTGGGCTCCGGGTTGCTGGCCGGCGCATTGCCGGAGGGTGTGTTGTTTGCCGGTGCGTTGCTCCCGCCGTTGCCGCCGCAGGCGGCCAGGCTCAAGAGCATTACAGCAGCAAGCAGGAAGGTCAAAACTCTCTTCATTCTCAATTCCTCCAATTTAAATTATTGTAAACCGCTCATGCGGATTCACAAAAAAACAGGGCCGTCCTGCGCTTGACTCCGTCGAGCGCAGGCGCACGGGACGTCCCGTGCACTGGCTGGGAAAGGCGTTGTATTTCTTGCTAAGAATGATGGTTGAATTATATCTATTTATATAAAAAATGTCAACCGATTTTGTTGGACAGGAGACAGATTCTACGATTTTCACGTAATTGTAACAGTTGATTTGTACACTTCTACGAATAATTATTATATATAATATAATAATTGACCATCTGGTATGACAGGAACAGAAAACGCGGGCAGCAGCCTTACCGCTGCCGCCCGCGCACGGGATGCCATATAAGGGGGGAATGGGGCCCAATTACTGCCCGCAGCCCTCCAGCCCTGCTGCCAGGTGGAAGAGGGTGCTCACCGCCGCGCCGGTAGCGCCGGCGGTCTGGTGCTGCCAGACCGGCGTATTCACGCTGGCGGTCCCGGCGATGTCCAGATGGAGCCAGGGGAGCTCCTGGGTAAAGCGCTTGAGGAAGAGGCCGGCGGTAATCGCGCCGCAGCCGTCCTTGCTGGTGTTGCGCACGTCGGCCATGTCGCTGTCAATGAGCTTATCATACTCCTTGAACGCGGGCATCCGCCAGTACTTCTCCCCGGAGACCGCCGCGGCAGCCTCCAGGCGGCCGTACCACCCGTCGTCGCTGGCCATGACACCGGCGGCCACGTAGCCCAGCATGGCCCAGATGGCCCCGGTGAGGGTAGCCACATCCACCAGCCGGGTGCAGCCCTCCTCCCGGGCCGCCCAGGCGATGGCGTCAGCCAGGATGAGGCGGCCCTCGGCGTCGGTGTTCAGCACCTCAATGGTCTGGCCGGAGAAGGCGTGGATGACGTCCCCAGGTACGGCGCTCTCCCGGGAGATGCGGTTTTCACAGGTGGGGACCACGGCGACAGCGTTCACCTTTGCCCCAACCGCCGCCAGCGCCCGCAGCGCTGCGGCCACCGCCGCGCCGCCGGCCATGTCGCCCTTGATGCCCGCCATGGAATCCCGGGCCTTGAGGGAATAGCCGCCGGTATCCACGGTGACGCCCTTGCCCACCAGGCCCAGGACCTCCTTGCTCTCCGGCGCACCGTTGTAGCGCAGCACCGCCAGTGCGGGGGGATGGCCGCTGCTGTCCCCCACGGCCAGCAGGCCGCCCAAGCCCTTCTCCGCCAGCTCATCCCGGCGGTAGATCCGGGCCTGGACCGGCAGGCCGGACACCATGTCCGCCAGGGCCTGGGCAAACTGCTCCGGGATCAGCATATTGGCCGGCCGGTTAACCAGGTTCCGGGCCTCGATGATCGAGTGGGCCAGCTCGCAGGCTGTGCGCAGATCCTCCTCCTGCCAGCCTTCACCGCCGGCATAGCAGGCTATTTCCGGCTCCCAGCGGCCCGAGAGGGAAAATTTCTGCTGGTAGCTTGCGCCATAGACGCCCTCCATGGCGGCGCAGAGCCCTGCCAGGCCCAGCTCACCTGCGGCGGTGAGATCGAACAGGCAGCTCTCGCACTTCAGCTCCTTTGCCAGCTTGGCCGCCTTGCCATAGGCCTCCTTGCAGGCCAGGGGGGTCCACTCCTCCCCGCGCCCCACAGTGATCCGGGTCGGGGCCCCCTCCTGGAGCTGGTAGCGTGCCAGCAGGTACTCCCCTGGGATGGGGGCCGCCTGGGCCTGGACTGTTTCGTTATTGTAGATTTTCAAAACCTTCTCCTCCTCCTGCCGGGTTGGCCGGCGGTAATCCTTACCAGTATAACGGATGGCGCCGCGCTTTGCAAGGCA
The DNA here is from genome assembly GCA_910583885.1 of uncultured Oscillospiraceae bacterium. Lineage (GTDB taxonomy): Bacteria > Bacillota > Clostridia > Oscillospirales > Oscillospiraceae > Pelethomonas. The sequence goes on along the minus strand of CAJUAC010000089.1, from coordinate 2,871 downwards.
TCCAGGGACAGAATTTCCAACAGCAGCCCCCTGCCCCGCCCCGGGCCAGCGGCGGCAAAGGGGAGCTTTTGGCGGTTCTGAGCGTTTTCTATCCGAAATCCTTAACACATATTTTACACTTTGTCCATAAACAAAGTGCTTCTTTTATGCTATAATGCCAAAGAATTGGTGCATTGCGACCAAAATGAGAAGCAGCCCCCCTGGGGCATGGAACACCGCCAGCACGGCCGCCAGCGGGACTTGGAGTTTTTATATGATGAAGCAGCACAGCAGCCTGACCCTAGGCATTGACATCGGCTCCACCACGGCCAAGGTAGTCCTGGTGGAGGACGGGAAGATCCTTTATGAAAAATACCAGCGCCACTTCTCCCAGGTGCGCCAGAAAATCCTGGAGCTGCTGGCGGAGGCGGCCCCCTTTGCGGGCAGCCGGCCCCTTACCGCCGCCATCTCCGGTTCTGCGGGGCTGGGCCTGGCGGAGGGGGCGGGCGTCCCCTTTGTCCAGGAGGTGTTCGCCACCGGCGAGGTGGTGCGCACCCTGGAGCCGGACGCCTCCGCCGTGGTAGAGCTGGGCGGGGAGGACGCGAAAATCATCTTCTTTGACGGCGGCATAGACGAACGGATGAACGGCTCCTGCGCCGGAGGCACCGGGGCGTTTATCGACCAGATGGCCACCCTCCTGAACGTCACCGCCGACGAGCTGGACGGGCTGAGCCTGGAGAGCACCCGCCTCTACCCCATCGCCTCCCGATGCGGCGTCTTCGCCAAGACGGACATCCAGCCCCTGCTCAACCAGGGGGCCAAGCACGCCGATGTGGCCGCCAGCATCTACCAGGCGGTGGTCAACCAGACCATCGCCGGCTTGGCCCAGGGCCGCCGGATCACAGGGAAGGTCCTGTTCCTGGGCGGCCCCCTCTACTACTGCAAGGGCCTGCGCCGCCGGTTCCAGGAGACGCTGAAGCTCACCGACGAGCAGGCGGTGTTCCCAGACTACGGCCGGTTTGCCGTAGCCATGGGCGCGGCCCTCTACGCCCAAAATGCCGGCATGACCTGTACCATGGGCCAGCTGCGGCAGAAGATCGCAGACAGCTCCCCTCTCCGGGACACGGCCAACCTCCTGCCTCCCCTGTTCCCCTCCCCGGCGGACTATGAGGCATTCCGCGCCCGCCACGCCGCCGCCACCGTGGCGGAGGGGGATCTGGACACCTACCAGGGCGGGGCCTGGCTGGGCATCGACTGCGGCAGCACCACCACCAAGCTCGCCCTGCTGGGGCGGGACAAGGAGCTGCTGTATACCTACTACAGCTCCAACCGGGGCAACCCGGTGGAGATTGTCCGGGAGCAGCTGGAGGCCATCTATGCCCGCTGCGGGGACCGGGTGGAGATCCTGGGCAGCGCTGTCACCGGCTACGGCGAGGAGCTCATCCAGGCCGCCTTTGGCGTGGACCGGGGCGTGGTGGAGACCATTGCCCACTACACGGCGGCCAAGCACTTCTGCCCCCAGGTGGATTTCATCCTGGACATCGGCGGCCAGGACATCAAATGCTTTAAGATCAAAAACGGGGCCATTGACTCGATCATGCTCAACGAGGCCTGCTCCTCCGGCTGCGGCTCCTTTATTGAGACCTTCGCCAAGTCCATGGGCTACGGCGTGGCGGAATTTGCGGAGAAGGGCCTGCACAGCGCCGCCCCGGTGAACCTGGGCAGCCGGTGTACCGTGTTTATGAACTCCTCCGTCAAGCAGTCTCAGAAGGACGGGGCCACGGTGGAGGATATCTCCGCCGGGCTCTCCATCAGCGTGGTGAAAAACGCCATCTACAAGGTCATCCGGGCCAGCAGCGCCGATGAACTGGGGGACCATGTCGTGGTCCAGGGCGGCACCTTCTACAATGACGCCGTCCTGCGGGCTTTTGAGCAGGAGCTGGGCAAGCAGGTCATCCGCCCCGCCATCGCCGGGCTGATGGGCGCCTACGGCGCGGCGCTGTACGCCATGGAGGCAGTATCAGCCCCCCGCTCCGGCCTGATTTCCCCCGAAGGGCTGACGGCCTTTGTACATACGGCCAAGGCCGCAGTCTGCCAGGGCTGCGCCAACCACTGCCGCCTGACGGTCAACAGCTTTGGGGACAAGAAAAAATATATCTCCGGCAACCAGTGCCAGAAGGGTCTGGGCCTTGCCAACACCGAGGAGCTGCCCAACCTCTACGCCTGGAAGCGGGAGGCCCTGCTCTCCCCCCAGCCGGGGGCAGAGATCCGGGGGACCATCGGCCTGCCGCTGGCCCTGGGGATGTACGAGCTGCTGCCCCTGTGGCGCACCCTGTTCACCCAGCTGGGGTTCCGGGTGGAGGTCTCCGGGCCCTCTACCCGGCGGATTTATGAGAAGGGCCAGTTCTCCATCCCCTCCGACACCGCCTGTTACCCGGCCAAGATCATGCACGGGCACATGGAGGTACTGCTGGAGCGGGGGGTAGATGCCATTTTCTACCCCAGCCTGACCTATAACGTGGACGAACGGACAGGCGATAACCACTACAACTGCCCGGTGGTGGCCTATTACGCCGAGCTGCTCCGGGGGAATATGGACGACCTGGAGCGGGTCCGGTTCTTCTACCCGTTTTTGAACATCAACAACCAGCGGGAGCTGACCAAGGAACTCTTTGCCTGCCTGGGGCCGGCGTTCCCCGGCATCACGAAACGGGAGATCCGCAAGGCGGTGGACGCCGCCTTCACCGCCTACGCGGCCCACATGGCGGCGGTCCGCAGGCAGGGGGAGCAGGCTGTAGCCTGGGCCCGGGCCCACGGGAAGCGGATCATGATCCTGGCCGGGCGGCCCTACCACATCGACCCGGAGATCGGCCACGGCATCGACAAGCTGGC
>CAJUAC010000088.1 GCA_910583885.1 uncultured Oscillospiraceae bacterium | reverse complement strand
ACTCCTTCTGCTGGAGGTAGTAGTTCAGGTAGGTGTTGGGCAGGGTGTCGGGGAAATTCTGCATGATCTCATAGACGCCCTTCCACACATAGTACCAGCTGCCCTTGGCGTGGCGGTTGCCCTTGCTGGAGTTGGCAGCCAGGAAGGCGTTGCTCTCCAGATAGGCGGCGGGCAGGAAGATCTCGTGCTCCATGATATACTCCCGCAGGGCGGGGAGGATATCCTTGCCGTTGTGCTCGATGGAGGTAAACCAGCCGAAGTGGTTCAGCCCGTAGTAGTCGTAGACGATCTCCTTCTTGTTCTTGATGCCCAGGGCAGCGGCGGCCATGTCGATAATGGCAATGGGCATGTCGCAGATGTTGATGATCCGGGCGTTGGGCCGCAGACGGCGGCAGGCCTCAGAGACGATAGCGGCGGGGTTGGAGTAGTTGAGGATCCAGTGGTCAGGCTTGGCGTACTTCTCCGCGTCGTCAATGACCTGCATCATGGGGAAGATGGTGCGCATCCCGTAGGCCATGCCGCCGCAGCCGCAGGTCTCCTGGCCCACACAGCCGTGGCGCAGGGGGATCTTCTCATCCTGTTCGCGCATGGCGTACTTGCCCACCCGCATCTGGGCGAAGATGAAGGAGGCGTCCTTGTAGGCGGTCTCCACATCCGTGGTCACGGTCAGCTTAATATCACACTTCAGCTCCTGGTGGAGGATCCAGTCCACGACCACGGCAACCTTGTCCTGCCGTTCCTTGTCGATGTCAAAGAGGCGGACCTCGGTCACATCCAGATCCTCCCGGCGCAGGGCGATGGATTTGACAATGCCGGGGGTAAAGGTGCTGCCGCCGCCAACTAACGTAATAATCATAGCTTCCATTCCTTTCTCACATCATGATGGGTTGTTCCGGATTGCCTTGGATCAGAGCTGGGCAAGCTGCTCCTCCACGGCGCGGCGCACATCCGCCACCTGGAGGCCGTAGATAATTTGGATATCGTTCCCCTTCTTGACAATCCCCCGGTTCGCCGTCTTATTGATGAGGGCCTCCTGGAGAAGGGAGGGGTCCTTCAGGCTCACCCGCAGGCGGGTGATGCAGTTTTCCACTGTTGTGATATTGGCCTTGCCGCCCAGGCCCTCGATGATGTCCATGGCGGTGCCGCCGCCATCCAGCGCACCGGCGCCGACGGGGGCTGCCTTCTTCGCCTTAGCAGCCTGGCTGGGCTGCTGGGCCGCCTGGGCCTGCACGGCCGCAGCACTGGCGGGCAGGGGATCGCCCTCGCGGCCGGGGGTGTGGTAGCGGAACTTCTTAATCAGGGCGGTGAACACCACAAAGTATACCAGGGCCTGGAGCGCACCCATGACGAACATCATGGGGACATGGTTACCCTTGCTGGCGTTGGCGATATTGGTGACGATGCTGGCCAGCAGGTTGCCGTTCCACAGGGCGACGATGTCAAAGACCTTCAGCATGGCGATGAAGAGGCCCGCGATGACGGCGTGGATGGCATAGAGCAGGGGGGCGGCAAAGATAAACATGAAGTCAATGGGCTCGGTGATGCCGGCAAGGGAGGCAGTGACCACCAGGGGGATGATGGTGGAGGCGGTCTTCTTGCGGTTTTCGGGATAGGAGGTATAGATGAAAGCGCCGCCGATACCGATATAGCCGAACATCTTGGTAAAGCCGATGGCCATGTAATAGATGCTCTCGGAGAAGCGCTCTACCGGCATGTTCATCTCGGCCATGACAATGGGGTAAGCGCCGGCAATTGCCGTATCGCCCATCGTCAGCACGCCGCCCAGGTCGGAGAATTGGAACGGCGTATAGACCAGGTGGTGCAGGCCGGTGGGCAGGAGGAACCGCTCCAGGAACCCATAGAGGAACAGCCCGAATGCCCCTGTCCCCTTGATGACGCCGCCCAGGGCGCTGATCCAGCCCTGTACCACAGGCCAGGCCGCGTTGGTGATCAGGGCGAAGAGGATCGCCACCAGCACCAGGCACATAAAGGAGAAGTTTGCGCCGGAATAGATCTGCATTGCGCCCTTAAAGCGCTTCTGGAAGGTGCGGTTGAAGACGTAGCCTACGATACAGCCCAGGATGATGCCGCCGAACACGCCCATATCCACGCACTGGATGCCCAGGATCTTGGCCTGGCCGGTGCCGAACAGGCCCAGCATGGGCTGCTCCTCGGCCAGCCCGCCGGTGAGGCTGAGCAGGGTGTTGGAGCTGATGAGGTACATCAGGTAGGTCATAAACCCGATCAGGGCGGCCCGGTGCTTTTCGTTCTTGGCCAGCGCGGCCGGCAGCCCGATGACGAAGACGACGCTCAGGTTGTTGATAATCGCCATCACGGCGTTGTAGAGCGTCTGCCCAAACATCTGGATGGGGCCCCACTTGAGGAAGGGCAGCAGGTTGGTGATGGTGCTGTTGGTCAGCAGCACACCAACGACAATCAGGATGCCCGCAGCGGACAGGTACATCAACGGCTGTACCATTGCCTTGGCGAACTTTTCCAGTGCGCCCATGACTTTGTCTTTCATTTTGTTGGTATCTCCTTCCATAGTATGGTTTTTGGGGGAATGCCAATCTATTTCAACACGGGGCCGCAGGGCGGGCCGTGGAGGGCTTGTCAGAAGCCCTTGGTCAGGTGTACCAGGAGATAGAACTTCTCCTGCTGGTTGAGGGAGTAGCCAAAGGCGCTGCGGCAGTACTCATCCAGGCGCTCCAGGCACTCCCGGTTCTTAGGATGGTAGTCAATGAGCATTTCATACATCCCGCCCATCCCCTCGTCCTCCCAGCTGCTGTTCTGGAAGATGCGCTGCGCCAGGAACTTCAGGTGGGTAATCAGCCGCATGGTGTCGATATTTTCGCTGTCCAGCGTCACGTGATAGGTCTCCTTAATGATATCCAGGGTCCCCTTGACAAACTTGAGGATATCATAGGCCGCGTTCTGATCCACGGAGATGGCAATCAGGTGCAGGGCGATATACCCCGCCTCGTCATCCGGCAGCGTCACGCCGCAGCACTCCCGGATGATGCCCAGCGAGCGCAGGCCCAGTGCATACTCCCGCCGGTAGAGCAGCTGCGTCTCGCTCAGCAGCAGGTTGGGCAGGGCCAGGCCGCTGCTCTGCCGCTCAATGGCGAAGCTGATATGGTCAATCAGGGAGATCGTAGCCTGGTTGCTCAGGCTGAAGCCGTCCTGCTCCGCCATAGCGATGATCCGCTCGGCGGCCTTCATCACATCCGGGCGCACGTCCTGGAGCATCTGGAGGAACTTGGTCTGCATCTCGTTTTGCACATAGTAGACCTTCTCGATCAGGTGCTCGCTGATGGTGTCGCCGGGGCGCTTGTTGAAACCGATCCCCTTCCCCAGCACAATGGCCTCCCGCCCGTCCGGCATCACGGTGGAGACCGCGTTGTTATTAAAAACTTTAATCGACTGCACAACAAACCCCTCTTTAACATACCACACAGCAAAAAAGGGCATGAATTCAAAAATGGTATGCCCATTTGTGAACTCATGCCTGATTGAACAGTAACACGACAATCTAAGTATTTTTACGGGGATTATTATATAGAGGCAGCGCAAAAATGTCAATGCGTATAAAATAACAATCTTTAACCGATAAAATTGTATACTTTAGCCAATGGAAAATCGGAATAGCGGGTACTCATGTATCCGCCCGGGCGATGTCCCGGCGCAGGAGCAGGAACATGGACAGCAGCAGGGCGCATCCGCCATAGAGCAGGAGATAGCAGGGCTGGGCCAGCGCGTCCGCCAGGGCGGCCAGGCACAGCAGCACCGCCAGATCCGCCGCACGGACAAAGGACCGGGGGCTGCTCTCCCTGCGCAGGAACCCAGCCAGATGGGAGAAGGCATAGGCGGTCAGGGCCGCAGCCAGCACCGGCACATAGAAGCGGGCCAGCACCGGGTTGCTCTCCTCCGGGAGATAGACAGCCAGCACAAAGAATACGGCAAAGAACATGGACGGCAGTGCATAAAATACCGATGGCTCCCCACCGGCCCGCACCTGCCGGAGCAGCAGCAGGAAGCCCCCGCCGACGGCTACAGCCAGCAGGCCGGCAGTCATGGCGGCGATCCCCTGCTGGGGCAGCGCACCCAGCAGCAGCAATACGCCCCCGGCGGATATCAGGAAGCACCCCACCACCATCAAGGGGAGCTCCCGTTCCGGCAGGGCAAACTGGTCTGTAAAGCGGGCTTGCTCCCCGCTCAGCCGAAGGCTGAGTACCGCCTCCGCCACAGCGCATACCACCAGGGCTGCCGCCAGGACCGTGCCTGGTACAGAGGGGAGTGAGAGGCCCGTCTCCGGGTCAAAGCCGGTCCGGTTCTGGACCAGGCGGAGGGCGAACAGCAGCAGGCCCTGGACCCAGAGGCGTCCGGCCCGCTGCCAAAAAATCTTATGCATCCATTCAGCACACCCTTTCACGGGAAAAATTATGTTCAGCCAACAGTATAACACGTCCCGGCGGATTTGTCATCATTTTTTGGACAAGCGGGGCATAAGCTGTTAGGGAGCGGGGCGGCGGGCCGTCCCGCGATCTGCGGAGGGAGGCGCCATCCATGGGAAAACACATTGCCTGTTCGTTTTTTTTGATTTTTCTGCTCTTTTTCCTGCCCTGGCTGTGGGGGGAGCCCTCCCTTGCCCTGGAGCCGGAGGGGGAGGATATCCCCCCTGCGGCGGACCGCCCTGCCCCGCCGGAGGATCCAGTGCCCCCCCAGCCAGCTGGGGACGCCGACGCGGGCACAGCCCTCAATGTCCTGGTGGGCGGGAAGCTCCAGCAGATGGACATGGGGACCTACCTGCTGGGCGTGGTGCGCGCGGAGATGCCCGCCTCCTTTGAGGTGGAGGCATTAAAGGCCCAGGCCGTAGCGGCCCGGACCTATACCTTATATAAAATGGCCAATGGCGGCAGCGCCAACCACCCGGAGGCGGATGCCTGCGATGATATCACCTGCTGCCAGGCTTACAAAACCTACGAGGAGGCCGCCGCCGGATGGGGGGAGCAGGCGGCGGCCTATGAAGCCAAGCTGCACCAGGCTGTGGCGGAGACGGATGGGGAGTGTATCCTCTACGGGGGCAGGCCCGTGCTGGCGGTGTTCCACTCCTCCTCCGCCGGGGCGACCCAGGATGCCGCCGATGTGTGGAGTGCCAGCCTCCCGTACCTCCAGAGCGTGGATACGCCGGAGAATGGGGAAACCGTCCCCAACTATCAATCCACTGCCAGCTTCCAGGCAGCTGAACTGAAGGGGCGGCTGGCAGAGGCCCTGCCGGAGGCCAATCTCGGCGGCAGCCCCTCCAACTGGTTTACCAATATCCAGCAGCAGCCCAACGGCACGGTAACTTCCCTGGATGTGGGAGGCGTGGAGGTGGGCGGCAACCGGCTGCGGACGATCCTGGATCTGCGCAGCGCCTGCTTTACCATCTCCTTTGACGGGGATCAAGTCACCTTCTCCGTCACCGGCTACGGCCACGGCGTGGGCATGAGCCAATACGGGGCCAACACCCTGGCTGCCGGTGGAATGGGCTACCAGGAGATCCTTACCTGGTACTACACAGGCGCCAATGTGGCTGCCTACACGCCGCCGGACCGGTAATCCAGCACGCGCTTCCCATACACTGCCATAGATGGGCCCAACATGGAGGGCCGGGGCTCCGCGCCCCGGCCCTTCCCGTCAGCAGCCGCTGTCCCACCGGCTGGGCTGGGTATCGCAAATGCCGCTCCACTGGCAGCCGCCGCAGATCTCCCGGCGCAGGCCGGGGGCCAGGATACGATCCTGGACAAGGCGGGTGAACGTTCCGAAGGGGAGCACGTCCCCCTCTGCCAGTCCGCACATGGCTAGGACAGCTTCATCGTAGCCGGCCACCTGGGCCGGTTTATCGCATATGCCCCCGCTGTTGTTGGGGCAGGCGGCGCATACCGCGTCCACCCCTGCGGTCAGGCGCACGGGGGTCTCCACTACCAGCCCCTCCAGCAGCTGCCCCATGTGGGTGGTAAAACCGCTGCTGTAGCCGCGGCCCACAAAATAGGCCAGGCACATGCCGTGGTGGGGGCGCAGGGCCAGGGGTTCACTTGACATGGCGGCGCAGCTGGGTCGTGAGGGTGAGGGCGAGGCCGATCTTTATCAGGTCAGGTACCAGGAAGGGGATCACACACCAGCCCAGCACGGCCGCCAGGGTGACAGCGCCGGTAGTCCTGGTGTAGACCCACAGGAACCAGAGGGAGCCGAAGGCATAGCAGACCAGCAGGCCCAGCACCATGGACAAGCCCAGTACCCAGAGGCCTGTCCCCAGGAAGCGCTCCATGGCCCACATAAGCAGGGCGGTAAACAGGAAACCGATGATATATCCCCCAGTGCTGCCCAGCAGCACGCTGGGCCCGCCGGAAAAACCGGCGAAGACCGGTGCGCCCACGGCCCCCAGCAGGATAAACGCCAGGACGGACAGGGTCCCCCGCTTGCCGCCCAGGATGCCGACGGCCAGGAATACCGCCATGGTCTGGAGGGTGAAAGGGACGGTGGTGGGGATGGAAATCCAGGAGCAGACGGCCATCAGGGCGGTAAACACCCCGATATAGGCCAGATCCCGGGTGCGAAGTCGTGCTGTGGTCAGTTCCATAGCTGCGGCTCTCCTTTTTTGTGTTGGATTTTGTTGGGTGGGATTGCTCCCCACTCTATCACAGGACGCGCAAGTTGTCAACCTTTATATTTTCTTTGGTTTACAGATGAGCAGGCGGGCTGCCGGATTTTCATCACATGCGCCGGGAAATTTTTCTGGAAAAGTTAAAATATTGTCAACGTTGCGGGTTGAAATGCGTACAAAGTTGTAATACAATAAGCAGGCTGATTTTTTATGAATATACCGGCCTAGGGAAAGAGGTTATTTACTTGAGAAACGAGAAATTAAGGAATGTCGCCATCATCGCCCACGTCGACCACGGCAAGACCACCCTGGTGGATGAGATGCTCAAGCAGGGCGGCGTCTACCGGGAGAACCAGGAGGTTGTGGATCGGGTCATGGACTCCGGCGACCTGGAGCGGGAGCGCGGGATCACCATCCTGGCCAAAAATACCGCCATCCAATACGGCGACACCAAGATTAATATTGTTGACACGCCGGGCCACGCGGACTTTGGCGGCGAGGTGGAGCGGATTTTAAAGATGGTCAACGGCGTAATCCTGCTGGTGGACGCCGCCGAGGGCCCCATGCCCCAGACCCGGTTCGTGCTGAGCAAGGCGCTGGAGCTGGGCCACCGGGTCATTGTAGTGGTCAACAAGATCGACCGCCCGGACCAGCGTGTCCACGAGGTTATTGACGAGTGCCTGGAGCTGCTGATGGATCTGGACGCCACGGACGAACAGCTGGACAGCCCCATGCTCTTCTGCTCTGCCCGGCGGGGGATCTGCTCCTACCACCCGGGGGATCTGGGCACGGATCTCAAGCCACTGTTTGAGACGATCCTCCAGTATATCCCCGCCCCGGAGGCGGACGTGGAGCAGCCCTTCCAGATGCTGGTCAGCTCCATCGACTACAACGAGTTTGTCGGCCGTATCGCCATCGGCCGGATTGAGCGGGGGACCATCCGCCAGAACCAGGAGATCGCGGTGTGCAACTACCACGCCCCGGACGCAGCCCCCAAGAAGGCCAAGGCGGTGAGCATCTATGAGTTTGACGGCCTGGCCCGCAAGGCGGTGACGGAGTCCTCCGCCGGCAATATCATCGCCATGAGCGGCATCGGTGACATCACCATCGGCGACAGCATCTGCGCCGTGTCCGCGCCGGAGCCCCTGCCCTTTGTGCAGATCTCCGCCCCCACCATGGAGATGACCTTCTCCATCAACGACTCCCCCTTCTGCGGCCGGGAGGGCAAGTTTGTCACCTCCCGCCAGATCCGTGACCGCCTGTTCCGGGAGACCCTCAAGGACGTGTCCCTGCGGATCAGCGAGCTGGAGGGGGCTACCGACGCCTTCAACGTGGCGGGCCGGGGGGAGATGCACCTGTCCATCCTCATTGAGACCATGCGCCGGGAGGGGTATGAGTTCCAGGTCTCCCCGCCCCGCGTGCTCTATCAGGAGATCGACGGCCAGCGCTGTGAGCCCATTGAGCGGCTGGTGGCGGACGTGCCGTCCGACAGTGTGGGCGCGGTCATCGAGAAGCTGGGCTCCCGCAAGGGCGATCTGGTGGAGATGAACCCGGTGGGCGATCGGATGAAGCTGGAGTTCCTTGTCCCGGCCCGGGGCCTGTTCGGCTACCGCAACGAATTCTTGACCGACACCCGCGGCGAGGGCATCATGGCCTCCGTCTTTGACAGCTACGCCCCCTACAAGGGCGATCTCAGCCGCCGGAACACCGGCTCCCTCATCGCCTTTGAGACCGGCGAATCCATCACCTACGGCCTGTTCAACGCCCAGGAGCGGGGCGCGCTGTTCATCGGCGCAGGCGTGCCGGTGTATGCCGGGATGGTGGTGGGCGTCAGCCCCAAGCAGGAGGACATCACCGTCAATGTCTGCAAAAAGAAGCAGCTGACCAACATGCGGGCCAGCGGCAGTGACGAGGCCCTGCGCCTGGTGCCCCACCGGCAGCTGAGCCTGGAGCAGTGCCTGGAGTTCCTGGCAGACGACGAGCTGTTGGAGGTGACGCCCAAGAGCCTGCGCATCCGCAAGCGGATTCTGGACCACGAGAAGCGGATGAAGG
>CAJUAC010000087.1 GCA_910583885.1 uncultured Oscillospiraceae bacterium | reverse complement strand
ACCCGCTACCTCCACCTTGGCAAGGTGGCGCTCTACCAGATGAGCTACGCCCGCATGGATGCACAACCTCCAACGTAACAAACTATGCTGCGCATAGCCCGCCAGACAATCCAGCTGTACATCATTATGGTGCCTCCGGTCGGAATTGAACCAACGACACGCGGATTTTCAGTCCGCTGCTCTACCAACTGAGCTACAGAGGCATATCGGGTATGCACCCGAAAAATGGCGACCCAGAACGGGCTCGAACCGTCGACCTCCAGCGTGACAGGCTGGCGTTCTAACCAACTGAACTACTGGGCCACATCTGCATCCCGAAAACAGGATTGGTGGGAACAACTGGACTCGAACCAGTGACCCCCTGCTTGTAAGGCAGGTGCTCTAACCAGCTGAGCTATGCTCCCGAGCACTGTTTCCTGAACGGCAAGGGTTATTATACTAGAACATCCAACGAATGTCAATAACAAATTGAAATTTTCTTAGAAAAATTTTGCAGGGACGGCCAGCGCCCCTGCAAAATCACATCAGACAACCTTTTCAAAGTAGAAATAGGTCTCATCCTGGCCGTTGGGCCGCATACAGGACTCCAGCATCCGCTTGGAGGCCTCGTTCTCGTGGAAGCATTTGGCGGATAGCCGGTACAGGCCCAATTCGTATAGGCTCCACTCCGCCGCCCGGCGGAATGCCTCCGCCCCATAGCCATTCCCAGCATACTCCGGCAGGATACGGCAGCCCAGCTCTGCACCGCCCTTATAGTCAAACTGGTAGAGGACGGCCTCACCAATCAGCTGCCCATCCAGCCGCACGGCAAAGTTGACCGCCAGCTTGTTGGCGAAATCCCGCTGGGCGACCTCCAGGAAATACCCCTCTGTCAGCTCCCCTTCCAAGTCCTTCCGGTAGTCATACCCCCACCAGCGGTTGCGCTCATCGTCCAGGCACAGGCGGTTGTAGGCGGCGGAATCCTTTGCCTGGAGGGCATCCAGCGTCAGACGTTCGCTTGCCAAGGCCGGGATCTTGTCCAGATTTGCCAGCTCATTGCGGGTCTGTACCCGGATTTTGGCCCCCATATCGGCGGGCAGGTACTGGAGCTTACTGGTGCGCAGGCCGCGATCCCCGGCGTCATCCTCCCGGTTGATCCACCGCAGGCCCTCGCCGTGGGCAGCCGCAAAGGACTGCACCATGGTGGGGTATACCCCCTCATATTGCGGCAACCCCTTCTCAATATGGCAGACCAGGGTGTCCCCACAGACCTCCCCCAGGGAGATGGCCAGCAGCTTGCCCTCCAGCTCAATGGCGCCGGCCTTTACCCAGCGCTTGCCCACCTGCCGCATCAGCTTCCGGGCGTAGCAGAGCTCCTTTTTTGCCAGCGCGTCCTCTTTGTTGAAAATCTGGTGGAACTCCTCCCAGAAGGCCTCTACCGCTTCGCCGTCCGCTTCCGTCAAGTCCCGGTAAGCAGCCTCGGGGTAGAGCTTGCGGAACTTGTTCATGTGGTTGCGCTGGCCGGAGTAGCGCCGTCCCGCGAAAGCCATCAGATCCTCCGCGCGGTAGAGATAGTCCTGCCACAGCCGGTCGTTATCCACAACCGTGTAGGGGTAGCGCTCCATCAGATGCTCCCGCTCCTCCGCAGGCACCACGCCAAAGGCAGGGGCCGTGCCGTGCTCCATGCACCAGGCATCGATCTCATCCAGGGCCGCGTCAAGATCCCCCTCTCCGGGCAGGGGGACGGGATAGTCAAAGATGGAGCCGAGATGGCTGCTGTGGTTGCGCACAATCAGGCATCCGTTGCTCTCAGCGAACTCTGGATGCCAGTGCTGCCGCCACATCAGCTTCACGCCCGCGGAGTATTCGCACAGGCGGTAGGTACATTGGCTGTAATACTTGCGCAGCCGTGCCGCGCTTTTCACTTGAATGGGCTTAAAATCTAACATAAAAGTTCTATGCTCACTTCTCTTTCGTGTTTTTTCCATCCACCAGATGGACATTCAGATGGTTATAGGTCATAGTGACGCCATCCTCCTCAAAGGCGCGGCGGAGCTCCTCCAGGGCGGTGTTGTTGGCGTCCCAGAAGTGGGGTGTCTCCGCCCAAAAACGGACGCGGTATTCGATAGCGCTCTCCCCATAGGCGGCCAGCACCACCTGGGGGGCCGGGTCCGGCAGGACATGGGGCGCACGGGAGACCGCCTTGAGGCAGGCGGCCCGGACCGCATCTGTGCTGTCATCGTAGGAGGCGCATACCGCAAGATCCGCCCGCCGGACGCCCCGCACAGTGTAGTTGGTGATCTTCCCTGCTACGACCTTGCTGTTGGGCAGCATGACCCGCTGCCCGCTGAAGGTGTCCAGCTTGATGTGGGTCAGCGTGATCTCCGCCACCTCGCCTTCACCGTCGCCGGTGTCAACATAGTCCCCCATGGAGAAGGGCTTGGAAAACAACAGCACCATGCCCCCGGCCACATTGGATAGCACATCCTGCACCGCCAGGGAGACGGCCAGGCCAAATACGCTCACCAGGGCGATCAGGCTGGTGACATCGATGCCCAGGCTGCCCGCCGCCATCAGGGCGGCCAGCAGGTAGAGCAGCACCTTTGCACCCCGGAGCACATAGGGCCGGACCTTCGGGTCGAGCCGCTCCGCCATCCGCCGCAGCAGGGCCATCACCAGCCGGGCTGCTGCCAGGCACACCGCCAGCAGCACAATCGTGAACAGGATCCGCTTCATGGACAGCATTCCCCAAGCGGCCTGCATCCATCCACCCACTACGGAGGCGGCATCGCCGGAAGCCACATCCTCCAGAAGGGCGGAGGTATCAACAGTATTCTCCATGAATGGCAGTCCTTTCCGGTTTGTTGGGCCGGGCTGTGCCCAGCTCATTCAATCTAATAGGATACCATATTTTGGGGGACTTGAGAAGCATTTTTTATTTTTTCTGGAAAAATGGGAAATTATGGACAAAGGCAGGCTGGCAAAACCGTGAGCTTGCACAAAAATTTTGAGGAGCCTGCGGCAAGGGGTTTTCTTTTCTATTAAAATCGTGTAAAATAGCGCTGTGTAAAAGGGGCGTACCACCCCTGTGGGAATTTACAAGAGGAGGAGAAATTTATGGACAAATTTTTCAAGATCTCAGAACGCGGCAGCTCACTCCGCACGGAGATCGTAGGCGGTATCGTGACCTTTTTCTCGATGGCCTACATCATTTTCGTCAACCCCAACTACCTCTCTGCCGCCGGCATGAACTGGCACGCCGTCATGCTGGCCACCTGCATCAGCGCTGCCATTGGCTGCTTCCTGACCGCAATGCTGGCCAATGTGCCCTTTGCCCAGGCCCCCGGTATGGGTCTGAACGCCTTTTTCACCTACACCCTCTGTTTCGGCATGGGGTACACCTGGCAGCAGGGCCTGGCCATTGTCTTTGTCAGCGGCCTGCTGTTTTTGGCGGTGACGGTCTCGCCCTTGCGCAGCCAGATCATCGCCTCCATCCCCGCTGACCTGAAGGCGGCTATTTCCGCCGGTATCGGCCTGTTCATCACCTTCATCGGCCTGCTGAACGCGGACATCGTCAAGCTCATCGGCGACACGGTGGTGGACGGCGTCGTGGTTGCCACCGATTACTCCGACATGGGCAACATCCTCCACGGCCCCGCCCTGCTGGCCCTCATCGGCCTGCTGATTATCTCCATCCTGCTGGCCTACAAGGTGAAGGGCGCCATTTTCATCGGGATCATTGCCACCAC
The DNA here is from genome assembly GCA_910583885.1 of uncultured Oscillospiraceae bacterium. Taxonomy (GTDB): domain Bacteria; phylum Bacillota; class Clostridia; order Oscillospirales; family Oscillospiraceae; genus Pelethomonas. The sequence continues at coordinate 5,431 of CAJUAC010000087.1, read as the reverse complement.
CCTCATCGGCGTCCCCATGGGCCTGACTGTCTACAATCCCGACCCGATCAGCTTCACCGTGCTGGGGGAGACCTTCGGCAAGCTGAGCTTTTCCGGGATCTTTGCTGTGGATGGCGGCGTGCTGGCCTTTGTCACTGCGGTCATTACCTTCTTCATCTGCGACTGCTTTGACACCGTGGGTACCCTCATCGGCACCGCCCGTTCCGCAGGGATGCTGGACAAACGGGGCAACCTCCCCGGCGGCGACCGGGCCCTGATTGCGGATGCTGTCGCCACCTGCACCGGCGCCATCTTCGGCACCTCGACGGTCACGACCTTTGTGGAGTCCTCCACCGGTATTGCTGAGGGTGCCCGCACGGGGCTGAGCTCCCTGGTCGTGGGTGTGCTCTTCCTGCTCAGCTGCTTCTTTGCCCCCATTGCCGGGATCGTCCCCTCTGCCGCCACTGCCCCCGCCCTCATTATCGTGGGCGTGTTCATGCTCAAGAGCGCGGCGGAGATTGCCTGGGATGACATCGAGATAGCGATCCCCTGCTTCCTCACCATCGTCACCATGCCCTTTGCCTACAGCATCGGGGATGGTATCGGCTTCGGCTTCATCTCCTACTCCCTCATCAAGCTGGCCCGGGGGAAGGCGAAGGAGGTCCCTGTCCTGATCTATGTCCTGTCCATCGCCTTTGCAGCAATGTTTGCCCTGACATATCTCTAAGCACACAGCGGGATAGCCCGCCCTCCGGCCTGGCCAGAGGGCGGGCCCTTATATGCTGGATAAAAGTACCCGGATTGTGTCAATCCCAGGGTGGCGCCGGGATGGACAGGCGGCCTGCCAGCCGCAGCAATAGCCCATAGAAGGGGCTTGATACGGCAGGACAGGGCACTTTTCGGAAATATTTCTGCCTGTCAATGATAATTGTTGACAGGGAGCCGTCCATCACGTATAATGAAAAAATCTGTAGAGCATATGGGAAGGAGAACAGCATCGTGAAGCAGTTTGTTGGTATGAGCCAAAGAGGGAATCTGGAGGAGGCTGTACAAGGGCTCAGCCGTCCCCAGTTTATTATGCTGTTATCAAATGAAGCTCAATTTGAGGCGCATGTGAAGGCTCTGGAGAAGCGCTTCCCAGGGGTCCCCAGCATCGGGTGCATGGGGATGTGCTATCAGACAGGCATTGTGGAGCATGGCGTGGGTGTGATCGCCTTCCTGGATGGGATCAACGCTGCGGCCAATGTCCTGGAGAATGTGTCCACGATGCCGGTGAAGTATATCCGGCGGCTGGAGCAGGATGTGCAGCGGGTGGGCGGGAGCAGCCGGGACACCGTGTGCATCGACTTCTGTACGGGCAACGATGCCTGCGTGCTGACGACCATGTATACCACCCTCCGCCAGCGGGGCATCCCCCTGGTGGGCGGTACCGGCGGGGAGGGCAAGGTATCCGCCAACGGGCGGATCTACCAGGACGCGGTGGCCTATGGCATCGTCCGCAACCAATCCGGACGCGTCAAGACCTATAAGGAGAATATCTACCACCAGCTGGGGGATTACCGGTTCATTGCCTCCAACACAGACCGGGCTAAATACATACTGGGCTCCCTCAATGGGCAGTCCGCCAAGCAGGTCTACAAAAGCATCCTCCATGTGACGGATGAGGAGATCCTGACCAGGACCTTCCAAAACCCCTTTGGCAAGGTCAACGGGGATGACACCTGCATCATCTCGATCAAGGAGGTCAACGGGAATTCCCTGGCCTGCTTCCGCCAGGTCAATGACTCGGATGTGCTGATCCTGCTGGAGCTGGGGGATTACAAGGCCATCACCAAGGAAACGATCCAGCAGATCTGCCAGGATTTCCCCCGCCGCTCGGCGATTTTTTCTGTCAACTGCCTGTTCCGCTACAAGCTGTTTTCCGAGCAGGGCTATATGCAGGCATATTTGCAGGAGATGGCGGCCCTGGGCTGCCACGCCGGCTTTGTCGGGTACGGTGAGCACTACAACAACCGTTTTGTCAACCAGTCCATGACATGCGTGGTATTTGAGTGAGGGAGGGGAGAGCTATGTTGTTTGCGGGAAAAGAGCGCCATAAGGCGGCATCTGCGCAGGAGGAAAAGAGCCTCTACCCGATCCTGCATGTGGCGGGCAGCCTGAAGGAGTATCAAAAGGAGCTGGTGCAGAAGGAGGTCGCCTCCCTCTGGGAGCTGAGCCTGGTGGGCTCCTCCTTTTCTGACGTGCTGAAGGAGACGGACCGCTTCCAGGCGCAGCTGCAAAATTTGGGGGAATCCTTCGCCAATATTAACCAGGCAGCGGAGCAGTTTGCCCATGTGCGGAGTGATATTGCCCAGACGGTGATAGAGGCCCAGGGCGATATGGAGGAGCTGGGCCACATCTCTGAGAAGGTGCAGGGCTCCTTTGATGAGATGACGGAGATATTCTCACAGCTCCAGTCCGCTATCACAGGGATCCAGCGGTGCATGGGCAAGATCGTGTCCATCGCGGACCAGACGAACATCCTCGCAATCAACGCCTCTATTGAGGCGGCCAGGGCCGGCACACAGGGCCGGGGCTTCGCGGTGGTCGCCACCCAGGTCAAGGCGCTGGCAAAGGAGATCAAGGTGCTGGCCAGCGAGGTAGATGCCGGCGTATGTGACGTGGAGGAGCGCGCCGGCCAGCTCAGCGGCAGCATTCAGTCCTCCCAGCAGACGCTGGGCCAGGGGGTCAGCATCGTTGGCCAGACCAGTGAGAGCTTCCAGAAGATCACGGATGCCGCTGAGGGCGCGGTTTCTGTGCAGACGGAGATCTCCAATGTAATCGGGATGTCCCAGCAGGAATTACTGGAGATCCGCCAGTTCTTTGGGCAGATTAAGGATCAGTACCAGGAGGTCATCAAGCACATTACCACTGCCGGGCGCCTGGGCACCACAAAGAGCGCCATGTTCGAGGATATGGATAATATGATTTCCCAGATCCCGCCGCTTGTACAGGATCTGGAGTCCGGGCGCTGAGCGCACCGTACAGCAAGCTATGGATCGGCCCCCGCATAAACTGCCGTTTATGCGGGGGCCGATATTTTGCGCGGCGGCTACAGGCCTTGGGCAATCATCGCCTCCGCGATCTTCTGGAACGCCGCAATGTCGTTCCCGGCGATCAGGTCGTAGCCCAGGCCGTAGGCCTCTGCCGCCTGGGCGGACGCATCATAAATGGAACTCATAATGCCCCGCAGCTTTGCGTCCACCTCTTTCCGGGACCAGCTGTAGCGCAGGGAGTTCTGGACCATCTCCAGGGCTGAGACGGCTACGCCGCCGGAACCGGAGGCCTTGGCCCCTGCGGTAAGCACCTTGGGGCTCAGCCGCAGCAGCCGCAGCGCCTCCGCTGTGGCGGGCATGTTGGCCCCCTCCACATAGTAGCGTACGCCGTTGGCTAAAATCATCACAGCGTCATCCACGGTGAGCTCGTTCTGTGTGGCGCAGGGGATGGCAATGTCTGCCGGGATCTCCCAGGGCTTTTTGCCGGGGAAGAACTCCACGCCGAACTGCTCCGCATAGGCCTCCACCCGGTCGTCCCCGTGATAGCGCATCTGCACCATAAAGTCATACTTCTCCTGGGTGTTCACACCCTCTGGGTCGTAGATGAACCCGTCCGGGCCGGAGAGGGTGACAACCTTCCCGCCCAGCTCTGCCGCCTTCCGGCACACCCCCCAGGACATGTTGCCGAATCCAGAGGCAATGATCCGCTTCCCCTCCAGGGTCTCCCCCTGGTGCTCCAGCATCCGGGCCAGGAAGTACACAGTGCCGAAGCCCGCCGCCTCCTGCCGGATACGGCTGCCGCCGTAGGTCAGGCCCTTGCCGGTCAGGGCGCTGCTCTCTGCCCGGCCTGTCACCCGCTTGTAGGCCCCGTAGAGGTAGCCGATTTCCCGGCTCCCCACGCCGATATCCCCGGCGGGTACGTCGGTGTCCGCACCGATGTAGCGGTACAGGGCGAACATGAAGCTTTGGCAGAAGCGCATGATTTCCCGCTTGCTGCGGCCAATGGGATTGAAGTCCGCACCGCCGGCGGCCCCGCCGATGGGCAGGCCTGTGAGGGCGTTTTTGTAGGTCTGTTCAAAGCCCAGGAATTTCACCACTGACGGCGTCACTGAGGGGTGGAAGCGCAGCCCGCCCTTGTAGGGGCCGATAGCGCTGTTGAATTGCACCCGATAGCCGTGGTTGGTGTGGGTGACGCCCTGGTTGTCCACCCAGGGGATCAGGAACGTGAACATCCGCTCCGGCTCCACCATACGGGTGATCAGATCCAGCTTTTCATAGCGGGGGTCGTCTGCCGCCGGGCTGACCATCTCCAGCCAGGCGCTGACGGATTGTAAATACTCCGGCTCATTGGCGTACTGCCGCCGGAGGTTCTCCAGTACGCGGGCAATATACTCGTTCATGCCGCCGCCTCCTTACACCACGCCGTAGGCCAGCATGGAGTCTGCCACCTTCAAAAACCCGGCGATATTCGCCCCGGCAACCAGATCCCCCGCCATACCGTACTGGGCGGCGGCAGTGGACGCGTTGCGGTAGAGGTCGGACATAATGGATTTCAGGTGCTCGTCCACCTCATCGAAGCTCCAGTAGAAGCGCATGGAGTTCTGGCTCATCTCCAGCGCGGAGGTGGCTACCCCGCCGGCATTGGCCGCCTTGGCCGGGGCGAAGAGGACGCCTGCGGTCTGGAGTGCATCTACCGCGTCAGGGGTGCAGGGCATGTTGGCCCCCTCGGCCACAGCAAAGCAGCCGTTGGCAATCAGCGTCTTGGCGGCATCCAGGCCAAGCTCGTTCTGGGTGGCGCAGGGCAGGGCAATCTGGCAGGGGATGCTCCAGATCCCGGCGCAGCCGGGGTGGTACTCCGCCTGCGGGTGTGTGTCCAGATAGGCGGAGATACGTTTGCGCTCCACCTCCTTGAGCTGCTTGATAAGGGGCAGGTCAATGCCGTTTTTGTCATAGAGATACCCGCTGGAATCGCTCATTGCTACCACCTTCGCCCCGAACTGGGAGGCTTTCTCACAGGCGTAGATAGCTACATTGCCAGAACCGGAGATCACTACAGTGGCCCCCTCGAAGCCCTTCCCAGCGTCCCGGAGCATGTTATCCGTGAAGTAGCACAGGCCATAGCCCGTGGCCTCCGTCCGGGCCAGGGAACCGCCGTAGGTCAGGCCCTTGCCGGTCAGTACGCCAGTGAACTCGTTGCGCAGGCGCTTGTACTGGCCGAACAGGTAGCCAATCTCCCGGCCACCCACGCCAATGTCCCCGGCAGGCACATCGGTGTCCGGCCCGATATACTTAAACAGCTCTGTCATAAAGCTCTGGCAGAAGCGCATGACCTCCAGGTCGCTCTTGCCCTTGGGGTCGAAGTCGCTGCCGCCCTTGCCGCCGCCGATGGGCAGGCCGGTGAGGCTGTTTTTGAAAAT
>CAJUAC010000086.1 GCA_910583885.1 uncultured Oscillospiraceae bacterium | reverse complement strand
GCAGTCTACCGTGCAGCCGCCGGCCAGCGTCTCCACGCCGTGGACAATCAGACTGTCGGGCTGCTCCTCGATGCTGGCCCCCAGCGCGCCCAGGGCGGCGGTGATGGACGTCAGGCGGTCGCTCTCCTTCAGCCGCAGCCGCCCGGCGTTCAGCAGACGGGTGTCCCCGCGGCGCAGGACCGCCATGGCCGCCAGGGGCGGGGCCAGGTCCGGGCAGCCGCTCAGGTCGATGTCCACATCTCCCGGCGGGGTCAGGCGCACAAAGTGGTCCCGGATGACCCGGTCCCCCTGGGCGGACAGCTGCTGCAGCCCCTCGATCTCCAAGCGGCTGCCCAAGCTGATGGCGGCAAACCAGAACGCCGCCTGGGACCAGTCGCCCTCCACCCGCACTGTCGCCGGTATATAGCTCTGTCCGCCGGGGACGGCCAGGGTGCGGCTATCCTCCCAGGCCGCCGTGACGCCGAAAGCGCTGAGGGCCTCCAAAGTCATGTCCACATAGCTCCGGGATTCCAGGTCCGTGGTCAGGACGATTCTGGAATCTCCGGCCAGCAGGGGCAGGGCGTACAGCAGGCCTGTCACAAACTGGCTGGACACGTTTCCCGGCAGGCGGAAGGCCCCAGGCGTCAGCTGTCCCTCCACCGTGAGGAAGCCGTTTTTCAGCTCATAGCGGATGCCCTTCTCATCGAACAGGTCGAAATAGGGCTGCTGGGGCCGCTCCATCAGCCGCCCGTGGCCGGTAAACCTTCCCCCGCCCCGCAGGGCCAGGGCAATGGGGATCAGGAACCGAAGAGTGGAGCCAGACTCCAGACAGTTGAATTCCGCTATTCTTCTACAGCTGGTCATCATGGTTTTCATACACCAGCGGGTGGCCTGGATGTCCTGGGAGTCCGCCAGATTCTCGATCACGCTGCCCTCCCCGGCCAGGGCGGCGGCGATCAGATAGCGGTGGGCCTGGGATTTGCTGGGCGGCGGGGCGACGGTCCCCGACAACAGCGTGGGCATGATGGTCAGGTTCACAGCGCCGCCTCCGTAAAGGCCCGCAGGCCGTCCATATCCAGGCGCACGGTCTTCGCACGGCCAATTTCCTCCAGGACCACCACGTCGATGCTGCCGCCGTCCCGCTTCTTGTCGCCGGTGGCGGCGTTATACAGCTCGTCCGCCCCATAGGGACACTGGACCGGGAGCCCAAAGCGCCCATTGGCCGCCAGCACCGCGTCCAGCGTGCCCGCCGGACTGTAGCCCAGCCGCTCCGCCGCCCGGCAGGCCAGCGCCATACCGATCCCCACCGCGTGGCCGTGGGTGACGCCGTAGCCGCTGCACTTCTCAATGGCGTGGCCCAGGGTGTGGCCGAAGTTGAGGAGCTTCCGCCTGCCCCGTTCAAACTCGTCCTCCCCCACCACGGACGCCTTGATCTCCACGTTGCGCCGTACCACATCGTCGATCTGCGCCCGGATGTCCCCGGCCATCAGGGACTGGTAGAAGTCCGCATCGGCGATCAGGCCATGCTTCACTGTCTCCGCCACGCCGTCTGAGAAGACCGCATCGGGCAGGGTGCGGAAGGTGTCCGTGTCGCAGATCACCATGTCCGGCTGATGGAAGGCCCCGGCCAGGTTCTTCCCCGCCGCCAGGTCGATGGCGGTCTTGCCGCCCACGGAGGAGTCCGACGCGGCCAGGAAGGTGGTGGGCATCTGGATATAGCCGATGCCCCGCTGGTAGGTGGCGGCGGCGAAGCCCGCTATGTCCCCCACCACGCCGCCACCCAGGGCGATGAGGAAATCCGAGCGGGTGAGCTTATTTTCGGCCAAAAACTCCAGGATTGCCCCATAGGTGCCCAGGTTCTTGTTCTGCTCCCCCGCCGGGAAGGCGTGGAGGCTGACGGCCATGCCCGCCTCCTGGAGGGCGCGGCACACCTGGGCCGCGTACAAGGGCCCCACTGTGGTGTCGGTAATGATGGCGCAGGTGTGGGACTGGGTAGACGCGGCAATCAGTTCACCGGCTTTTTCCAGCAGCCCGCCGCCGATATAGACCGGGTAGGCGCTGGAGGCATTTACTGGTACATGCTGCATAGCTTCACATCCCATCTATTTTTGATTGAATCTATCACAAGTCATCCTGTGTTTACTTTTTTGATTCCTTTTCAAAAGAAAAAGAATGGCTGCCTAGCTGTCCCTGTCAATCGCTTCCTTGATCTCCCTGGCCCGGCGCAGCATGGTTTTCAGGTTCTCACGGTCCCCCCGGCGGATGACATAGGCGAAGGCCGCCAGCTCCTCCACCAGGGTGTCGATCTCCCGGACCAGGGCGTCCTGGTTCTCCAGGAAGAGCTCCGTCCACATCTCCTCGTTGAGCTTCGCCACCCGGGTCATGTCCTTGAAGCTCCCGGCGGAGAACCCCTCGAAATTGGGGGCCGACGGGCTGCCCACATAGGCGCAGCTCACCACATGGGCCAGCTGGGAGGTGTAGGCGATGATGTGGTCGTGCTCCTGGGGGGTGGAAGGCTGGAGATGGCCGAAGCCCAGCTTCTGCGCAAACTCCCAGATCGTATCCAAGCAGGCCTGTGGCGTGCCCGGATAGGGCGTGAGGATCAGGGACGCGCCCTGGAACAGCTCCGGGAAGGCGTTGGCGTAGCCCGACCGCTCAATGCCCGCCATGGGGTGTCCGCCCACAAAATAGAACCCGGCGTCCCGCACCACCTTCTCCAGCGGTGTGCAGACTACGCCCTTCACACCGCCGCAGTCCATGACAATCCCGCCCCGGCGGAACTGGTCCAGATGCGCGGTGACGTAGGCCACCGTAGCCTGGGGGTACAGGGCGATCAGAACCAGGTCGCACTCCGCCAGCCGGTCCGCCGTCAGGGCGGCGGAGAGAACACCCTCGTCCAGTGCCCGGCTGAGGACCGCACCGTCGGTGTCATAGCCCAGCAGGGTGCAGCCCGTGTACTGGTGGATAGCCTTGGCCATACTGCCGCCGATGAGGCCCAGGCCCACGACGCCGGCTGTCTCAACCATTGCCCGCGCCCCCATCCAGCACGGCCTGCCCGGTGGTGAAGGAGTGGTCGGAGTAAGGGCGGATGGCGCGGACCTTTGCCATCATATCCGCAAATTTCTCCGGCCGCAAGCTCTGGGGGCCATCGCACAGGGCGTGCTCAGGGTCGTTGTGGACCTCGATGATCAGCCCGTCCGCCCCGCAGGCTGTGGCGCCCAGGGCCATGGGGGCCACCAGCTGGTAGCGTCCCGTGGCATGGCTGGGATCTACCACCACCGGCAGATGGCTGAGCTGGTGGAGGACCGGGATGACAGACAAATCCATCGTGTTGCGGGTGGCGGTCTCAAAGGTACGGATACCCCGTTCACAGAGGATCACCTGGTCATTGCCCCCGGCCATAACGTACTCCGCGCTCATGAGCAGCTCCTGGAGGGTGTTGGCCATGCCCCGCTTGATCAGCACCGGCTTGTGCAGCTTGCCCAGCTGCTTGAGCAGCTCAAAGTTCTGCATGTTCCGGGCCCCCACCTGGATGATGTCAATCTCCTCAAAGAGGGGCAGGTGCTGGGCGTCCATGATTTCTGTGACAATGGGAAGGCCCGTAGCCTCCCGGGCCTTCAGCAGCAGGCGGATGCCCTCCTCATGGAGACCCTGGAAGGCGTAGGGGGATGTGCGGGGCTTGAAGGCGCCGCCCCGGAGGACCTGGGCCCCAGCAGCCTTGACCGCCTGGGCAACGGAGATGATCTGCTCCTCCGTCTCCACGGAGCAGGGCCCGGCCATCACCAGGAAATGCCCGCCGCCGATCTTCGCGCCGCCCGGCAGGGTAATGACGGTGTCCGCCTCATGGAACTTGCGGTTGGCATTTTTGTAGGGCTCCTGGATGCGCTTGACAGTCTCCACAATGTCCAGCGCCATGATGCTCTCGATATCTACCTGGGAGGTGTCGCCTACCAGGCCCACAATCGTGTGGTTTTCCCCCACCGACATGTGGGTCTCCAGGCCCATGTTGTGCAGCCAGCTGTCGAAGAGCTCTACCTGCTGCTGTTCCGCGTTCTTTTTTAAGATGACGATCACTGTAAAACACTCCAATCCAATCAATTTTTACATTGTTTTTTACAAAACAAAAGGGCCTCACAGTGTTGTTTCACTGTAAGACCCGAAATGGACTATCCTGTCCCCCGCCTTTTCGCCGCAGCAAAACAACCCTTATCCACATGTGCAGATAAAGGTAAAGTAGAAGTATGCAGCGTTAAGCGGTACAGAATGCATAAATAATCCCTCTCACTCAGAAAACTAGGGGTATTGTAGCACGGTTTTCCTCCCATGGCAAGAGGTAAAATAGAAAAAACCAAAAATTCCCCCCACCGCATTCACATTATTTTAACCAATTGCCTGCTATATCTGCTATAATAGCCGCAAATGGTTACTGTATCTGATGCCAGGCGTTTTTCCGCCCCCCGCGCGGGCAGCTGAAAAATTTGGCGTAGCATAAAATGGGATTATATGCTATGATAGGGACGTTTCCTTAAGAAAACTGTACAGCTTGTACATATGGGGGGAGAATATGGGCGCTTTTGTCCAGTTTGACAGCGTGAGCAAGACCTATCACATGGGCGAGGTAGAGATCCAGGCGCTGCGGGACGCCTCGTTCCGCGTGGAAAAGGGGGAACTGTGTGTCATTGTCGGCCCCAGCGGCGCGGGGAAAACCACGCTGCTGAATATCCTGGGCGGCATGGACACGCTGACGGATGGCCGGGTCTTTTTGGGGGATGAGGAAATCTCCGCCTACAGCTCCCGGCAGCTGACCGCCTACCGCCGCCACGACATCGGCTTTGTATTCCAGTTCTACAACCTGGTCCCCAACCTGACAGCCCTGGAGAATGTGGAGCTGGCAGCCCAGATCTGCCGGGATCCCCTGGATGCGGCGGAGGTGCTGCGCTCGGTGGGCCTGGGGGACAGGCTCTCCAACTTCCCCGCCCAGCTCTCCGGCGGCGAGCAGCAGCGGGTAGCCATCGCCAGGGCGCTGGCGAAGAACCCGAAGCTGCTCCTGTGCGACGAGCCCACCGGGGCGCTGGACTACAACACCGGCAAATCGATCCTGAAGCTGCTCCAGATCATGAGCCGGAAGAAGGGTATGACGGTCATCATCATCACCCACAACAGCGCCCTTACCGCTATGGCGGACCGGGTGATCCAGGTGAAAAACGGCACCGTCACATCAGTGGACATCAATGACCGGCCGGTCCCCGTGGAGGAAATCGAATGGTAAGGACGCTGCTCCGCTCCTGCCTGCGGGAGATCCGCCAGAGCATAGGGCGTTACTTCGCCATCCTGGCAATCGTCGGGCTGGGCGTAGGCTTTTTTGCGGGCCTGCGCACCTGCCAGCCGGCCATGATGGCCACTGGGATCGATTATCTGGAGGAGCAGCGGCTGTACGACTTCCGGCTGCTGTCCACATTAGGCTTTACCCAGGAGGATGTGGAGGGCTTCGCCGCCCTGGAGGGGGTTGCCCAGGCCCAGGGAGCGGTATATACCGACTTCCTGACCGAAATAGAGGAGGGCCGGGAGATCGTAACCAGGGCCCACTCGCTGACGGAGGGCGTCAATCTCCCAGCCCTCTCCGCCGGACGGATGCCGGAGGCCCCCAACGAGTGCCTTGGCGACGCCCGGTACTTCCTGGAAGAGGACCTTGGCAAGGCGCTGCCCGTGTCTGTGGGCAACGATGAGGACACCCGGGAGCTGCTGCGGTACGGGGAATACACCCTGGTAGGGCTCTGCTGGTCCCCCTACTACCTCAACTATGAGCGGGGGACCAGCTCCATTGGCAGCGGCAGTGTGGCCACCTTTGTGTACATCCCAGAGGCGGGCTTCGATTCCGAGGCCTACTACGAGATCTTCCTGACCATGGATGAACCGGGCGCGGCCTATTCAGACGGCTATCAAGCCCAGCTGGACGCTTTGAAGCCCGCCGTTGAGGCGCTGACGGACCAGCGGGCAGAGCAGCGCTTCGATACCCTCTATCAGGACGCCCTGGTGGAGATCCAGGACGCGGAGCGGGAAGTGGCAGACGGCTGGGAAACCTACCACAGCGAGCGGGCGGATGCGGAGAGTGAGCTGGATGACGCCCACCGAGAGCTGGATGACGGTGAACAGGAGTATGCCGACGGCCTGCAAGACTATGAGCAGGGCCGCAAGGACTACGCCAGCGGCCTGCGGGACTATGCGGACGGCCAGCAGAAGGTGGCAGATGCCCAGCAGGAGATTGCAGATGCGGAGCAGAAGGTGGCAGATGCGGAGCAAGAGGTGGCGGATGCCCGGCGGGAGCTGGACGACGGCTGGGCGGAGTACCGGCAGGCGAAGGCGGATGCGGAGCAGGAGCTGGCGGATGCCTACCGGAAGCTGACCGACGGCGAGCGGGAATACGCCGACGGCCTGCGGGAGTATCAAGATGGATTGGCCCAGCTGGAGGATGCGGAAGCGGAGATCGAGGAAGGGGAGCGGGAGCTGCGCAGCGGCGAACGGGAGTTGGCTGACGCCCAGGCGGAACTGGACAGTGCCTGGGCCCAGCTGCAAAGTGGCCTGCGGGAGCTGGAAGAAAATGGAGCCCTCCTGGACAGCACGAAAAGCCAGTTGGACAGCGCAAAGGACACCCTGGACAGTACAAAGGCCCAGCTGGACGGCGCAAAGGCCCAGCTGGACGCGGGCGAGGCCCAGTACCAGGCAGCCCGCCAGCAGTTAGATGCGGGGCTGGTCCCGCCGGAGCTTGTTCCGGCAATGGAGGCGGAGCTGGCTGCCCAGCGGGTGGTACTGGACCAGAGCCAGGCCCAGTATCAGGCGGGCCTTTCCCAATACCAGGAGGGGCTGGCCCAGTATGAGAGCGGGTTGGCCCAGTATAACCAGGGGCTGGCCCAGTACCACCAGGGCTGGGCCCAGTACCAGTCCGGGCTGGAGGAATATAAGGACGGCGAGGCCCAGGTGGCGGACGCCCAACGGGAGCTGCGCAGCGGCAGGGCAGAACTGGAGGCGGGGCGGCAGGAGCTGGCGAACGGTAAACAGGAGCTGGCGGACGCCAAGATCGAACTGGACAAGGCCCGGGCGGAGCTGGACGACGGCTGGAAGGAGTACTACGACGGCAAGGCCGAGGCGGAAGCGGAGCTGGACAAGGCCTACCGGGAGCTGAACGAAGGGGAAGACGAACTGGCGGAGGGGATCCGGGAACTGGAGGATGGCAAGGCGGAGCTGGCAGACGGCAAGCGGGAGCTGGCGGACGCCCAGGACGAGCTGGCGGATGCCCAGCGGAAGCTGGCAGACGCCAAGGACGAGCTGGACCGGGCCCCCGGTGAGCTGGCGGATGCCCGGCAGGAGCTGGATGACGGCTGGAAGGAGTACCAGGATGGCCTGGCCGAAGCAGATCAGGAGTTTGCCGATGCGGAAACAGAGCTGACTGACGCGGAACAGAAGGTGGCGGACGCCTACCAGGAGCTGGCGGATCTGAAGCATGCCACCACCTATGTGCTGACCCGGGAGGAGAACACGGGCTATGTCTGTTTTGACAACGACACCTCCATTGTGGCGGCAGTCTCCGTGGTATTCCCGGTATTCTTCTTCCTGGTGGCAGCCCTGGTGTGCATGACCACCATGACCCGCATGGTGGATGAGCAGCGCACCCAGATCGGCGTATTGAAGGCCATGGGCTACTCCAACGGCCAGATTATGGCGAAGTACCTCTTCTACTCCGGCAGCGCCGCCCTGGTGGGCAGCGCTGTGGGATATGCTGCCGGGGCCCTGGGGCTCCCCTGGATCATTTGGGAGATCTATGACATGATCTACGGCTTTGCGCCCCTCCAGCAGGTGTTTCTGCCTGCCCTGGCAGCGGTCTCCTTCGCGGCGGCGCTGCTGTGCTCCATGGGGGCGACCTATCTGTCCTGCCGGGTGGAGCTGTCCCGGCAGACAGCGGAACTGATCCGGCCCAAAACGCCCCGGGCGGGCAAGCGGGTGTTCCTGGAGTATATCACCCCTCTGTGGCGCAGGCTGGGCTTCTTGCAAAAGGTCTCTGTGCGCAATGTCCTTCGCTACCGCAGCCGCCTGGTGATGATGGTACTGGGGATTGGCGGCTGCACTGCCCTGCTGTGTACCGGCTTCGGCATCCGGGATTCCATTGCCTCCGTGGCAGATGACCAATTTGGCGAGATCACCCTCTACGACTATGCCGTCACCTTCCAGGATCCCCAGACCCCGGAATCAGCGGCGGCCTACCTGGAGAAATACAGCTGGCCGGAGGAAGGGGGGCTGTTGGTCCACAGCGGCAGCGTGGATGTTTTGGCCGGTGGACACAGCAAGTCTGTCTACCGGGTCATTTCCTCCACCGGCAGCTTGGATGGCTTCCTGTCCCTCCACAATGGCACGGAGGAAATCCCGTATCCCGGCCCTGGTGAAGTCGTGCTGAACATGGGCCTGGCGGAAAACCTGGGCATCTCCCAGGGGGATACGGTCCAGCTGCGGGATGAGGAGCTGGGGACGCTGGAGGTGACAGTTTCCGCCATTTCCGACAACTATGTGTTCCACTACGCCTATATCGCAGCGGAAACCTACCAGCAGCAGCTGGGACAGATCCCGGAGTACAATACACTCTATATGGTGGCCCGCGAGGGGGCAGATCCCTATGAGGAGGGCGCACGGTTGTTGGAGGATGATGGCGTAAGCAGTGTCAACGTCAACGAGGCAACCAGGAACCAGGTGGATAATATGCTCTCCCGGTTGGACTATATTGTGCTGGTTGTCGTGCTGTGCGCAGCAGCGTTGGCATTTATCGTGCTATACAATTTGACCAATATCAATATTACGGAGCGTGTGCGGGAGATCGCTACCATCAAGGTGTTGGGCTTTTATCAGAACGAGGTGGCCTCCTACGTCTTCCGGGAGATCAATATCTTGTCCGGGCTGGGTAGCTTGGCTGGGCTGCTGATGGGCAAGGCCCTCCACGCTTTTGTAATGGAACAGGTCCAAATTGACGCGATGTACTTTGCCTGCCGGATCCTGCCCCTGAGCTATGTCCTCAGTTTCTTGATGACCATGCTGTTTACCATCGGCATCTCTGCGGGAATGCGGCCAAAGCTGAAAAAGATTGATATGGCAGAGTCACTAAAATCTATCGAATAACCAAAACAGCGCCTGGAGAATATCTGGGCGCTGTTTTTACTTGTGAATTTTCGTACTTTTTGATTGGAAACCACATTATGTGAACTGCTTTGTGAATAAAATGGTTAACGGAAGAATCTACAGGAGAAAGCCTGTAGATTCT
>CAJUAC010000085.1 GCA_910583885.1 uncultured Oscillospiraceae bacterium | reverse complement strand
GAGAACACCGCGTACTCCCCGGCGGAGGCGTTGTTGGTCAGGCTCTCCACCATAGCCTGGACGGCGGTAAAGCCCGCATTTTTTGCGGCAATACCCAGTGTAAAGGCCACAGCGAAGTACCCCAGGGCAATGGGGATCCCGTCCCGGATGCCACGGCGGAAACAGGCCTGGTTGCTTTCCATGGCTTCTCCCCCTCCATTCTTCTGTATCGTCTGGAAGTATTATAGCCCCTTCCCCACAGAAGTCAAGGCCGCCGGGGATTTTCCCGGCGGCCTGTGCCCTATTGGAATATAAACGCGTTGGTCACACTCATGCAGATCACCCATGCCGCCGCCAGCAGCAGCGCGATGCCTGGCACGCGCAGATACCACTCGTAGCGGTGGGGCAGATCCCGCCCACCGTCAGGCCGGCGCTGATGGAACACCCACCACAGCGGCCTGCTGAAACCGACCAACAGTGTGCCCGCGATCAGGCACAGCATCCCCAACACCAAGATCATATCTACGCGATCCATACGGTACTCCTTTCTTGACGGACAGCTTTTTCGGTAAACATTCTTTTTCTTTCAGGAAAAAGAATCAAAAAGAACTGGAAACGGGGGCTATATCCATATGATGTTCCCTTTTTATATGCTGCCAAACGAAGTTTGGCAATGAAAGGTTTTTCTTTTGCTTCTTTTCTTTGTTCACAAAGAAAAGAAGGGGAACCTGCGCCTGCCGGATCACCGCTCCACAATCTTGTAGTAGGTCCGGGCTGTCAGCAGGTAAACCACGCCATAGGCCAGGAAGAACACCAGTACCGTACCCAGGGTGCATAGGGCAGTCAGGGTCGTATTGTGGAGGTAGAACAGAGTCAGCAGCTTTTCTACCATGTTGAAGTCAAATAAGATGTGGACAGCGGCCACCGCGATGGGCAGGAAAAATACCATCAGGATCTGGCTGTGGATAGAGGCCTTTACCTCGCTCCGGCTGAGGCCCACCTTCTGCATGATTTCAAAACGGGCCTTGTCCTCGTAGCCCTCAGAGATCTGCTTGTAGTAGATAATCAGCACTGTCGCCAGCAGGAAGATGAAGCCCAGGAAGATGCCCAAAAACAGGAACCCGCCCGCCAGGCCGTAGATCTCCGCCGCCCTCTCAAAGCGCAGCTCCCACTGGCTGGTGCTCCAGGTGCCGGTGCCGTCGTAAAAATGGCTGTCCTCAATGGCATCCTCGTAGTGCGTGCGCAGGGTTTCCAGCGTCTCTGTATCGCAGTCCAGATCCAGATGGGCATACCAAACCATCTGGGATGGGCTGGTACTGTAGGCCGCATTCTGCAAGGCCCACAGCTCGTTGACCTCTGCCTCGCTGGACAGGACAAGCGTGACCATCTGGGTAATCATAGGGCTGTAGCAGGGGTTCTCCTTGAGGGTATGGGCGATGCGGAAGGTGGACTGGCCCATCTCTCCGCCCCCGTCCGGCAGTACCCAGCGGATGGTCAGCTCGTCGCCCGAAAAGCCGTAGACGGCGGCCTCACCGGGCTGTAGGGACATCTCCTTGCCGGTGGAGGCGGTATAGCTCTCCGCTGTGATGCAGGTGATGCTGACAATACTCCCTACCGCGTCCTCGGAAAAGCGGTCCGTGGTGTAGCTGCCGTCGGGGAGCTGCCCGGCGCCGAAGCCCAGTTCATAGCGGGTGCGGGCGTTTGTGACAGACACCCCCTGGCTCTCGATAAAGCCGGTTTGCAGCGCCAGCATGGCCTCCGGCTGGAAGGGCTCCTCCCCCTCCCCGGCAGGGCTGTAGCGCACCCGGACATTGACGTCCCCTGGATACTGCTCCCGGATGACATCCTCTGTCCCCAGGTACAGGGAGAGGGTGCCGGAGAGCATGACCATCACCATGGTACACAGGATGCAGATGTTGGCCAGGCCCATGGCGTTTTGCTTCATGCGGTAGAGCATCCCGCTCACGCCGATGAAGTGGCTGGTGCGGTAGTAGAAGCGTTTGTTCCGCCGCAGGGCCTTCAGCAGGAAGATGCTCACTGCGGTGAAGAGGCAGTAGGTGCCAATGATGACCAGGAATACGGCGACAAAGTAGGTCCCAATGGCCTCCACGCCGGTCCGGGTCGCGATGGCGATATAGTACCCGGCCCCCAGGGTGAGGATCCCCAGCAGGGTCAGCAGCCAGCGGGTCTTAGGTTCCCGCTCCCCCACATGGCCGCCGTGAAGGAGCTCAATGGGCTTGGAGACGCGCACCTTGTTGAGGTTGCCCAGCAGCACCAGAAGCAGCAGGGCTGCGAACAGCATCGCCGTCCACACCATGCCCTCCCAGTAGAAATAGAAGCCCAGGGGGATGGGGATCCCCAGCACCTGATGCAGGCACAGGCTCACCAGCTTGTGGAGCAGCAGGCCCACTGCCAGCCCGCCCAGGATGCCGGCCGCACCGATATACAGCGTCTCAAACACCAGCACCAGGGCGATATGCCGCTTGCCCATGCCCAGGATGTTGTAGAGCCCCAGCTCCTTTTTCCGCTGCTTGATGAGGAAACCGTTGATATATCCCACAAAGATGGCGGAAAACAGGTAGGCGATGACTATGCCGATGGCCATGAAGGTCTGCACGTACATGTAGGCGTTCCCCCTGCCCGGGGTCATATTGACGACGCCGGGGTCGTGGGACAGGGCGGACATGATATAGACAGCCGCCACATCCCCCAGCAGGGCCAGGACGTAGGGCAGGTAGAACTGCCTGTTGTTCCGGATGCTCTGGAGGGTCAGCTTGGGAAAAAGGCTCATGTTACGCATCCTCCTCACCTCCTGCGGCCAGCAGGGTCAGGGTATCGGAGATCTTCTGGTACATCTCCTCGGAGGTGCTCACGCCCCGGTAAATCTGGTGGAACACCTCGCCGTCCCGGATGAAGAGCACCCGCTTGGCGTGGCTGGCGGCCTTGGTGGAGTGAGTGACCATGAGGATGGTCTGCCCCTCGGCATTCACTTGGTCGAACAGCTTCAGCAGGCTGTCGGTGGCCTTGCTGTCCAGTGCGCCGGTGGGCTCGTCAGCCAGGACGATGCGGGGCTCTGTGATGAGGGCCCGGGCCACCGCCGTGCGCTGCTTCTGGCCGCCGGAGACCTCATAGGGGTACTTTTTCAGCAGACCATCGATGCCCAGCCGCCGGGCCAGGGGGAGCAGGCGCTTCTCCATCTCCGGGTAGTGCATCCCCGCCAGTACCAGCGGCAGGAGGATGTTGTCCTGGATCGAGAAGGTATCCAGGAGGTTGAAGTCCTGGAAGACAAAGCCCAGGTGATCCCGGCGGAAAGCGGCAATCTCCCGCTCCTTGACAGATACGACGCTCCGCCCGTCCAGCAGGACCTCGCCGCTGGTGGGCTTATCCAAGGCGGCCAGGATATTCAAGAGGGTGGTCTTGCCGCTGCCGGACTCCCCCATGATGGCGACATATTCGCCGGGCTCTACCGCAAAGCTGACATTGGTAAGGGCGTGGACCTTCTGGCCGCCAAAGCGGGTGGTGTAGGTCTTCTTTAAATCACTGACTTGCAGGATGGGCATATCTCAGTTCCTCCTCGGGTGGTTTGTGAGGCTAGTATACCGCAGAAGGCGCCGCCGTGCCATCGATTTAACTTACAAAACAGGGGGAAACCTTACAATGGTGTAAGATTTCCCCCTGTCGACAGGGCTTCCATAATAGGATCGGCCGGGCCTGCGGTTACAGCGCGGAGGCTCAGGCCTCCGCCAGCCTGCGGCCCATGAGCACACCCATGACGGAGGCCATCATCAGCCCCCGGGTCCACCCGCTGGAGTCGCCCAGGCAGTAGAGGCCCTTCACATTGGTGTTCAGATCCTCATCCATCTTTACCCGGTTGGAGTAGAATTTCAGCTCCGGGGAGTACAGCAGCGTCTCCGTAGAGGCGAAGCCGGGCACCACCTGGTCCATAGCCTGGATGAAGTGGATAATGTTGGTCATGGCCCGGTAGGGCATGGCGGCTGTGATATCCCCGGCCACCGCGTCCGGCAGGGTGGGGCGCACGTTGGAGAAAGCCAGCTCCTTCTGCCATGTCCGCTTGCCGTCCAGGATGTCCCCAAACCGCTGCACCATGATGTGGCCTGCGCCCAGCATATTGGTCAGCTCTCCCACCCGCTGGGCATAGGCAATGGGCTGGTTGAAGGGGTGGGAAAAGTTGTGGCTACACAGGATGGCCAGGTTCGTGTTGTCGCTTTTCAGCTCCTTATAGCTGTGGCCATTGACCACGGCCAGGTCGTTGTCGTAGTTCTCCTGGCTGACAAAGCCGCCGGGGTTCTGACAGAAGGTGCGGACCTTGTTCTTGAACGGCTTGGGATACCCCACCAGCTTTGACTCGTAGAGCACCCGGTTGACCGTCTCCATCACCTCGTTGCGCACCTCCACCCGCACGCCGATATCCACTGTACCGGGCTGGTGGGCAATATTATGCTCCGCGCACAGGCTCTCCAGCCAGTCCGCCCCCCGGCGGCCGGTGGCGATGACCGTGCAGGCGGCCCGGATCTCCCGTTCCTCCCGCCCGTTGGTGACGCACACACCCCGGCAGGCATCCCCCTCCAGCACCAGGTTGGTACACTCGTAGCCGAACAGCAGCTCCACGCCGTTCTGGAGCAGGTACTGCTCAATGGCGTAGTACAGGTCCTGGGCCTTCTCCGTGCCCAGGTGGCGGATGGGGCAGTCCACCAGCTTCAGCCCCGCCTGGATAGCCCGCTTGCGGATGGCTTTTACCTCCTCGGTGTTTCCCAGGCCCTCAATGTGGGAATCCGCGCCGAACTCCAGGTAGATCTGGTCCGTATAGTGGATGGCCTCCTGGACCACGTCTGCCCCCACCAGGTTGGGCAGATCCCCGCCCACCTCGCAGCTCAGGGACAGCTTTCCGTCGGAAAATGCGCCTGCACCGGAAAAGCCGGTGGTGATATGGCAGTAGGGCTTGCAGTTTACGCACTGGTTGGTCTTGCTTTTCGGACAGCGGCGGTCCTCCACAGCGCGGCCCTTTTCCACAATGAGGATCTTCTTCCTGCTCCCCTTCTTCAGCATCTCCAATGCGGTGAAGATGCCGGCGGGGCCTGCGCCGATGATAACGACGTCTTGATTCATGGGGACCTCCTTCCATACCGGTTCCTAGATTCTATTCTGTTAGTCTCTCCTCCATGCACAAAAAAATAGCTCAGAGAGCTATTTTTTCTGTTTCCCTCCTGGGAACCATTATTGGGTTCACAACTACACACTCATACTATATCGGATTTTGCACGCTTTGTCAAGTAAACCGGGGAAAATTTTGGAAAAATTTGTTGCTTTTCATCAAACCGGCGGCCCGGGCACACCGAAGAACGGCAGAGGAACCCCTGTATCCCCCACAGCAGCGCCAAAAAGAACACGGAGTTTTTTTCAATATTTCTTTTGATTCCTCTCTTTTTAAAGAAAGGAATAGCCGCCCCTCCATTTTTTTGAAAGGGCGGCTATTTTCGTGCAACATTGCACAGGAGGGCGCATAGAATAATACAGAATGACAAAGGAGGAACGCCAATGGATCCCAGTTTTCCCCACGGTGATGTGGATGATATGATCTATCAGGAGGAGTGGACAATCAGCGCACGCTGAACCACCTCTCCGTCCCACACGGGATGCAGCTCGTCTCCAGACGGAGACGGGCGTTTTCCTTTATTCCGACCGGCAGATGATGCCGCCGCCGGCCACCGCGTCCCCCAGGTAACAGACCAGGGACTGCCCCGCCGTCACCGCCCGCTGGGGCTGGCGGAACACCATGCGCACGCAGCCATCCGCCTCTGGGTACAGCATCCCATCCGCCTCTGTCTGGCTGTAGCGGGTCTTTGCGGTCACAGCCAGCGGCCCCTCCTGGGGCGGCAGGGATACCCAGTGGAAGCCTTCCGCCCAGACGGTCCGGCTGTAGAGCTCCGCCTCATCCCCCAAGACCACGGTATTGGACGCCGGATCCTTGCGCACTACATACAGGGGCCGGTCCGCGCTGACGCCCAGGCCCCTGCGCTGGCCGGTGGTATAGCAGGGCAGGCCCCTGTGCCGCCCGAGCACACGGCCCTGGGTGTCCACGAAATCCCCCGGCACAAGCTCTACCCCGCCGTAGCGCTGTAAGAAAGCCGGGTAATCCCCGTCGGGGACAAAGCAGATGTCCTGGCTGTCCGGCTTATGGGCGCAGGAAAGCCCCCGCTCCTCCGCCAGGGCGCGGACCTCAGCCTTGCTGTAGCCGCCTATGGGCAGCAGCAGACGGCCCAGCAGCTGCTGGGTGAGGGGATAGAGCACATAGCTCTGGTCTTTCCGGCGGTCCAGGCCCCGCAGCAGCTGCCAGCGGCCAGCCTCTGCATCCCAGGCCGTCTGGGCGTAATGCCCGGTGGCGATATAGCCGATCTCCAGCTCGTCCGCCCGCCGCAGCAGGGCGTCAAACTTGACATGCCGGTTGCACTGGATACAGGGGTTGGGCGTCCTGCCGGCCTGGTAGCTGTCTACGAAGGCATCCATAACCTGCCGGCGGAAGGGCAGGCTGAAGTTGAACACGTAGAAATCCATCCCCAGCCGCCGGGCGGCAGACCGGGCGTCCTCCACATCCTCCAGGGAGCAGCAGCCCCCACCAGCGCCCTCCTCACCCGGATACAGCCGCAGGGTACATCCGACAGCCTCATAGCCTGCTTCCAGCAGCAGCGCTGCCGCCGCCGTGCTGTCCACACCGCCGCTCATCCCAACCAGAACCTTTTTCTTTCCCATTTCTCTGCGGCCCTCCGCTGTTAATCCATATATTTCTGCGTGAACGCCTCCCGGGGCAGCGCGTCAGCCAGCTCCACGAGGGTCCGGTTAAAGCCGCCGCCCAAATCCGCCTGGAATGTGCCAAGGGCCTGCTCCCGGAGCTTCCGGTTGGGCAGGGATACCGTCACCGTCGTCCCCACGCCCACGGTGGATGTCAGCACCAGGCTGCCGCCGTGCTCCTGGGCAATGCGCCGACAGATGGGCAGGCCCAGCCCCAGGCCGTGGGGCGGCGGATCCAGCCGCTGGGTGTGGAGGTAGCGGTCAAACACGGTCTCCAGCAGCTCCGGCGCAATCCCCTTGCCTGTGTCGGATACGGCCAGCTCCACCCATTCCCGGCTGACCCGGACCTCCAGCCGGACAAGCTTCTCATCCTCCCGGATAAATTTAAAGGCGTTGGACAGCAGGTTCAGCAGCAGGCACTCCAGGCGCTCCCCGTCCATAGCGGCAATATGGCTGGCTTTCCCGCACTGGAAGGAGAGCTGGATCCCCAGCAGCTGCGCCGGCAGCTCCGCACGGCGCATCACATCCCGGCACAGGCCCACGAGGTCGCCGTTGCGCAGCTTGGCCCTGCTGGGGCCCTCCAGGTTGGCCGCATCGGAGAGGTTGTTGGCCAGGCGCAGGATACGGTAGTAGCTCTGACAGAGCACCGCTGCGTCGCGGTCCACCCCGGTGTCGCCATCCCGCAGCTCCGGTGGGGCGATCCGGGAGAGGGCGTTATAGATGTTGCCCAGGGAGCTGCGCAGCTGGTTGGACACCTGGGAGAGCACGCCCCCTACATCCCCGCATGGTTGTACGATTTGATCTGACATGTGGCACCTCCTGCCAATTAGTCTATGCACAGCGGGGGAAAAAAGATTGGTAAATTACCCCATCCCTGCCCCCGCGGCGTGCTGCCCGCCGGGCTCTGGCAGGCTGGCCCCGGCCCCGCGTGTCAAACTTCCGATAATTCAAGAGGTATCATACCAAAATTTTGTCGAAATTACAAGAAATTATTGAGTGTGTCAAAAATTCCACAAAAAATACTTTTCATTTAAAAAAAACCGGTGTATAATATTTTACAGTTCAATTGGCAATAAAAAAGGAAGAAATCCCAATATAAATTTGAGGAGGAATTTTTCTTATGAGCATCAAAGTTGGCATCAATGGGTTTGGCCGGATCGGCCGTATGGTGTTCCGCGCCACTGTCAACCACCCTGAGATCGAGATTGTCGGCATCAACGATCTCTGCCCCGCCGAATATCTGGCATATATGCTGAAGTATGATACCATGCACGGCCAGTTCACCGGCACGGTCACCTCCACCGAGAACGCCATCGTCGTCAACGGCCGTGAGATCCCCATCTATGCCGAGCGCAACCCCGCCGACATCCCCTGGGGCAAGCTGGAGGCTGAGTATGTCGTGGAGTCCACCGGCCTGTTCCTGACCAAGGAGAAGGCCCAGGCCCACATCGATGCCGGCGCCAAGAAGGTCATCATGTCCGCCCCTTCCAAGGACGACACCCCCATGTTCGTGTGCGGCGTGAACCTGGACGCCTACACCTCCGACATGACCTTCGTCTCCAATGCCTCCTGCACCACCAACTGCCTGGCCCCCATCGCCAAGGTCCTCAACGACAACTGGGGCATCACCGACGGCCTGATGACCACCGTCCACTCCACCACCGCCACCCAGAAGACCGTTGACGGCCCCTCCCTGAAGGATTGGCGCGGCGGCCGTGCTGCCACTGGCAACATCATCCCCTCCTCCACCGGCGCCGCCAAGGCTGTGGGCAAGGTCATCCCCGCCCTCAACGGCAAGCTGACCGGTATGTCCATGCGCGTCCCCACCCTGGATGTGTCCGTGGTGGATCTGACCGTGAACCTGGCAAAACCCGCCAAGTATGATGAGATCTGCGCCGCTATGAAGGCCGCCAGCGAGGGTGCCCTGAAGGGCGTGCTGGGCTACACCGATGAGGATGTGGTCTCCAGCGACTTCCTGGGCGACACCCGCACCTCCATCTTCGACGCCAAGGCTGGTATTGCCCTGACCGACACCTTCGTGAAGGTTGTCAGCTGGTACGACAACGAGATGGGCTACTCCAACAAGGTTCTGGAGCTCATCAAGCACATGTACAGCGTGGATCACAAGTAATCCATCCAACTGCTGTTGCCCCTATCAGAACAGCCCTCCCATGGGAACCCATGGGAGGGCTGTTCTGACAGGCTGATGGAGGCTGGCTGCCCGTGGGCAGCCAGCCTCCATGTATTGGGCAGGCGCTTATTTCAGCTCCGGCCAGTATTCCTTGTTTGCCTCGATCATCTCGTCGAGGACCTCCTTGGCCACCTTCATGCTGGGGACCGTCTTATTGAGGGTGAATGCCTGGAGTACCTTCTCATAGCTGCCCTCAATGCAGCCCTCAACCAGCAGCTTCTCGCAGTTGAGCTGCTGCATCATCAGGCCCTGCTGGAACAGGGGGATGGGGTTCTGGGCAATGACCTCGGGGCCGTTCTTGCCGATATAGGCGGGGACCTCCACCATGGCGTCATAGGGCATATTGGGCAGTGCGCCGCGGTTCTCGGTGATGACCAGGAAACGGGCCTTGGTGTCGTTTTTCAGGGCAACAGCCAGATCTGCGATCCAATCGCCGTGGCTGCCGGCATAGAACACCGTCTCATCTACAACGCCGGTCTCCCTATAGCGGTCGATGCCCTCGAAGAGGCTCTTCTCCCGGGTTTCCATGACCTCATTGGCCCTGGTGTGGGTGGGGTCGGAGTGCTCCACAAACTCCTTCTGCTGGAGGTAGTAGTTCAGGTAGGTGTTGGGCAGGGTGTCGGGGAA
>CAJUAC010000084.1 GCA_910583885.1 uncultured Oscillospiraceae bacterium | reverse complement strand
TCTATTTTACCATACTTACCGCATTATTCCTAGCTTTTTTCTCGGAAGTAATACCAACGGCGGCTATACCGAGGTCACGGATGATCTCTACTACTCGGACGGCAGCCTGGGAACCCTGAAGATCCCCGCCATCGGCCTGACCGTCAAGGTCTACCAGGGGACGGACAGCACCGCGCTGAAGAAGGGCGCGGGCCACTTCACCAACACCAGCATCTGGGATGGAAATGCAGGGTTCGCGGCCCACAACCGGGGGGCGAACAGTTACTTCGGCAAGATACACACCCTGGAGCTGGGCGACAGGATCACGCTGACCACCACGCTGGGGACCCGCAGCTACGTGGTGGCCAGCGTGGAAAAGGTCAGCATCAACGACTCCAGCGGCACCGCCCCCACCACCGACAACCGTGTGACGCTCTACACCTGCGTCATGGACCAGCCTGAATACCGCTGGTGCGTGACCGCAGTGCAGGAAATTGTATAAAATGCTTCGTTTGGGCGGCATTTATTCTCTATAGATTTGCGGATGTTCCGCTGGACTTGTGGCCCCTTCTCAGGTATTGTAGTGCTTGCAAAGAGACAAACCACTACAGTACAAGGAGGAACGATCATGAACAGCAGAAGAAAAGAGATCGCCCTGGTAACGGCGGGCATCCTGGCGGGGATCGCTGTCAGCGGTCCCGCGACACAGGCAGCAGCGGGACTCATGGCCAACCCCAGCAGCCAGCGGTTCTATGTCAATGAGCAGCGCATACCCCTGGAAGCCTATGAGATCAACGGCAGCAACTACGTCAAGCTCCGGGACATCGGGCAGGCGGTGGGCTTCGGCATCTCCTACGATGCCGGAACCAACACCGTCACCATCCACCCGGACGAACCCTACGAAATGGAGGTGAGCGCCCCTGCATCAACCACACCAAACAGCCAGACCGCCCCCTCCGCACTCAGTAAAAATGCGGACGGCTCCATCAATATCCCCCAGGACGGTTCGCCGTACATCCCCCAGGCAGGCGATGTGATCCGCTGCGATGATGGGACCAACTACACCATCACAGATGTGAGCCGGTACGCCAAGAACTACTTCGCGGACGGCCCGGTAGGTCCCCTGCCAGAAGCCACCTGCGACTGGAGCCAGTTCGATCAGCCGGAGCTGCCGCCAGCGGAAGCACGACATTTCACCGTGGAGGGCGATGATCTACTGTTCGTCCGCAACCTGCACGAATCCCGCCGGATGCTCTACACCCTCTACAACGCCATGGGCGCGCATCCCTCCACCTGGAAGGACGGCAAGGCCGTCACGCGCAAAAACGGCACGCCCTGGATACACATCCATATGACCATGCCGGAGGGCCGTTCCATCCCTGGCTTCTGGCCCTGGAGGGCGGATCAGGTGACGGATATGCTGGCCTCCTGCCCCTGTGGAGATTACTACCTGGACTGCTGGGACGTCTACATGAACGGCGTCTTCCAGCGAACGGAATATAAAATCGCATGACGATGAACGCAATATGGCAAGGCGCGCACCCGGTGGGGTGTGCGCCTTTTTCAACCAAAACGATGGGAGGAACTTCATGAAACGAAGAATTTTAGCGCTCCTCCTGGCGCTGGTCACAGTGCTGGGAATGTTCCCCACCGCCCTGGCCGCCTCCAGCGAGGAGGAGGCCCTGGGCAATATCAATATCTATCACAACGGCGAGAAGGTGTCCTACCTCTCCATCAACGGACGGGTCCGGGAGCAGGTCTACACCTACTACAATTTCACAGATGAGACGGGCGCTGCCAGACAGATCCCCGCCTACTGCGTGAACCCCAACACCGCCGGCGTTCCCCAGACCGTTCCCAAGGGGACCGGCATCCAATATCTGGCCAACCAGAAGCACACGGACCCCAAGGTGTTCGGCATCGTGGCCTCCGGCTACCCCCACAAGTCCATTGAATCCCTGGGGCTGCAGAATGTCAACGAGGCATACTATGCCACCAAGATGGCCCTGTGGTGCTACATCCTGGACAACTGGAGCATTTCCAACCTGACGGTGAATCCCAGCGCGGACCAGGCGGCAGCCCAGCGTGTCCTGAAAGCGGCTAAGGATATCTACCAGACAGGCATGTACTGGGACCGCATCCTCCAACCACGGCTCACGGCCACCCCGGACCAGAACAAGCCCTATTCCGTCACGGTGGACGGGAAGGACTACTATCAGCAGGTGTTCACCGTCCACAGCGACACTTGGGTGGACGGCGGCTCTGTGCGGCTGTCCTTCGCAGACCCGGACGCTGTGCCGGAGGGGACACGGATCGTCAATATCAACGGCAACGACTGCACAGAGATCACGGTCATGGAGTCCAACGGCAGCGGCTGGGACGGACAGTTTACCATCCTGATCCCTGCGGAGGCCGAGGGCTGCGATGTACAGGTGGCCATTGACGGCGTTGTCCATGAGTATGCCATCTTCTATGCCAGCTGTGCGGAGACGGATAAGTACGGCAACATCCAGAACTATATGGTCGATACCGATCCCCGCAGATCCATGAAGCTCGATGTGATCTCCAGCTTTGAGGGCACTCCCGACAACCCGCCTCCGGAAAATCCTCCGCCCGAGAATCCTCCGCCCGAAGATCCTCCGGAGCCCGGCGTGCTGCGGATCATCAAACGGGAGACGGGTACTTTGGAGCTGCTGGACGGCGCGATTTTTGAAGTGGTCTCCCCCAGCGGCGATACCATTGGGAAGCTCTCCACGGTCAATGGCGAGATCATCATCCCCAATGTGGAGCCTGGAAATTATACCGTCATTGAGAAAATCCCTCCCAAGGACCACCTTCTCAGCGCCCATCCCGCTCAGAACATCACGGTTCGTGAGGGAGAGACGGCAGAAGTGACCTTCGACAATGACCCCTACGGGGAACTGCGGGTGGAGAAGGTCAGCGATACCGGCGAGAAACTGCCCGGCGTTCACATCCAGATCAAGCACATCGAGAGCGGCAGGACCTACTCCGGCTACACGGAACCCGGCGGCGCTGTGCAGTTCACCAACCTGAAGCCAGGGGCCTACGAGGTGCAGGAGATCGCCGGAATAGCAGGCTGGAAGGCCGACACGGATACCATCAAAACCGTCACTGTGGTCACAGGCGAAACCTCTGCTGTGACCTTCACCAACAAAGAGCTGCCCGGTTTGCGGATCATCAAATATGACCGGCTGGGCCATCAGGTAATGGCAAATGTTACCTTCTGTATTTACCGTGACGGCGAGTTCCTGGGCAACTTCTATACCGGCGAACTGGGCGAGATCGTACTCACTGACCAGCAGCCCGGAACGTACCGTGTTTTTGAAAAGGATACAGGGGATGAAGTCCACATTCTGGATACCACGCCCCAGGAGGTGGAACTCCACGCCGGGGACGGTATTAAACAGTTGGTCTTCTTTAATGACAGAAAGCCCGGCATTCACCTCATCAAGGTGGACAGTGCGGACCCGTCCGTAGCCATCCCCAACGCCAAATTTGAGATCAAGTCAGTGGATGGAAGCTTCGGCCCGAAGGAATTTGTCACTCAGGACGATGGGACCATTGACCTGTCCATGCTTCCGGTGGGGGCGTATGTGGTGACGGAGGTATCCTGTCCGGGATATGTCATTGACAAGGCCCAGCGCATTATCCAGCTGGACGGGAACGAAACGGCGCAGTTTATCTTTACCAACTCCAAGCTGCCCTCCCTCCGGCTCATCAAAACCAGCGCCGGCGGCGGGCCCCTGCCCGGCGTTTCCTTCCGGCTGGCGAAAATCGAGGACGGTACCCGTTATCTGGACCGTATCACCTCGTCCACAGGGGAGATCCTGTGGGAGGGGGTGGAGCCGGGTGTCTACTCCCTGCAGGAGATCGCCACAGTGTCAGACCACATTCGTGACCTGAAGGAGTACCATGTAGAGCTGTTCCCCGGCAAGACCAGCGAGATCGTTCTGAAAAATGACAAGCGGCCCAATCTCATCGTCTATAAGCATGACGCGGACAGCGGCGAGGAAGTGCCTGATACTGTTTTCACCGTCCGGGCTGCGGACGGCCATTCTGTAGACGAGATCAGGACGGACCGCACAGGCCGCGCCATCCTGAAGAACCTGCTGCCGGGTGTGTACGAAATCTCTGAAAAATCTGTCCCCTCCCCCTGGCTGAAGGACGCTCCGGCGCAGCTGGTGACGCTGTATCCCAACCGGGATCACACGGTCTACTTCAAGAATCACAAGCGGCCTGTCATCGAGATCATCAAGGAGAATGCTGTCACCTTCGAGCGGCAGGCCAACGTCCCCTTCCAGGTCTGGTACGCATCCAACAATACCAGTACCGGGGAACTCAACGATCTGGGAACATTCTACACCGATGAGAATGGGCGCATTGAGCTGAACGGACCTGAGATGGGCGAACTGGGCCTGCGGGACGGCTGGTTCCGGGTAAAGGAGCTGGAACCGCTGAAGGGCTTCGCCATCGCGGACCCCGACACCCAGGAGGCGTTCGTGGCTGCCGGACAGGGACATACCTTCGTGTTCCGGAACCGGCCTCTGAGCGCCATCTGCGTCTGGAAGTATGATTCAGTAAATCCCAATCTTGCCATCGAGGGCGCGGTCTTCCAGATCCGCTACCTCTCCGGCAATACCTCTGGTACGGGTGGGACGGTCATCGGCACTTTCCGCACTTCGGCCAACGGCTCCTTCACGGCAACCGGGCTCCAGAAGGGGACCTACATCATAGAGGAACTGTCCAGTGACGGCAGCCACGTCATTGACACGCCGCCCCAGACCGTGTACCTCTCCGGCGAGGACCAGGAGGTCATCCAGGTCTATTTCGGCAACAGCCCCAAGGGGAGCCTGCTGGTCAAAAAGGTTTCCGGCTCCAATAACGCCCCGCTGAGTGATGTGGAATTTTTCGTGACCACAGCGGACGGAACGGTGGTGGGAGACGCCAACGGCAAGTTCGTGACGGACGGCGCGGGGACATTCCTGGTGGACAACGTTGACCCCAACACGACACTGGTGGTCAAGGAAACACGGTCAAAACCGGGGTATTTGCTGGATGATACGCCCCAGACGGCGCAGATCAAGGCCGGGCAGACGGTAACGCTGGAGTTCCGCAATCAGCCCCTGGGGTCCCTGGTGATCCACAAGTACAGCAGTCTGGACCGCAAGACGCCCCTGGCCGGGGTACAGTTCAAAGTGACCTACGCCCCCGGCTGCGTGGTAGATGATGAAAACGGCAAGGTGTCCTCCAACGGTATCTATTACACCGGGCCGGACGGGACCGTCACCATCAATGGCATCGTGGGGACGGTGGTCATCACCGAGCAGGCTACGATCCCCGGCTATACCATTGATCCCAACACCAGGAGCCAGACCATCGTTGTCAATCCTGACGATGTTCAGCACGCCTATTTTTACAATACCCCCAAGAATACGCTTATCATTGAAAAGTACATCGAGGAGGAGGGCAGCGAGAACAAGCCCCTGAAGGGCGTGACCTTCCTGGTCACGGACAGCAGCGGGGCCGTAGTCGGCAACAGCAACGGCGAGTACATCTCCGGCGAGGATGGCCGTGTGGTGATCCCCGGTCTGGAGCCTGGGTCCACCATCACCGCGCGGGAGGTCAAGGTCCCGGACGGGGTGGTGCTGGACGGAACGCCGAAAACCATCAAAATCAGCGATGATGGGGCGAACATCCTCCGCTTCTATAACAAGAAGACGGGATACCTTGTGATTCGGAAGCTGGACAAAATTTCTAAGCAGCCCCTGGCAAATGTGGAGTTTGAATTGACTTATGCGGACGGCAGCTTTGTGGATGACAACTTTGGGCATCTGTCCAGCAAGGGCCGGTTCAAGACCAACGACGCCGGGGAGATCCGGGTGCCGGTGGTGGGAACCGTGGTCGCAAAGGAACTGACCCCCTGTCCTGGGTACGTCATTGACGAATCCACCAGGATTCAGACCATCACAGTCAATCCGGCGGACACCCAGACGATCACTGTGTACAATGAGCCCCTCTGCACATTGACCATCTCGAAACGGGACGCGGTCAGCGGGAAACCTGTACCTAACACAGAATTTACTTTGCGGGACGGCGATGGAAACCTTATTGGCCGCTACACCACTGGGGCCGATGGGACCGTGACGGTGACGGGCCTCATCCCCAATTCCACTGTCGTGGTTGTGGAAACCAGGGTTCCGTCCAACTATGTCCTCGATCCCACGCCCCGGACGATCATTGTCCGCAACGGCTCCGGCAACAGCGTTGTTACCGGAGGGAACGGGACCATTGGCGGAGGAAGCTCCTCCGGGAACGGCAACGGCAACGGCAACCATGTGGACGTGGAGAACATCCCCAAGACCACGCTGACCATTGAAAAGTACCTGGAAACTGAAACCGGAAACGTCCCCCTGAAGGGTGTCACCTTCCTCGTGACCGACAGCTCCGGGGCGGTCGTTGGCGGCAGCAACGGCGAATACATCACTGGGGAGGACGGACGTATCGTCATCCCCAATTTGGAACCGAGGATCACCGTTACCGCAAAGGAACTCAAGGTCCCGGACGGCGTGGTGCTGGACGCCACCCCCAAGAGCATCGAGATCAAGGGCGGCGAAGGCGGGCAGACGCTCCGTTTTGTCAATAAGCCTACCGGATATCTCGTCATCAAAAAACTGAACAAGCTCACTTCCGAGCCTTTGGCTGGGGTGGAGTTCAAATTGAGCTACGCATCCGGCGAGTTCGTGGATGACGCCTATGGGCATCTGTCCTCCCTGGGCCTCTACACGACCAATCAGAGTGGCGAGATTCGTGTTCCGGTTGTGGGTACCATCGTGGTCGAGGAAACCAGGAGCTTGCCCGGATTCACCATTGACCCCGGAACAAAGCGGCAGGTGGTCACGGTAAATCCCGCAGATACGCAGACGCTTACCGTGTACAACGTCCCTGGCGTGAATCTGACCATCCAGAAGTATGTCGAGGGCGCTAAAAACGAGCCGTTGGAGGGTGTCACCTTCCTGGTGACCGATTCCAGCGGTATGCCTCTCGGCCCCAACAAGGGTGAGTATGTGACGGACCGGAATGGACAGATCCTGCTGACGGGCCTCACCCCCGGAACCACCGTTACCGCAAAAGAGATCCGGGTCCCAAGCGAGGAGTATGTTCTGGATGGAACGCCCCAGAGCATTCTCATTAAAGAAGGGACAGAGGGCCAGCAGCTCACCTTCTACAACAAGAGGGCAGGCGGACTGGAGCTGATCAAGGTCAACGAGGCGGACAAGACCCAGCGCATCCCTAACACAACCTTCGAGATCAGAAAGATGGACGGCGCTCTGGTGGATACCGTGACCACGGACAAACAGGGCCGCGCCCACCTGGATCTGGACGCAGGAGACTTCTACGCGGTTGAGATCGAGGCTGGAGAGGGATTCAAGCTGGACGCCACCCCCACCTACTTCACCATCCAGGACGGCAAGGTCACCACGGTCACCATCACCAACAAGGCTTTCAGCGGCATTCTCATCCACAAAACGGATTCCGTTACCGGCAAGGGAATTTATGGCGTGACCTTCCTGCTGTATGACAGTGGCAATACGCCCATCGGGCAGTACACCTCTGACAATTCTGGGTACGTTTATATTGAGGGGTTGACCACCTCCGGGCGGTACTACCTGCGGGAGCTGGAGAACGAGGGCTATGTCCCCGATACCCAGATGAAAACGGTCTATGTGACCGCAGGCGAGACCACCCTGGTAGAGTGGAAGAATATCCCCATCACCGCTCAGATCCAGATCGTGAAGAAGTCCGCCGACTACAACTCCACCAACGGCCTGCCTGCCGGTACGCTGCTGGAGGGGGCTGTGTTTGAGATTTACGACAAGGCCGGGAATCTGGTGGATACCATCAAGAGCGATAAACGGGGGCTGGCCACATCCAAGCTCCTCCCGCTCTCGCGCTATACCATCAAGGAGGTCAAGGCCCCGGCAAATTACGGCGTGAGCGATACCGAGCTGACCGCCTACCTGGAGCATGAGGGCCAGATCCTTCGCTTCGAGGTGACCAACAAGAGCCTGACCACCGGCGTGTCCATCACCAAGACCGGACCCAAGGAGGCCATGGCAGGCCAGCCGGTGAACTATGTGCTGTCCGGCATAGCCAACAACTCCAATGTCCGGCTGGACAATTTCTATTGGAGGGATACGCTTCCCGCCCAGGTGCGGCTGAACACCATCGTCACCGGGACCTACAACTTCCCCGGCGTGTATAAGATCACCTACCGGGTGAACGGCGGCGAGTACCGGACGCTGGCGGACAACCTGAGTACACAGAAGAACTATACCCTGCAGGCATCCCCTGCCGCTCTGGGCCTCGCAGCCAATGAGCGGGTGACGGAAGTGATTCGTGTTCGGGCAGGCCCCCGCTGGCTTCGCCCAGGTGGAGAAGCCCCAGATCCGGTGTACCGCTGCGGCTGGCCTGACGGCTGGCAGCAGCTTCGTCAACATCGCGGACGTGGGCGGTGTGTACAACGGGGTCTGGGTGCAGGCCATCTCCCGCTGGGTGACTGCCGTCTATGGCAAGCCCACCCCGCTGCCCAAAACCGGGTATTAAGCGCACCCCTGGAGGCTCCCTCTTCGGAGGGGGCCTCCGCTTTCTTTCTACATTATAAATAATATCTGAAAAAGGAGAAAAAAGCTATGTTGAAGATCACCGCAATCGGGAACCTGACCAATGATGTGGAACTGCGCTCCCATGAGGACGGCAAGCCCTACGCCATCCTCCGTATCGCCTCGGACCGCCGCTACCGTGACCGGGACGGCAACAAGCTCACCGACTTCATCTCCATCAAGGTCCGCGGCGCTCTGGCGGAGCGGTGCGCGGCCTTCGCCTATAAGGGCTGCAAGCTGGCCGCCTCCGGCGACTTCGAGACCATCTCCTTCGCGGAGGACCCCACCCGCCAGCCGGGATTCCTGATCAAAGCCACCGAGGTGGAGTTCCTGTCCCCCCGGAAGGTGGAGGAGGCCGCTGGCGCGGCCAGCGAGGATGGCAGCGCCGGTGAGGCGGCCTGATGCGGAACACCGGCACCATCTACAGCAGCACCGAGCGCACCCCCACCGTCCTGCCTGAGATGGCGGAACTGCTCCCCCCGCTGACGGGGGAGCAGTTTGCCGCCCTGGAAGCGGACATCATCAAAAACGGCTGTTACTCCCCGGTCATTGTCAACGAGGACATGGTCATCATTGACGGCCACAACCGCCAGAGACTGTGCCAGCAGCATGGCCTGCCCTACCAGATGGCCGTGTTCTCGTTTGAGAGTATGCTGGAGGCCAAGCAGTGGGCGCTGGACACCCAGAAGGGCCGCCGCAACCTGGACAAGTGGGAGCTGGGCAAGATCGCCCTCCGGCTGAAGCCGGATATTGAGGCCAGAGCCAGGGAGAATATGTCCGCAGGCGGCGGGGATCAGAAAAGCGAGGATGCAAAATCGGGTTTGGCAACATTGCCGAACCCGATTTCTTCTGTGGATACCCGCAAGGAACTGGCGGACGCTGTTGGCCTGGGGGAGCGCACTATGGGCAAGATCATGCAGATCGATGAACACGCCCCTCCTGCGGTGAAGGAGGCTCTGGACAGCGGCGGCCTGTCCATCAATCAGGGCTACAACATCACCCAGCAGGTGCGGGATCTGCCGGAGGAGCAGCGGGATGAGGCCGCCGCCTTGGCGGTGGAGCTGGAAAAAGCAAAAAAGGAGGTCCGGCAGGCGGATGCGGAATCGGATCGCCGCCACAAGATCGCGGGGCTGTTCTGCAAGGCGTTTGAGCGGGCCGTGCTGC
>CAJUAC010000083.1 GCA_910583885.1 uncultured Oscillospiraceae bacterium | reverse complement strand
AGCTCGGTATGGACGAGAATTCCCAAAAGTCCATTGAGGACGATCTTGTCGAGATTGGGCAGGACGGGAAGTAAACAACTACTCTGATGACCAGTACCGTCTTCCAATAGGATATACTTGCTTCTTTGCCCATGTTCTTCAGGATATTCACCACATATGGCAGGGTTGATCCGTCCGAAAAAGGGTTCGCAAAGTTCTTCCGGGGATTTGTCGATTACCCATTGATTTTAATGATTAAAAGTGGTAAAGTATCTACTGCATACATTGGTAGGATATTGGGCCGTTTGGAGGAAGACATACATGGTCATTACAGATTTTTTGGAGAGGAATGCGCGGCTGTACGGTGCGGAGACGGCACTGGTGGAGGTGAACCCCTCAGAAGAGCGGGACCGGGCTGTCACTTGGCGGGAAGCCAGCCTCATTGAGAGCGCCCAGCCCGACGCACCTTACCGCCGGGCCTTGAGCTGGCGGGACTTCGACCGCCGGGCCAACCGCTTTGCCAACCTGCTGCTCAGCCGGGGAGTGGAGTGTGGAGCCAAGGTGGGCATCCTGATGATGAACTGCCTGGAGTGGCTGCCGGTCTACTTCGGCATCCTGAAGGCGGGCTGTATCGCTGTACCGCTGAATTTCCGTTATTCCAGCGAGGAGATCAAATACTGCCTGGAGCTGGCGGATGTGGAGGTGCTGGTGTTTGGGCCGGAGTTTGTGGGGCGGATGGACGCAGTTGTGGACAGCTTACCACAGTTGCGGATGCTGTTTTTTGTGGGCCGGGACAAGCCCGCCTATGCGGAGGACTGCTTTAAGCTAATGGGCTTCTGCTCATCCAGTGCGCCGCCGGTGGCCTTGGAGGAGACCGACTATGCCGCTATCTACTTCTCCTCTGGTACGACAGGCTTCCCCAAGGCTATCCTGCATAACCACCGCGCCTTGGTTAACTCCTGCGAGACAGAACATAACCACCACAGCCAGACCCGGGATGATGTATTTTTATGCATCCCGCCCCTGTACCATACCGGCGCAAAGATGCACTGGTTTGGCAGCTTGCTTTCCGGCAGCCGTGCGGTGCTTCTGCGGGGGGTGAAACCGGAATGGATCCTCCGTGCAGTTACTGAGGAGAAATGTACCATTGTCTGGCTTCTGGTCCCCTGGGCGCAGGATTTGCTGGATGCTATCGATTCGGGCAAGGTAGCGCTGGATAACTACCTGCTGGACCAGTGGCGGCTGATGCACATCGGTGCCCAGCCGGTGCCTCCCAGCCTGATCCACCGCTGGCAGCATGTCTTCCCCCACCACCAGTACGATACCAACTACGGGCTGAGCGAATCCCTCGGCCCTGGCTGCGTCCATCTAGGCGTGGAGAATATCCATAAGACCGGCGCGATTGGAAAGCCCGGCTACCACTGGGAGGCTAAGATCGTGGATGAGCAGGGCGGAGAGGTACCCCAGGGGGACATCGGCGAATTGGCGGTCCGGGGCCCCGGTGTCATGCTCTGCTACTACAAAAACCAGCAGGCCACAGACGAAATTCTCAAGGACGGCTGGCTCTATACCGGCGATATGGCCCGGATGGATGGGGATGGCTTCATCTTCTTGGTGGATCGGAAAAAGGATGTGGTGATCTCCGGCGGAGAGAACCTCTACCCGGTCCAAATCGAGGATTTCCTGCGCAAGTACGAGAAGATCAAGGATGTGGCGGTCATCGGCCTGCCCGACGTCCGGCTGGGTGAGATTGCCGCAGCAATTATCGAGGTGAAGGAGGGGGAGGGCTGCACAGAGGAGGAGATCGTCCAATTCTGCACCGGTCTGCCCCGCTACAAACGGCCCCGCCGGATCATCTTTGACCGCGTGCCGCGCAACCCCACAGGTAAGATTGAAAAACCGGTCCTGCGGGAGAAATACTGCCACGGCAGGCTGGTGGAGGCGCAGATCAGCAACTGAGTACCTGCTGGAACATGGCGTGGTATTCCGCCATGATATCTAGGAAACGCATGAGAGGAGGGGGAGTAGTATCGCGGCTTTTCTGCCCCTCAAATTCCATAAAATTGGGACAATAAAACCCAATTTGGATAAGGTGGGAATAGATGGATTTGCATAAATTTTGGAAAGACATTTTAGAACAAAATGCCGGCGCTATCAGGGAGTATTTTGACAGGGATGCTTATATAAACTGGCATTGTACGAATGAACATTTTAACGTGGATGAGTTTATTATTGCAAATTGCGAATATCCGGGTAATTGGGATGGTGAAGTAGAAAGGGTTGAAAAAATAGATGATATGTTTGTGACAGTAACCCATGTGTACCCCCAAGACCGCGGACAATCCTTTCATGTGACATCTTTTATCAGAGTGATAGATGATAAGATTGTAGCTGTCGACGAGTATTGGGCTGATGATGGCATTGCACCTAAATGGAGGTTGGATAAACATATTGGAAAGGCAATCAAATAACCGCAGATTTATCAGCATGGCAGGCAGGAGGCCGCCCCATTTACCGGGCGGCCTCCTGCCTATAGGCTTATATGATATCAGAGCTCCAGCAGAGGCAAATCCACCTCATAACCAGAATCCAGCGCATTCTGCTTGTCCGCCGCCTTGCTGTATTTGCTCACAGCGGCAATGGACTTGTCCACTGGCTGGAGCGTCCCTGCCCCGGCTACACAGCCGCCGGGGCAGGCCATCCCTTCCAGCAGGTAGCCGTTATATTTACCAGCCTTGGCCATAAGAAGCATCTTCCGGCACTCCCGGAGCCCTTCGGCAGAGGCCACCTTTACCTCCCGGCCCGGTTCGATCCGCTGGATGGCCTGTACCACCGCACCAGCCACACCGCCAGTGACGGCAAAGCCGCGGCCTGCACCGGTCCCCTCGTTGAGGGGGACTTCCTCCTCCGGCGGTATGGCAGCAAAGTTAACCCCTTTTGCCTCAAACATCCCTTGCAGTTCCTCAAATGTCAATACGAAGTCCACATCACTGCGGATAGTCCGGCGGCTGGCCTCCAGCTTTTTGGCTGCACAAGGGCCGATGAAAGCAATCCGGCATCCGGGATCCTTCTGCTTTTGCAGCCTGGCGGTAAGAACCATCGGCGTGAGGGCCATGGAGATGTAGTCTTTAAACTGCGGGAAGAGCTTTTTGGCCATCACAGACCAGGCAGGGCAGCAGGATGTCGCCATAAATGGCTGCTCTTCCGGCACCTTCTCCATAAAATCCTTGGCCTCCTCAATGGTACACAGGTCAGCGCCTACAGCGACCTCAACCACACCGGCAAATCCCAGCTGCTTCATTGCAGCAGTAATGCGCTCCGGCGTGGCATCGGGGCCAAACTGCCCCAGGAAAGCAGGGGCTACGATAGCAATAATCCGATCCCCCTGCCGGATGGCATTGATGAGCTGGAAAATCTGGCCCTTGTCGACAATGGCGCCAAAGGGGCAGTTGACCAGGCACATGCCGCAGGAGACGCATTTATCGTAGTCGATCTTAGCCCGGCCATGCTCATCAAAGCCGATGGCATCCATGCCGCAGGCCCGGGCGCAGGGGCGGTCTAACTGGATGATGGCGTTATACTTACAGGCAGAAGCGCACTTGCCGCACTTGATGCAGGAATCCTGCCGGATGTAGCACTTGCCATTTACATAGCGGATCGCGTCCTTGGGACAGACCTGGCGGCAGGACTGGGCCAGACAGCCCTGGCAGTACTCCGTGATACGGTACTGCTTGGTAGGGCAGGCGTGGCAGGCGTAGTTAATGATGTTGATCAGCGGCGGTTCATAGTATTTCTCCGCTATGGCGCTCTCGCTCAGCCCCTCGCTGACCAAGGTGCGCTGGTCCACTGGGCGCAGCGGAAGGCCCATGGCAAGACGGACACGCTCCCCAGCGATCGCCCTCTCCAGGAAAATAGATTCCCGGTATTTCGCCTCTTCACCGGGCACAATGACATAAGGCAGGTCCTCCATCCGGTCGTAGTCGCCGTCATAGGCCAGACGTGCTACCTCAGTAAACACTTTTTTGCGGATGCTGGTGACAGATGATGGGATTCCACGCATAGCTTTTGTACCTCCTGCAGTTTTGTGGATTCTTTATCCATTATAGAAGAGAGGGACAGGTGCTGTCAATCCCGGATGACAATCTCCATACAGTTTCCCCGAGCCCTTTGCAGAGAGTACCTGAAGCCCGTTTTTGGGGACTACTGCGGATCATCTGAAAGGAGAGTTCAGTGATTGGCAGGCCTTTGACAGGCTGACCCCCGCATGGTGCTTTTCGCATCATGCGGGGGTCTTCCCCTTGAAAAACATCTTTATTGCGGCTGCTCATTACTTTTAGAAAACAGTATTCTTGCTAGACATAGCCCTTTTCCACCTCTACTACGGCGGAATAATTACCATCCAGGGCCTGCACACCCTGTTGGATGCGCTGCCGGATCTCCTGGTCAGAGAGGCGGCACTGGTAGGGGACCTCCGCATCAAAAATCACCTTCGTCTGGAGGGGGCCTGGGATCATGCGGAAGTCATGGATAGAGATATCCGGGTCAATAAGGCGCACGATGGAGGCCACCCGCACCCGCGTCTCTGCGGTCAGGCCGCCGTCGTTGACGACCGGATCCATGTGGATGGTAGCCAGGCAGCCCATCTCCTCATTCAGCCGCCGCTCTGCCGCATCCACCACATCGTGCAGCGCCATGATATCCCCATTGGCGGGGACCTCGGCGTGGAGGGAAATGATGCACCGTCCAGGGCCGTAGTCATGGACGATCAGATCATGGATGCCGGTGATCTCCGGGTAGGATAGGACCAGCGAGCGCACCTGCTCCACAAATTCCTTGGAAGGGGGCTGGCCCAGCAGGGGGTTGATGGTCTCCCTGGCGGCGTTTACACCGGACCACAGGATGAAGACAGCCACCGCGCCGCCGCACCAGCCGTCTGCCGGGACGTCCCAGAAATGGCCTACCAGCGAACCCAGCAGGACGGCTGTAGTCGCCAGGCAGTCTCCCAGGCTGTCAGCTGCTGTGGCGGCCATGGCGGCTGACTGGATACGCCGCCCCACCGTGCGGTTGTAGCGGGCCATGTACAGCTTTACGCCAATGGAAGCCAGCAGGATCACGCCTGCCAGTGGAGTGAAGGCCACCGGTTCCGGGTGGAGGATCTGCCCCACAGAGTCCCTGGCCAGCTCCACACCCATCAGCACAATCACCATGGACACCACCAGGCCGGATACGTACTCCATCCGTCCGTGGCCGAAGGGATGGCCCCTGTCCGGCGCCTGGGCCGCCAGCTTAAACCCCAGCAGGGTGACGACGGAGGACCCGGCATCGGAGAGGTTGTTGGCGGCGTCAGCCATGATGGCGATGGAGCCGCTAAGCAGCCCCGCCAGCAGCTTTGCCGCAAACAGCAGCAGGTTCAGGCCGATCCCCACACACCCGCACAGCACGCCATAGGCGCGCCGCACAGCGGGGTCGGTCACGTTGTCACAGTCCCGGATGAAGCGCCGGGACAAAAAACGGATCATAGTTCACCTCTTTGAAGTAGGCGGCTGCCCAGGGTAGTACCGCCCTTTGATAAACGGATAGCACAGGGGGATCAGCCACAGCAGCAGGGCATAAGGGATTGCACCCGGCCCCGCGCCCAGCATGGCCAGCGGGATACTGCACGCGATGGACCAGGGGATCAGCCCCGCAATCAGGATGCCAGAGTTTTCGATGTCCATAGCCAGCTCCTCCCGGTCGTCATAGGCCCTGCCCAACAGCTGCTCCCCCATCATGCTGGTGACAGCCTGGTTACACAGCACGGCAGCGCACAAGGTGGACACTGCCGCCATGGCAGGGAACCGGCCGATCCGTCCCGCCAGGGCCTCCGCCCTGCCGCTGAGGGGCCGCAGACTCTCCGTCCCCTCCAGGATGCCGGAGTAAAGGCCCGTGAGGATGACAATGGCATAGCTCTCCGCCATGCTGGTGACACCGCCGCCGGAGAGGACAGCGCGCAGCGCCCCGTCCTCCGGCCAGTAGCCGCCCCAGGCGGCGGAAAGGATCTCTCCTGGACGGAACCCCTGGGCAGCCGCCAGCACGGCCGCTGCCGCAGAGCTTGCCAGGATCGCCCACTGGACCGGGACCTTCCACAGCGGCAGCAGGAGCATAACCGCTGCCGGCAGCAGCGTCCACCAGGACAGCTGGAACCGGCCCTCCAGCGCCGCCAGTACGGTGCCGTCCACCTGGGCGAGTGGGTGGCGGAAGGAGAGCAGCAGATAGGCCGCCAGGGTGAGCAGGGTGGGCAGCGCCGCTGTGCGCAGCATCTGCCGTACGTTGCGGTAGAGGTCTGTGTCCGTCACCGCCGCCACCAGGCTGGCTGCCGAGGAAGCGGGGCTGCACCGGTCCCCAAAGTACACACCGGAGAGGACCACACCAGCCGCCACGGTGGGGTCAACGCCCCCGGAACGGGCCAGGGCCATAAGGATTACACCCAGGGTGCTGCTCACGCCATAGGAGGTGCCCAAGATATAGCTGAAGGCCGCGCATAAGATAAACGCCAGCACCAGAAACAGCCTGGGCGTCACCAGCCGGACGCCCCACACGATGCAGCAGGCGATCACGCCGCCGCACCGCCACAGGCCGGTGATGACGCCGATGAGGGCGATGATCCGCACGACAATCAAGGACTTTTGGCACTTGGCCCAGGCCATCCCCCACAGCTCCCTGTGGGAAAAGCCCCGCCACAAGCCATAGGCCCAGAAGACCGCCAGCCCTCCCGCCAGCGCCCAGGACACGCTCCATCCGCTGGCAAGGCACACCGCCAGCATGGCGAAAAAGAGGGCAAAACAGGCTGTCAGCATAGCTCTGGCTTCTGCCCCCGGATGGTCAGGGTGTACTGGCAGCACAGCTGGTCCAGATCCCCGTCTGTGGCGGCAGGCAGGCGCAGGCGCCCCCCGCAGGCCTGGCATACCAGGTCCACCGCCCCACCGTGGATCTCTATGGCACAGCCCTTTGCCCCACAGGTACAGGATATGCCGTCCCGGGCGGCGATGTCCTTCAGCTCGGAGAGGACCTCGTACATGATGACATTGTCTACAAAGGTTTCCCCGCCCTTCTGTTTCGCCACTGCGGTCTCCAGATCCCGCAGGGCGGACTCCACCCGGTAGACATCCCCAATATAGCAGCATAGCTGCTTGGTCTCTGGGCAGGCAAGCCCCACACCGCTGCCATGCAGTACCTGCTCCGCAGGTACTTCTGCCCGGTGTTCCCCGCCGCACACGCCGCAGGGGACAGTGACCCGGTAGACGCGGCCTGCCGGTTCCGCCGTCAGCTCGCTGTGCCCGCAGCCGCAGACCAGCCCCACCGCCGCCGCGCACATGGCGAACTGCGTCCGCTCACCATAGGCCGGCTTTCCGCAGGCAGGGCAGATATAGCCAAAGGCCCTCGTTTCTTCCGCCATAAGAACCTCCCTTGTGACCTCATAAGTAGTAACCCTATCATTATACGCCATTTCACCTGTTTTTTCCATAGCAAATGGTAAATCCCTGCTATTTTTCCTGCCGCTGGCCCAGGGGCCGCCCAAGGATCCAAACGGGCGGCTATCTATCATAGATAACCGCCCGTCCAACTGGCTGTCCAAGCAATTTAGATAAGCAGGATGGCGCTCAGGTGATCTGGAACCGGCTGATTAAGCTGTTCAACATCCGGGCCTGGTCGGACAGCTCCTTGGAAACGGCGGCGCTTTTCTCTGCGGCGGCGGAATTTGTCTGCACCACATCGGAAATTTCTTTGATCCCATTTTCTACTAAGACAATCATTTCCGACTGCTGGACGCTGGCGGCAGAGATTTCATCCATCAGCGCTTTGATGGATTGGATGCATTCGTTGATGATCTGCATCGCGGAAACAGCGAGTGTGGTGGATTCCGTGCCGGTTTTGACGTCCTGGATAGAGCGGCTGATCAGGTTGCTCGTATTTTGTGCAGCCTCAGCCGATTTGGCCGCAAGGTTGCGCACCTCCTCTGCCACGACAGAAAAGCCCTTCCCTGCGGCGCCGGCCCGGACAGCCTCCACCGAGGCGTTCAGCGCCAGCAGGTTGGTCTGGAACGCGATATCCTCAATGGTTTTTGTGACCGAAACGATCTGGGCAGAGGAGCGGTCGATGTTTGTTGTGGCTGTCATCAGCTGCTCCATCTTGGTGTCGGCCTCGGCGGCGTAACCGGTTGCCTTATCGACCAGCTTGCTGGCGCTGCCGCAGCGCTCGGTGCTGTTGTGAATTTGCGAGGTAATGGTGGTCACATTCGATACAAGCCCATCAATGGAGACTGCCTGCTCCATTGTGCCCTGGGAGAGCGCCTGTGCGCCGGTCGACACCAGGTCCGCGCTGGTATCGACCTGGCTGGCAACCTGCGAGATGTCCCGGATTACGTGCGTCAGGTTGCTGTGGATGGATTGCAGGCTCTCGGACAGGGCCTTGAAATCGCCAATATAATAGGACTCGTTCTTTGTGACATCAACCGTGAGGTTGCCTGCCGCAATCTCACCCAGGATCCGGCCCACATCGTCGATGGTTTTGCGCAGGCAGCCGCAGACACGGTGGGTTGTCTGTGCAATCATGCCGATCTCATCTGACCTGCCATAAAAGGCCTCCAGCTCCCGGTCGGCGGAGAGGTTCAGATCCCCCAGGCAGCTGATGGCACGCTCTACGGCCATCAGCTCCCTCCCCTCCCGGTGCAGGATCATGAGGGTAATCAGGATAATGGCAGCTGCGACAGCCGCGCACAGCGCACCGACAACCAACCGCACCGTAGTCACAGCGCCATAGACCTCTGCGGCGCTGTCGCGGACCATAAAGACCCAGCCGCGGTCCTTCAGATACTTGTAGACCACCAGTTGGTTGGCGCCGTTTTCATCCCGGTAGGAGTAGGTGGATGCCTCGGTACTGCCGTCGGTACGGATCCGGTGGATAATCTCCTGGAAGCCGTTGTCTGTCGTTTCGGTATTGATGAGCGTGCTGTCCTGGTGGTAGAGGTACACGCTGTTCGCCACATTCAGAAACACGTACTCACTATTGGGTAGCCCCTTGATCCCCAAATTCAGCAGTGCGTCCATCAAGTGGCTGGCATACACGCCGGCCCCGACGTAGCCGATACACTGCCGGCCCTCAAAAATGGGGTAGTACATGGACAGGATCATGCTGCCGGTGCCGGGGGACTTCATGATGCCCAGATTGGTCAGCTGCGGCTGGGACAGGATCGTATTCTGGAAGGTGTCCAGGGATTCCCCTGTCCGTGTCGTTATGCCGATGGCCTGCTGGGAGGTGTGCGTCAGGACATAGGTAGATGGGGTGGCAA
This sequence comes from uncultured Oscillospiraceae bacterium, assembly GCA_910583885.1. Lineage (GTDB taxonomy): Bacteria > Bacillota > Clostridia > Oscillospirales > Oscillospiraceae > Pelethomonas. The sequence continues at coordinate 951 of CAJUAC010000083.1, read as the reverse complement.
TGTACAGCCCCTCGAAAATGCCCTTGACTGCGGCAAATTCCTCGGTATACTGCTGGGCCTGTTTTAGCAGTGCCGGGTCTTCCGGGTGCAGCAGGAGCTCACGTACCTCGCTGCCCAGGGCAAAGGCGGCCATATATTCCTCCGCAGAGGACACATAGCTGTTGATGATTGCCGCCCTGGATTCGACAGCGTCAGTCATCTGGTTGGTAATATCGCTTTGCACCATGGAAGCGGTGTTGGTGGATACGATGCCCCACAACAGCAGCATCCCGACGATGATGATGGCTGTCGTAATCATACCGATGCGCGTAGAAAGCTTCTGGTTGGCTAGGAATTTCATAAACTCTCCTCCACAGGGATATAGATTGGGAGGGACCGCGGCCATGGGCCGGTGCTATCCCATTTTCCCATTTACAAAGCGTATTATTTTAACATATTTTTGCTTTGGTGTCCAGGGATTTCCGGCAGCCGTTACTATTAGTTTGCAGGGAACAAGCACCAGTTAGCTTGCGACCAGCAAGCTAATTTTTTTATACCTAAAGGGGGATTCAATCATGAAAAAGAAGGATGAAACCCGGTATTTCGTAACGTCAGTTGCCAGCGTCCCGGTTTATAAGGTTGCCAGCAAAACGGAAATGTACCGGATGGCTACGAAGCCCGGCTGGGGTGCGGTGGAGTGGTACAGCGCGGCGGACGGCTACAAGAACCCCGTAACCCGTGACCGCAAGGACAAGACCCAGCAGCTTTGCTGTGACGAAGACACCAGCGCCAGCCTGTATTTGAAGAACGGCGGCTATTTCGGGATCTTCCCCTATGAGGAAATCAACGTTAAGGAAATGCCGAAGCAGGCGGAAGTGGCCGCGATCATTTACAGCGATTCTTGCGGCTTTTCCTTCTGGGCGGAAGACTTCAACCAGATTCACTTTTTCGTGACCTACGATGAAAACGGCC
>CAJUAC010000082.1 GCA_910583885.1 uncultured Oscillospiraceae bacterium | reverse complement strand
CACTCGACCTTCCCGGCAGTCATCAGATCTCCGGGGCCACAGTCGAGGGCCTCACAGATGCTGCGAATCGTGGAGAGGGTCACTGTGTCCTGGTACTTGTAGGTGTTCCGGATCATGTCCACCTTTAGTTTATAATGATACTTGTAAGGCAGGGGCGGCCAGCCCCTTAAGAAAGGAGGGAGGACATGGACGAGATGGCAAATGCCGCCGAGGTCATTGAAAAGCTGGCAAGGGAAGCCGAAAGGCTCCAGCTGCTCGAACTGGCCCGGAGCTGCAAGGACCTGGATGAGCTGATTAAAAAGCTCGAAGCGATGACAGCCAACAAGTAAAAAGGGTAGCGGCTCCCCTACCAAGAGCACCGCTACCCAACCCCAACGGGGGCCGGCCGGAAGCCTTACTCCGGCGGCCCCTCCATGATAGCAGAGTAAGGCGAAAAAATCAAGGAGGCATTTCACGATGAACGAATACAAGATCACCTACTCCGTCAACGGAAAGACCTATACCACCAACCGGGTGGAGCACACCGAGGCTACTGCGAAGCGGGCCTTTCTGAAGGGTTGCAAGGAGATGGACACCACCGCCGAGGTTTTGTCCCTGGAACTAATCCGGAGCGATGCCTGCGCCACCAAGCAGCAGGAGCGGGACGCCCTGGAGGCCATCCGCAAGATGATTGCGGAGCTGGGGCCGCAGAGCTACCTCGCCACCGCCTTTGAGGGATGCTTTGAGGATGCCGAGTGCAACATTGAGAACGACTTCGGGGACAGCTGGAAGCGCCGCTGCGAGAGCGCAGAGCGGAAGTTGGACGAGGCCAAGGCTGAGGCCCAGGCGAAGATTGCAACCCTGGAGGCCGAGCTGCGGAAGGCTCAGCAGGGGATTGATGAACTGGTCCAGAAGGATGATGAGCGAAAGGATGCCATCAAGCGGATGCAGGCCAAGGCCCTCAGCTCCGACGATTTGTTCGACATTCGGTTGATCCTCGAGGCGCGGATCAAAGAAGACGAGGATGAGGCCAAACGAGCCTCAGCTGGCATCGTGAAATACGCCGATGACCCGAACGGTGAGGAGTTCCTGGAGGCCCGGAACGCCTATCATATCGCTCAGCATGATGCAGAGGTTATCCGGGAACTGCTGGGCAGGGTGATGTCTGCTCAGTCTACCGACCAGTCCCAAGCTGCATGAGGACCAACAAAAGAGGTAACCATTCGTTACCCGCCCCGGAGGTCACGAGGGCAGAAAGGTGCTCCATCATGTTCATCGTGGAATGGACAGACCACGAAGGGAACCTGCAGCAGCGGCCATTTGAAGATCGGGAGAGCGCCGAGCTGGAGGCCGCGAGTTTGGAAGAACGATTCGACTACGTTGCGATTATCGCAGAAATAGAGGTTTGAACATGAAATTCATGAAAAGGCGCGACGACAACGGAAGCATCCGCAAGGTGTGGAGCGATGACAAGGAAGTATGCTTTGGTGTCGTGGGAACCGTCGGCGATCTCATCCAGGAGGGAATCCTCGAATATGCCGACTACCCTCCCGAGACCTGGGCATTCATCCCGGCCCCCGGCGTAATCCAGAAGCCCCGGTTCGGAGCGACCCGTGAATCCACCCTGGAAAACCTACCCAAAATGTAAGCCGAAACGCCCATACCTGCATGAATCCTCAAAAAATGCAGGTATGGAGCGTCCGCTGGAGATCGCCTATTGGCGCTGATGATGGCAGGCGAGGAAGGAGAAATAGAGATGAAAAAAATCAGGGTCTGCGTTCTGGGGCAAAGCCACATCGCAGTGAAGGCCAACACGAAACGCTTCGGGCCTCATGCAATCATCTACGAGGGCAACACATTTGCTGAGTGTTTCAGCTGGATTGAGTCCGTGACTGGCCGTACCGTGTACGGAATTGAGTGGAAGACAAGTGCAAGGTATCAAGACAGAACCGGACTGAGACTCCCTGCGGAGATGCGTGTCCGCCTGCGGTCGAAACGGGCCGATGATCCGCCGGCAGGAACCGTCCCGCCTGTTGTGCTGAAGGTGGCAGGGCCGAAAGGAGCACAAAATGTACTTTGAGAAACGCTACCAGGGAACTGAGAGGAACGAGAAAGGGAAGCTCATAAGCACCTTTAGCTATTCCACACCGGAGGAATTTGACCGGTATATCTCTCGGTATCCTCCCATGAAAGGCCACGTCTTAACCCTATTTGATTCCTGGACTTCGACGGATTGTTTTGGCCTCTGCCGTAAAATTGTCCGCGAAATCACTGGTATTTGAGCCCGCAAGGCCGACGGCCACAGGCCGCCGCTGGTGCAAGCCCAGCCGCCCCACCTGGGGCGGGCGCTCATGGGTATACCCCATCGGCTCCGGGGGAGTCAATCGCCGCCCCGTTGATATAAGCACCTTGAAAACGGAACAGGAAACGGCCACGCCGCCCCTTGTCGCTGGGCACAGCGGGCCTCTGCAGCAGCGGAGGGGTAAACGCCCACCCGCCCGGAGGACGCGCCACACAGGGCCGCAAACGGCAAACAGGGCCTTGCGGCCCTGCCCCGGTCCCGCTGGCTCATTCAAAGGCAATGGTCAGCATCCCGTTCCCGATGAAGAAATCGTTCTGGGTCAGTGGGTCAGCCTGGAAGGTTTCTTTCGCTTCCTTCAGCATCCGGGCCAGCCGGTCCGCCCCAAGCTGCTCCTGGATGGCCTTGCGGGTGGTTTTCTTGCCGTTGAGGTAAAATTTCGTTTTCATGTTGTTGCCCTCCGTTTGTCTGTTTTCCCTTTCGGTACACACATATTCGCTCTAAACAGAGGAAATAGCAAGTGTATTCTGGGGCGTAATCTACACAAATATGGATTTGCGGAATTGTGTAGATTATTCCGAGAAAAGACTTGCTATTATTGCCGTTCAGAGTGATTAATACACTACTGCAAGGGGAAACACGCCCCGGAGGTTGCAAGGAAAAAATCAAGAAAATGGAGGCAAAGAAAATGAATGAGCAGATTATTCGCGAAGCGCTGGAGCTGGTTTTGAACGGGGAACTTTCCCTGGAGGATACCGACCTGGAGGAAATCAGAGTGGCCCGATCCTTCAATGAGGCCGGGGTTCTTTCCGGCGATGAGGGGCTGGTTCTGCGGATGCAGGACGGCAGCGAGTTCCAGATCACGATCCGCCAAAGCCGCTAAAGGCACACGCCCGCCCCGGAGGTTACGAGGGCAAAGGAGCGACTGAAAATGAAAATTACAAAAGAAACCGTTGTGGCGGTTGTAACTGAAATGAAAGCAACCGGCAAGCCGGAGCAGGAAATCGAAAACAATTTTAAGGCAGCGTTGAAAAATGGTCTTGTTGACGTGGACATTTATTGCATGGCGATGGAGGAAATCTATCGGTAAGGCCGAAGCGCCTCCAGGGTGTCCGCCGGGTGCCGCTGCGCCCGGCTTTTCGGCGGTATAATCTACACAGTTTTCCTCCGCCATGTTTGTGTACTTTACATTTCAAATTGACTTGCTATTTCTCCGCTTTAGAGTGATTAATACACTACCGAAAGGGAAAACACACCAAAACAAAACGGAGGAAGAAGCGATGATTGGTTACGCAGAGGCATTGAGAAGGGCAAAGGCCAGCAAGAGCGACTGGAACGAGGAAGAGCGGATTTCCAAGGCGGTCATCACCTGGGTGGACAGCGAATGGGAATACGAAACGGAGGTCGAGAACGAGGGCATGACGGATTCCGAGTTCAAAGCCTGGGTCGAGGAAAACGCCGAGGAGCTTGCGAGGGAGGCCGCCGAAAAGGAGGGCACGACCTTCGAGGAGGTAGACCGAATCGACTACGAGTACGAGACCATCGACGATGACGCCGCCTTCAGGGACGACTACGAAGCCTACGCCGAGTTCGAATGGGAATGCCGCACCGGGCGGTAAGCCAGCACCCAGCCGAAAGCCAAGCCCCAGAGGGGGCTTGCTCTCGTAAAACATCATGGCAAGCGGGCCGCACCCGTGAGCCGTGACCAGAATCTTACCATCTGCAGATGTAAACTACACAATTATATCTGAGTGAAATTGTGTAGTTTATTCTCAGAAATGACTTGCTATTATTTGGGTTTAGAGTGATTAATACACTACCGAAAGGAAAACCACACTTCAGAAAACGGAGGAACATACCATGACAGAGCAGACCAACGCCCACTTCCGGGCCCTTGAGCAGGCCAGCAACGAGTCCCCCATCGCCGACGGGAAACACAGGGCTTACATCGCCTGGTTCAACAGCTTCAGAAACCAGAGCAGCGCCTTCGAGGTGAACGACCTTCCCTGGCCCAGGGACATCCACGAATTTGTGGAAACCCTCCGGGCCGCCGGGATCACCGAGTTCGCGGTCACCGACCGCAGCACCGGCTTAATGGAGGGCCTTCACAAACTGGCCACTGAGGGCTGCACCATGCAGGGGCTTTGCACGGTAACCCGGAGCGAATTCCGTTGGGGCGGCGATGGCACCGAAGAGTACCAGGGAATCCTTTTCCGCACCTGACCCAACCGGCACCCAGAAGGGCCACGGCTCTTCTGGGTGCCTATACACCAAAAACGGAGGTTTTGACAATGACAAGATTTCAAAAGGAACTGAGTGGAGCCCTGGGGGACTTTTGGCGGCGGCAGGCCGAGGCAGAACTGGAGCGGGTCAAGGCCGACCTGGACAGCGGGGCCATTACCATTGACGAGGCCGGGGTTGCCCGGAACTGCATCGGGCGGGCCTTGATGGATGATCTGCTGGAGATGCTGGTGCTGGTCACCGACAAGGCCGACAGCGCCGCCACACAGGCCGCACGTGAGGCCGAAGTCAAAGCCGACCTGGAATCCTACCGGACGGCGAGAGGGGCCCCCAACACCGAGGAAATGGCTGAGATGCGGGCTGCTTTCGGTGAGGGCGCCACGGCGGTGGATGCCATCACCGGCGAAAAAATCCAGCTTTGAGCAATCACACGGGGGCGGCCCTAAAGGGGCTGTCCTTTGTTTTGCGGGTCATAATATACACAGTTTCAACCCTGATTATTTGTGTAGTTTACGCTCCGAATTGACTTGCTATTATCCGAATTAAGAGCGAATATGTGTACACCGAAAGGGAAAACAAGCAAAATGGAGGGCAACACCATGAAGACGAAAGCCAAGACCTACCGGATTCCGGCCACCACCACCCCCGAAGACCTCGAAATGGAGCGGGCCCTTGACAACGGGACGATCCTCACCTTCGGCGACCGCATCCTGGTCGCGGGATACTTCTACAATCCCAACGGACGCAGCTACTACGGGGCCATCTACCGCTTTACCACCGACGACCACACCTGCGAGGGTCAGATCGAGTTGGTCAGCATTTCCGAGGACACCTTCGAGGACAACGGTCACGCTATCGCCTGGGCGATGGCGAACTGAGGGGGGCCGAACGATGACCAGGCAGAAAAAAGAGATTGTCAAGAAAATCGAGTACATCCAGACCGGGATAGAAATGGACGATTTGATGGGGTGTGGCCTGCCCCCAAAGGTCTATGAGAGCAAGGAGCGGGAAATTTATAGCCTTTTGGAGCAACTGGCCCGGCTCCAGCACTACACCTGCGTGGAAAATATGCTTTTTGATGCCCGCGGGTGTGACGTGTCCTAATAGGCCAAGCCCGGCCCGGCCTTTCAAATTCCCAAACGTTTGGGTTTTTGCCGCAAACGAAAAAGCCCCCTCGCAGGCCGAAACCTGCAAGGGGGCTTTACTGCGGTCACGTTCGCCGTTTCCCGGCCCACAGGCAAGGGAGTACGGTGAGGACGTGAATTTATACTACCGGGGCTGCCCCGCCATCCTGGGGGCCGTCAGGGGCGCTGGCGGGGGCCGTCTGGGGGATGGCACTCTGAATCACGGCGGCAGCGGTAGCTGCGGCGGTGGTGGCGGCCACGGTGGTCACGTCGGGGGCCTCCTTCAGCTCGGCGGTGAGCGGCTCGCCCAGCATGATGGTGTTGGCCTGCTGCTTCTGTACCCGGACCTCGGCCTCAATCCGGCTAACCAGGTAGTCGTTCATATCACCGTAGGCTTCCTTCAGGAAAGCAAGGGTTTCATGCCTCATCAAATTGACCGCTTCCTTGATGGCCCGGCCCAGGGCCTCCTCCTGGTTCTCCTTCGTGAACGTGCCGGATTTCTTCAACCCATCAACATACGTCTGGTTCACCAGCGACACCGCCGTGGTGATGGCATCAGCGGCGTCGGCCAGATACTTCTTCGCCAGCTCGCTGTCGGTCTTGGTGGACAGGTTCTTGGCGAGGGCCTTAACGCCCTTGACAATGGCCCCGGCGATGACGGGAACGGCCGCGATAATGACGGCCTGGAGCAACGTGGACAGGAATTCGTTCATGGTAGGTTCCTCCTATAATTTATTTCACAGCCCCACCCAGAGCGCACAGCAGCGCCCCCAGGCTGGGGAATGTGCCATAGCTGGACAGCCAATAGTCCGGGGTGTCGATCACGCTGGCGGCCACCAGGGCGGCCACGCCAGCCTCCGGGGTGCTGGCGCGAGTACCGGCCCGCTTGATCTTCGCCGCCGCCTTCGTAAGCAAGGTATCCAGGTACTTGACCTTCCCCCCGGAGACGGCCTGTTTCCAGTAGTCCGGGGAGTTGATAACCCCCAGCGCGGCCAGCTTATCAACTGCAGCCAAGGCCGGGGGCTGGATATCCTTTTCATCCACCCATCCATAGACGGTGGAGCCGCCGCCCTTGACAGCGATGAGCTGGTACGGGTGCTTGCTGTTGTAGATCTGCGTGACCTTGGCCTGCCCCGGCTTACAGGTGGAGGGCTTGCTGGCGTTGGCACTGTAATAGTGCTGGGTGCCGGTGAAGTTCACGATGTCACCGACTTTCAGCCCAAGGGAAGGCGCGGAGCCAGTGGCGGGCGTTCCGCTGGAAGCCACCGGGGGCTTTACGGCGGTGCCGTTCCCGTTGAACTTCCGGGCATCGATCCACCAGTAGTAGGCACACTGGCTGCGGAAGGTGCGGATGTCGCCGTTCAGCCGGACCTCTCTGGTGCTGGCCGGGTCAAGGATACGCATTTTACTGTCCTGCCACCACAAAACGACGAAGTGGCCGCCAGACGTCCAGAGTCCCTCCAGCATCAGGGCGATGAAGTAATACCCCTGCTTCAGCATCTCTTCGACCTTCTTGTGGTTGGCGTGGTCAGGCTTGCCGTAGGTCTTGGTCCAGTTCAGCATATCGCAGTCAATACCGAACTCGGCAAACTGCGGTTTGAAGTAGCCGTAATAGGTACCGTTGCCCAAGGCTTTGTAGCCGTGGGCCATAGACCAGTTGCAAGCATCCTCCGGGGTGAACTTCTTCCCGGTCATCGTCTCGATGATCATGGCGGCGGCAGTGGGGCCGCAGCCGGAGCCGCCGATGGTGGCGTTCTCACCCTTGACCCGGTAGGGCTTGTTTTTCCACCGGGAATCGGTTTGCAAATAGGAAACGGGCTTTTTGTTCATCTTGGTTCCTCCTGTCGCTGCCGTTTTTGCGGCGTTGTATACGCTTTTCCTTCTGGTTGCGTACTTGCCCATAATGCGATCAGCAAGAGCTGCAGCGTGTATCGTGTCCAGCGTTACGGGCTTTTTTGCGGCGGCCGCCACCCTTGCAGATGCACCGCCACCGCCTTGATTTTCCAAGTCTGCAAAATACACAAGGGCCGCTGGGTCTTCAATGCCTACTTTCAAGCCATGATCCACATACGCGCCCACGTCCGCTTCCGCCTGGGCATCTTGCACTCGTTTCCCGGCATCGGTAGAAAGCAGCCTGCCAATTGCCGCCTTTTCCGCCGCATTCACTGTCCGGGTGTTCCATGCGCCCGCCGCTGCTGTTGTGATCTCTTGATATAGGGCGGTCCCCAGGATGGAAGCCGCCCTACTTTCCGCCGCACAAATCTTTTTCAGGAGGGCAAGTGCCCGTCCAGCGTGCCACTGCACCTTACCCACGCTTACAGCCCCGTTATCGTTCGCATTGACAGAACCGTAATTCCCCTCTTGCCCGAAAATGATCTTTTGCGCGGTCAGCACAATTTCTGTCTTGGTTTTTGCGTCCATGCTCCAATCCCCCCCCTCAGTCCTTCAGCACAATTTCAGCCGCCCGGAGGGCCACATCTGCCCCATATTGGCTGGCAAACTGCTTGAGAAATCGCTGGGCGTACTTGGCCCGGTTCTCATTTTTGGACTTCCACAGGTAGAAACCACCCCAGGTTCCGTCCGTTACCAGGGAGGTACCCGCCAGGACGGCCACGGCGTTGACATCCCATCCAAGGAGGGTTCCGGCCACGGTGATGCCGCACAGGATTACAGAGATGAAGATGTGCAGCACCAGCATTTTCTTGGAGAACTCCATCCAGTTCCACCCCCTCAATAGAGCGCCTGGACGCTCTGCTCCGTCATGAATTCCTTGTGTTCGTGCTTGACCTTCCGGGCATACTCCAGGGCGGCGTGCATATCACCGTTGCAGTGGGCATCCGGGATGCGCTGAACGGCCTGCGCCGTGGCCTCCCCCAGAGCGATGGCGGCCCCCATGCCCTTGATGATAAGCACCTCGTTCTGCTCACGGGCCCGCTCTCGCTCCTCCTGGGCTTTCTCCCTCTTGGTGATGCGTCGCTGGAGCATCCAGGAGCAGAACGCTGTGATGGCGGTGGGAATGCCCAGCAGCGTGATCAGCCCACCAACCGAGAGTTCAATGACCATGTTCTTTTACATCTCCTTCAACAAAGAATGGAGCGCACCACTTTTGTGGTACGCTCCTGTGCTACGGTTCTGTTTATATTGCCTGCAAACCTATGCGCTCACCTCCTGGGCCTGCTCGGCAATAGGTACAACAAAGGAGCGCGGCGATTATTCGCTGCGCTCCTCCATATCCTCACTATTTCGCTTCAGGAAAAACCAGCCCTCCGTCCATTCAGTGTCACTGTACTCCCCGAAAATGGTCTTGCGGAGCTGGTAGCTGTCACAATGAGACAGCAGCCCCATGTAAGAGGTCACCGTCCGCTGGGCGCGCTCAAGGTCTATCTTGCCCTCGGCGTATAGATTTTGAATCCGTTTCAGATTCCGCTTCATCCGAAGGGCGGTTGATTTTTTCAGCTTAATATGATCTGGGTAAATGCGGTATTGGCAAAAGTCTATCCCATGGGAGATGGGCTGGATAAAGGTCTTCTTGGGGTTCAGCTCCAGCTTCAACCGCTCTGCCGTGAAATCCTCGACACGGTGCCGCCACTCCAAAAGCTGGGCCTTGCTGTCGGAGAGCATGACAGAATCATCCACATAGCGCACATATTGATGCACCCGGAGCTGGCGTTTCACAAAGTGGTCAACCTCGTTCATGTTGACGTTTGCCAGCATTTGATTCAATAAACTCCCAACGGCCAGCCCCTTGTCGGCCACCATCTCATCCGGCGTGATGTCCTTGACACCCTTCCCCGGAGGAAAGCCAAATTTCTCACCCTCGGCATTCACGAACAGATCCATGATCCACATGAGCCAAGGGTCATAGTTACATTTCTTCCCAACCAAATCAAGGGATACTTGGTGGTCGATCCGATAGAAGAACTTGCTGACGTCCATCTTCTGAAGGTAAAAGCGCCGATTCGGATGACCATCAGGATCGAGGCCGGAGTTTTTTTCAATGCGCCCGTCCTGCTGCATGAAATAAAACAGGCGCTGGGCCGCTGCGTCTGTCCCTCGCCCTTGAATGCAGGCAAAGGAATCCTCAATGTAGCCCTGGACAAAGGCAGGGTTAATCACCCGGTAGACCGCCCACTGCACCACTCGGTGGATGAATGCCTGCCACATGATCAGCCGATCCACCGGATCGTGAATCACTCGCTTGTAGTATTTGCCCGGCTTATAGGTCATATCCCTCAGTTCAGTCTGCAAATCGTGCAGGTTATCCTCCAGATTCGCGCTGAACTCAAGAACCTCTGGTCTAAAGCGTTTGCTCCTCCGGGCCTTCAGGTATGCCTTATATAGGTTGTCATAGTCGGTGACTTTTTCTTTGATGTGCTTGATGGATTTCATCCTGATCTCCAAAAAGTTTCATGTGTCACGGCTCTCGCCCGGCCGGGCTACTGGCGGCTTCCATGAAATTTTGTTTTTGCCCTCCGCCTTATGGCTTCAGGCCGGGGGCAAATCCCTTTATCCCCTCTGCGCTGAAACAAAGCCCGTGAGCCTTGAGTATCTGGCTGCGAGGGTGAAGCGGCGCGGAAACCAACATTGTGATTGCTGTGCGCGCGCGAGCAATCCAGATTGAGCGCGAACACGCCGGCCCAGGAAGTATTGTCCCAAT
>CAJUAC010000081.1 GCA_910583885.1 uncultured Oscillospiraceae bacterium | reverse complement strand
CAAGGGACGACCGCCCTCGACAATATACTTGGTCAAAGAATTGCACCTCTTTGTTAATATATCGGCCTTCAGATACAGTTTACCCAGGCCAGAACACTTCATACCGAAAAAAACGGTAATCAGTGGGCATAATCATAGATATTAAGTAGTATAACAGGTTTTCCCATAAAAGCAATGGGGAATCTTCAAATAAATTCATAAATTTTTAATAATTGCGGAAATGGATTTGGAAAATCCGATAAAAATAGGGGCAGGCGGCCCCCAGACAAGTATCTGGTATATACCCAGGCACTGCTTGCCATTCGTATGGGGGGAAATGGGACATCACCGAACAGGGAAAACCGAGACCATGGAACAATAGATTGACATCCGTGTTTTATAAAAAAGGGGTACGGGAAAGCCTGGGCTTTTCCCGTACCCTTCAAACATTTTTGGTAAATCAGATCTGGACAATCCAGCCCATGTTGTCCGCGACAACGCCGGTCTGCATCCCGTAGATGCTGTCGTACAGCCGCTGGGAGACAGGCCCCACGCCGCCGCCGTTGATGACGATGTCCGCGTCCTTGTAGCGCAGGTAGCCGATGGGGGAGATGACGCAGGCGGTGCCGGTGGCCCAGGCCTCCCGGAGGGAGCCGTCCTTGCTGGCGGACTCGATCTCCTCCATGGACAGCCGCCGCTCGTTGACCGTGTAGCCCCACTTGCGCAGCAGGGTGATGGTGCTGTCACGGGTGACACCGGGGAGGATGGAGCCGCCCAGGGGGGCGGTGATGATCTCGTCACCGATCATAAAGAAGGCGTTGGAGGTGCCGACCTCCTCCACATACTTGTGCTCGTGGGCATCCAGCCACAGGACCTCCTTGCAGCCGTTCTCCAGGGCCTTCTTGGTGGCCCGCATACCGCCGGCATAGTTGCCGCCCACCTTGGCAAAGCCGGTACCGCCGACGGCGGCGCGGATATACTCGTCCTCCACATAGATGTGGCTGCCGGTAAGGCCGCCGCGGTTGATGTCGTAGTAGGCGCCCACAGCGCACAGGATAATGATGAAGTGGTAGTGCTTGGCCGGCTCCACAGAGAAGCTCACCTCATCGGAGATGATGTAGGGCCGGATATAGAGGGCTGTGCCGGGGGCGGAGGGAATCCAGTCCGCGTCCACCCGGACAGTGGCCTTCACCGCCTCCACGAACAGCTCCTCATCCATGTAGGGGATGCACATGCGCTCGTTGGTGCGGTTGAGCCGCTTGGCGTTCATGTCCGGGCGGAAAAGGTTGATCTTCCCGTCTGGCGTCAGGTACGCCTTCATCCCCTCGAACATCATCTGGGCGTAGTGGAGCACGCAGGAGGCGGGGTCCAGGCTGATGGGCCCATAGGGCACGATCTTACCGTCGTGCCAGCCCTGGCCCTCGTCATAGTCCATGATGAACATGTGGTCGGTGAAATACTTGCCAAAGCCCAGGTTGCTCTGGTCAGGCTTGGCCTTGGGGGTTGTGGTGCGGGTGACAGGAAATTCCATGGTAATTTCGACCTTTCTTTTTCGGTAATCATCCTTTTTCTTGAAAGAAAAAGGATCAAAAAGAACTGATACACGTGGTACGCCACTCCGGCAGTCAGATAAGCCGTTTGAAGTTTTTCTTTTGATTCTTTTCTTTGTTCACAAAGAAAAGAATGGACGCCTAATAGAGCTCCGGCCTCCGGTCCTGGAAGACGTTGATGGAGGAGCGGATACCCTCGATGGCAGAGAAATCCGCCGTGCCGGTGATGGTCTCCTCCCCGTCCCAGGCGTGGGCAAGGTACTCGCCCAAGGGGTCGATGATGGCGCTGTGGCCGCCGCAGCGGGTCTCCCCCGCCGCGCCCACGCTGTTGCACAGGGCCAGGAACATCTGGTTTTCGATGGCCCGGGCCCGGGCCAGGGTCTCCAGGTGCATGATCCGGCTCTCCGGCCACTGGGCCACCACGAAGAGCAGCTCCGTCCCTGCAAGGGCCATCGCCCGCGCCAGCTCCGGGAACCGGATTTCGTAGCAGATGATGAGGCCGCAGGAGATCCCGTCCAGAGTGAAGCGGCAGGTGTGGGCGCCGGGACGGAAACGCCCATTCTCCCCGGAGGGGGTGAAAAGATGGGTCTTGTCGTACTCCGCCACAACCGCACCGGCCCGGTCAAAGACGTAGGCGGTGTTATAGAATCCGTCCGCCCGCTGGTTGGCGACGCTGCCGCAGACGATGTTGACACCCAGCTCCTTTGCCAGGGCGGAGAAGACGGCCTTGGTCCGCTCCCCGTCCCGGTCGGCGCAGGAGGCCAGATCCTGGGGGAAGAAGCCCGTGTTCCAGGTCTCGGGCAGGACCACTGCGTCCGGCTGGTCCGCATCCACGGCGGAGCGGACCAGTGCAGCGGCGTGGGCGAAATTTTCCTCCACCGCGCCTAACTGCATATCCATCTGGATACAAGAAATTTTCATAGGTTTTCTCCTTCTAGGCGAATCGCCGTGTCCAAGGCGGTCCGCAGCTGCCATTGATAATTGGATTTGGGCATATGTGCGCTGCCCAGCGTTCTGCACGCCCAGGCCCCGCCGTCCAGGCTGTCCGCAGTATACAGGAATTGATAGACCGGGAACTGCCGGAACTGTCCCACCGCCATCACCGAGGCGCACTCCATCTCTACTGTCAGACAGCCCTCTGCACGCCGTGCGTCCGCGTTCCGGCGGGTCTCCCGGTAAAGGGCGTCAGTGGTCCAGGTCCGCCCCCGGACGTAGGGCAGGCGCAGCTCATCGAAGACGTCGCAGAGCCTGCCGCTGGTGGGGACTTCTATGTAGTCCCCGGCTGGGAGATAGTGATAGCTGGTTCCCTCATCGCGGTAGGCGGCAGTGGGGACGACCAGTTTCCCATCTGTCTGCGCATTGTCCAGCGCGCCGCAGGTGCCAAAGAACAATACCCGCTTTGCTCCCCTGGCGATGATCTCCTCCAGCACCCTGGCGGAAGCGGGGCCGCCCAGAGGGGATAAGTACAGGGCCAGCTCATGCCCTTTGTAGGAAAACCGGTAAATCGGTACCCGGTACACGCACTCCAGGGAATCAAACTCCTCTGGCTGCAAGTGCTCATGCAATTCCCTGACGATGCCGCCCTGGAGGGAGGCAAGGACTGTTTGGGGAAACCCTGCTATCCGGGAAACGCGATGAGCGGGGGTTAAGATGGCTTCACTTGTCCCGTCAAAGGCGCTGGCAATGCTCACGGCTGGTAGTCTTTCCCCGCCTGTAAAGCCTTCATATTCAGCTCCACCAGCTGGGCCTTGCTGGGGGGCACCAGCTTGGCCACCGTGGCCTCGGTGCCGTCAAAGCTCAGCTCAGGGTTGTTTTTCAGCACATGGCCCATCATGACCATGTTGGCCAGGGTGGGCACCCCGGCGTCATTGGCCATCTGGGTGGCGGGGATGTAGTAGGTCTGGACGTCCGTGCGGGACACCTTCTCGGAAATCAGGGTGGAATCCACGTAGATCTGCCCGCCGGTGACCACGGCGTCCACGTATTTCTGGAGGGAGGGCAGGTTCATGGCAATAAGTACATCCGGGTCGGTGATGATCGGGGAGCCCACCGGGTCGTCGGAAAGGATGACATTGCAGTTGGCGGTGCCGCCGCGCATCTCCGGGCCGTAGGATGGCAGCCAGGAGACCTGCAAATCCTCCAGCAGGCCCTTGTAGGCCAGGAATTTCCCGGCGAACAGGATGCCCTGGCCGCCGAAGCCGGCAATCAAAATCTGTGTGGTTTTCATCTGGCCTCAGCCTCCTTTGCGGCGCTCCTGTCCTTATAGACCCCCAGGGGATAGTAGGGGATCATGTCGCTCTCCACCCACTCCAGGGCCTTCTGGGGGGGCATCCCCCAGTTGGTGGGACAGGCGGAGACCACTTCGATCAGGGAGAAGCCCTTCTTGTCGATCTGGTTCTGGAACGCCTTCTGGATGGCCTTCCCGGCGGCCTTGACATTCTTGACGTTATTGACCGCCACCCGGGCGACATACTCCGGGCCCTCCAGGGTGCTCAGCAGCTCGCAGACCCTGATCGGCCAGCCGCAGTGGTTCACATCCCGGCCATAGGGGCTGGTCTGGGTCACTTGGCCCGGCAGGGAGGTGGGGGCCATCTGGCCGCCAGTCATGCCATAGATGGCGTTGTTGACAAAGATGACGGTGATATTCTCATTCCGGGCCGCAGCGTGGACGGTCTCCGCCATGCCGATGGAGGCCAGATCGCCGTCGCCCTGGTAGGTGAAGACGATGTTGTCCGGCCGGCAGCGTTTGATGCCAGTGGCCGTGGCGGGGGCGCGGCCGTGGGCGGCCTCGATCATATCGCAGGCAAAGTAATCGTAGGCCATCACCGCGCAGCCCACCGGGGCCACGCCGATGGCCTCGCCCTCAATGCCCAGATGGTCGATGGCCTCCGCCACCAGACGGTGGATGATGCCATGGGGGCAGCCGGGGCAGTAGTGGAGCACCGCGTCCGTGAGGGCGTGGGGCTTCTGAAAAACAATTGCCATGTTAGTTGCCTCCTTTCATGCTGTTGGCAGCGGTAATCGCCGCCAGCACCTGATCTGGCGCAGGGATCATGCCGCCGGTGCGATTGCAGAGATAGACAGTGCGGGTACACTCGATGGCAAGACGCACATCCTCGATCATCTGCCCCATGTTCAGCTCCACGCAGACAAAGCTCTTGACCCGCTCCGCCGCAGCGCGGAGGGCCATCTTTGGGAAGGGCCAGAGGGTGATGGGGCGGATGAGGCCCACCTTGACGCCCGCCTTCCGGGCCTCCGCCACGGCGTTTTTCGCCACACGGGAGGCGATGCCGAAGGCCACCACGCAGATCTCCGCGTCCTCCATCCTGTACTCCTCGTACATGACCTCGTTTTCCTCTACCACCTTGTAACGCTCGAAGCGTTCAATGTTCTTTTTTTCCAGCTCGTCGGGCTTGAGATACAAGGAGTTGACAATGTTGTGCTTGCGCTGCAGCTTTGTGCCGGTAAGGGCCCAGGGCTTGTCATAGGTCTCAACGGCCACGTCCTCGAAGGTGATGGGCTCCATCATCTGCCCGATGGTGCCGTCAGCCAGGATCATAGAGGTCATGAGGTACTTGTCCGCCAGATTGAAGCCCTTGATGGTCAGGCTCGCCATCTCCTGGACGGAGGCGGGGGCCAGCACGATCATGCGGTAGTCGCCGTGGCCGCCGCCCTTGGTGGCCTGGAAGTAGTCGGACTGGCTGGGCTGGATGCCGCCCAGGCCCGGCCCGCCCCGCTGGACGTTCACCACAAAGGCGGGCACGTCGGAACCAGCTATGTAGCTCAGGCCCTCGCTCTTGAGGGAGATGCCGGGGCTGGAGGATGAGGTCATCACCCGCATACCGGCTGCGGCCGCGCCGTAGACCATATTGATGGATGCGATCTCGCTCTCTGCCTGGAGGAAGACGCCGCCGATCTTGGGCATCTTCTTGGCCATATAGGCGGCCACCTCTGTCTGGGGTGTGATGGGGTAGCCGAAGTAGTGGCGGCAGCCGGCCCGGATGGCGGCCTCCGCGATGGCCTCGTTGCCCTTCATTAAGACTCTTTCTGCCATGATTTCCTCCTTATCTCACTTTTCTACGGTGATGATGCAGTCCGGGCACATGGTCGCGCAGAATGCGCAGCCAATACACGCCTCCTGGTCGGTCATCACTGCGGGGGAATAGCCCTTTTTGTTGATCTGGTCCTTGGCGATTGCCAGGATCTGCTTGGGACAAGCGCTCACGCACAGGCCGCAGCCCTTGCAGAGGTCTGTCAGGAAGGTTACTTTTGCCATGGATGGTCTCCTTTCTTATCGCCGCTGGCCGCGGCGGGGTAAATGAGATGGGATCTGTCCGTTTTGCGGGAGGGGGGCTGCCCCTACAGCGTCCGCTGCATGACGGAGACGGTATAGCCGCCGCCATCGTACTCCAGGCCCGTGGGCAAAAACTCGTTTTTCAGCCAGAAGGCCCGGCTCTCCGGGTTGCTCTTGACGCGGCCCAGGCGCACGCTCAGGAAGCCCTGGGCCTTCAGGAAGGACAGCAGCTCCGTTATCAGGGCGGTGCCTGTCCCCCGCCCCTGCAAGTCCTTGCGCAGGATGAACCAGCCGATAAAGGCCATATCGGGGGCAGGGTAGGCGGTAATGAGATCCAGGGCCGCGGCGAGCCGCCCCTCCTGGAAATAGCCCAGGAAATACTTGTCCTCCGGCGCTGTTCGGGGCGGCAGCTTGGATAGATCCTCCCGCAGGTTTTCTAATGAGGGCTGATCGTGGATATGCGCATAGTAGGTGGGGTTGCCCCGGGCCAGAGCAAGAAGCGCAGGCAGGTCCTCCTCTGTCATGCGCCTTACTTGATATTGCGTGGAAATCTGCTGAAAAGGAAGATCCATGGACACTTATCTCCTTCCTGTCAATGACCGGAATTGCCGTTCTGTCATGGTCTGAGACAAAATCTCCCAAAGCCGCTCACTGGCGTTTTCAATGGGCGCGGGCGCAGGGGTGCGCTTCTCCCATTCCTCCGACGTTCCATAGAGAAAGGCGGACCAGTTTTCATTCAGCGGCTTTCCATTATGCAGAGCGGTAACATATAGATTTTGCAGCAGGAGGTCAAAGCCTTCCCGATAGCTTTTGGCGTCCAGACCGGAAACTGCTTTCAGAAAATCCGTCTCCACTGCCGCGCCGTCTTCCAATATAGAATATATCCTCTGCGCCGCCGGTGTCAATTGCTTTTTCTGCCGGATTTTCTTCAATAAATGGTATGCCTCCTGGGACAAGTACGTGGTCCGCTTCTGAAACGCCTTGCAGGTAAATAGCTCATGCCGGTCAATCAGCGCCGTTACATCGCCCCAGGTACAGCCAATGTCCTCCAGAGCAGGCAGCTCGGGGTTGGTGTTGCACAATAAAATACCATAGTTCTCCAAATATTCCAGTAAACGCCCCACAATATCCTCTTATCCGAACAGTGGCCGGGCCTTTGGCGGGCCCTTCTGCTCCGGCAGGTCAAAATACTTTTTTTGCAGCTGCATGGGCAGCAGGCCGGGGACCTTCCCCTCCAGCCCTGCCGCCACGCTCTCCTCCGCGCTGGTCATCCAGATGGGCAGGCCGCTGAGCTCGCTGAGCTTCTCCATATAGGGTATGGCCTCCAGCACGGTTTCCGGGGTGGTCTCATGGGCCAAATTGGCGTTGTTGACGATGGCGGTGAAGGGCAGGCCGCCTGCGGCCTCAATCTCCCGCATGACTGCCATCGCCTCCTCGGGGGTCCTGGTCAGCGGGCGGCAGGGGTTGGCCACAAAGGCCATCTGGTAGTCGTTTTCCTCCAGGAGGAAGGGGGTGTACCGGCCTAGGGCGTATGCGCCCCGGTCGTCGCCGCCGATATCCATGACCGCGAAAAGGCTTTTATCCTCCACCAACCGGTAGGCCTCTGCCGGCAGAGCGGGCAAATCCACATTCGTGTTGGCAAACTGGGGGGAGATGAGATCCACCCCCGCCGCCGCCAGCTCCGCCGCGCTGTCCTTGGTGCGGAAATAGGGGTTGACAATGTCCAGGTCGGCAATCGCCGCCCGTTTCCCCTCCCTTGCCAGCAGGAGCGCGTAGTTGACGGCAATATTCGTCTTTCCGGACCCGTAGTGCCCGGCAAAGAGCGTCACCCGTTTATGCTTCACAGGCTGTACTCACCTCTTTTTGCATACATTCTGTGTCCCGGGATGGGGCCGGAAGGTGCCGGGGCACAGGAGCTATTATAGCTGATTGCGGATGATCTTCCCACTGGTAGTTTTGGGCAGTTCATCCCGGAATACGATCACGCGGGGATATTTATAGGGCGCAGTGTGCTCCTTGACGTAGGTCTGGATCTCCTTTTTCAGCGCGTCAGTGCCCTCGGTGCCGGGGACAAGGACAATGCTCGCTTTGACCACCTGGCCCCGGACCTCGTCCGGCGCGGCGGACACGCCGCACTCCAAGACATAGGGCAGCTCCATGATGACGCTCTCAATCTCAAAGGGCCCGATCCGGTAGCCGGAGGATTTGATGAGGTCGTCCACCCGGCCAACGTACCAGAAGTAGCCGTCCTCGTCCCGCCAGGCGGTGTCGCCGGTGTGGTAGAGGCCGTCATGCCAGGCGGCGTTGGTGCCTTCCTCGTTGTTGTAGTAGCCCCGGAACAGGCCGCAGATATCGGTCTTTTCCGCCCGGATGGCGATTTCGCCCACCTGTCCATCGGGGACGCTGTTCCCGTCCGGATCCACAAGATCCACCGGATAGAGGGGCACGGGCTTGCCCATGGAGCCCACCTTGGGGCTCATGCCTACCAGATTGCCGATCATAACCGTGGTCTCGCTCTGGCCGAAGCCCTCCATCAGGCTCAGGCCGGTGGCCTTCTGGAACTGGTGGAAGACCTCCGGGTTGAGGGCCTCCCCGGCGATGGTGGCGTGCTCGATGCTGCTCAGGTCGTACTGGCTGATATCCTGCTTGATGAGCATCCGGTACATGGTGGGGGGCGCGCAGAAGGTGGTGATATGGTACTGGGCGAACATGGGCAGGATGTCGGCGGCGTCAAAGCGGTCGAAGTCGTAGACAAATACCGCCGCCTCATTGAGCCACTGGCCGTAGAGCTTGCCCCACATGGCCTTGGCCCACCCGGTGTCGCTGATGGTCAGGTGCAGCCCCTCCGGGTTGACGCAGTGCCAGTACTTAGCGGTAACGAAGTGGCCCAGGGGGTACTTGTAGCACTGGGCGGCGGCCTTGGGGAAGCCGGTGGTACCGCTGGTGAAGAACATCAGCATCAGATCCTCGCCGCAAGGCGCGTCCTTGGTGCGGATGAACTCGTCAGAGAAGAGGCGGAACTCACTGTCAAAGTCGTGCCAGCCCTCGCGGCAGCCATCCACCATGATTTTGACCATGTGGGGGAACTTCTCCGCCGCCCTCTCCGCCTCGTAGGAGACCTGCCCATTGGAGGTGCAGACCACGGCGGAGATCCCGGCGGCCCCGTAGCGGTACTCCAGGTCATGGGCCATCATCTGGTTGGAGGCCAGCAGGGCCACCGCCCCCAGCTTGTGCAGGCCCAGGATGGCGAACCAGAACTGGTAGTGGCGCTTGAGGATGAGCAGCACCCGGTCCCCCCGCTTGATGCCCAGGGACTGGAAGTAGTTGGCCGCCCGGCTGGAGTAGCGGGACATGTCCTGGAAGGTGAAGTACCGCTCCTGCTTGTTCCGGTCCACATGGAGCATGGCCAGCTTGTCCGGCTTGCGCCGGGCCAGCCCGTCCACCACGTCGAAGGCGAAGTTGAAGGAATCAGCGTTTTTGAACGCGATCTTTTGCAGGGAGCCGTCCTCACCCTCCTGGACGGTGATAAACTTCTCCCAGATCTGGGGCTCCTGCCGCTCCGGCGCAGCCCGGCGCTCCAGCTTCTTTTCCTTGGCCGGGACGGGGACGGCGTCCTCGGGGCCGTTGAGGACGATGGCGTAAAAGAGGCAGTCCTTCCCGCCGGTGGCGATCATGCCGTGGGAGGCGGTGGAGTTGTAGTAGATGGTGTCGCCGGGGTTGAGGATTTCGATATGCTCGCCTACCTGGACCTTCAGCTGGCCGGAGATGACGATATCAAACTCCTGACCCTCGTGGGTGGTGCAGTCGATGGGCCGCAGCTGGGCCTCGTCGCTGTATTCAGCCACCACATACAGGGGCTCGGCCACCCGCTTTTTGAACCGTGCGGCCATGTTGTAATAGGTCATGCCGTGGGCGTGCTCGATATGCTGGCCCTCCCCGGCACGGGTGAGGGTATAGTTGCTCAGCCGGGGGCTGGCGCCCTCAATGATATCGGTGACATCCACACCAAAGGCCTGGGCGCAGCGGTAGATAAAGGCGAAGTTTAAATCGCTCTCCCCTGCCTCGCACTGGAGGTATTCCTCCAGGCTCACATCGGTGAGCCCGGCCATCTCCTGGGGGCTGAGGCCGACGATCTCCCGCAGGTCGCGGATCCGCTGCGCCATCTCGTGGAGCTTGAAATCAAGCCCAGTGGTCTGCTGTTTCATTGGTCAAGTCCTCCTTGCAGTTGTCCCTTTGGAGCAAAGAAAATACTCGCCCCAAAGATACGGTAATCTTTGAGACGAGTATAGATCAATACCCGCGGTACCACTCAAATTGCGCCGGGAACGGCGCCGCTCATCGGGCTCCAACAAGCCCTATGCCCTCACGCGGCAGTCACGGGAAGGTTCTACTCCCGGTATCCGGTTTCTTCCTTCCAACTCAGGAGCTACAAACCCTCGGATCCGTTTTCCCGGCTCACACCAACCGCCGGTTCTCTGAAAAACATCGCCGGAGCCCTCTCCGTCATCGTTTTTAGCTGCGGCCCATGGGCCGCTATTCGATTGCGGTACCATTTTACCATATCGAACGGGAATAGGTCAAGAGGGAATTTCCTGCTTTTTTCGTAAAATGGGTCTTTCAAATGGCCCCCGGGGGCTGCGCGCCCCCGTACCCCAAAAGCCGCTGGGGTTCCCCCAGGCCCCCTTTACAGGGGATTCCACGGAGATTGGGAGGAAATTTGATGGATTGGGTGCCTCTGAATGGCAGGTGCTTCTTCTGCCGCCTTGTTAAAAAGAGACTGCCCTGCAAGGGGCACGCGCATGAACGGGGGTGCTGGGGTGTTCGGCGGAAAACGTGACGCAAGGCACCGAATCCGCACCAAATCGGAACACAATCTAACAAGCCAGCAGCCAATGGGTACACAACCAGCACCCAAAGGGCGCAGTTTCGATGAAGGCGCGCAGGCGCTTCGCTTACCGACGGCCCAGGGCACTGGCGCGGGACAGGCAGTCCTGCGAATCGTAGCGCAGCCAAACACCCCCGTCGTAAAACAAAGGGTCTGGACCATGGGTCCAGCGGCTTTTTGCTGCTTTTTCCCCGGGGAAAAAGCCAGGGCAACAGCATTTGAAATTCAAGGGAAAAGGATATCCAGAAGAC
>CAJUAC010000080.1 GCA_910583885.1 uncultured Oscillospiraceae bacterium | reverse complement strand
GCCGGAGCCACCTCGTTGTGCTGGGTCTTGGCCAGGATGCCCAGCTTCCAAAGCTCCTGATTCAGATCCTCCATGTAGGCGGCCACCCGGGGCTTGATCGTGCCAAAGTAGTGATCATCCATCTCCTGTCCCTTGGGAGGCCGGGCGCCGAAAAGCGTGCGTCCGGTGAAGCGCAGGTCCCGGCGCTGCTCCCACAGCTTGGCGTCCACCAGGAAATACTCCTGTTCCGGGCCCGCAGCGGTGCTTACCCGCTTTACCTCCGTGTTTCCAAACAGGCGCAGAATGCGCAGCGCCTGTCGGTTCAGCGCCTCCATGGAGCGCAGCAGAGGCGTCTTCTTGTCCAGCGCCTCACCATTGTAGCCGCAGAAAGCGGTGGGAATGCACAATGTCCGGTCCTTGATAAACGCGTAGGAGGTGGGGTCCCACGCGGTGTAGCCCCGTGCCTCAAAGGTGGCCCGCAGTCCGCCGGATGGGAAAGAGGAGGCATCCGGCTCTCCTCGGATCAACTCTTTGCCGGAGAACTCCATGATGACGCCGCCGTCCGGAGCGGGTGAGATAAAACTGTCGTGCTTCTCGGCGGTAACACCGGTAAGGGGCTGAAACCAGTGGGTAAAGTGGGTTGCCCCATGGGCCACCGCCCAATCCCGCATAGCGGAGGCCACCGCGTTGGCCACGCCAATATCCAGCCTCGCGTCCTCATCAATGGTCCTGCGAAGAGACTGGTACACTTCGGCGGACAGATTCGCTTTCATCACCCGATCATCAAATACCAAACTTCCGAAATACTCTGGCAGTGCTGCCATGTTCGTTCACCCTTTCCGCGATCATCGCATAAAAAGGGCAAAGGCGCCTTCCGGGAATACTCCCTAAAGACGCCTTTGCCTTTATGGGGGCATTATACGCCCTCGCCGGGGCCCTGTCAATCATTTTTCAGGGGTTTCAGAAATCTTGGCCGAAACACCGGAAAATTCCGCTGCCGCGAAAAATTTTTCATGAACTTTCCACGATGGGCATTTCTCTTTCCAGAACCTATACCACCCGTACAAGATTGGTGCAGCCATTGAGGTACGCATCCACCTCCGCGGCGGCACTCCGCCCCTCCGCTATGGCCCATACCACAAGAGACTGGCCCCGGCGCATATCCCCGGCGGCAAAGACCTTCTCCACGGTGGTGGCAAAGCCGCCCTCCGAAGTCCGGACCGTCTCATCCCAGGCCACGCCGAAGGCCTTGCACACTTCGCCCGCGCATCCGGCAAAGCCGGTGGCGGCGATCAGGAGCCCGCAGGGCAGAGCGTCTCCCTCCGTGGTGGTCACGGCGGTCAGTGCGCCGTTCTCCACACGGATCTCCTTAATTTGCACGCCAAACCGCCTGGGATCCTCTCCAAACAGGGCAGCAGCCTCCTCATGGGCACAGTCCCGGGGCAGAACACCGTTTTGCAGGTAGTCTGCCTCCGGACGGCGCACCAGCTGTGCAATGGACCGGCATCCCTGCCGCAGGGCCGTGGCCACGCAGTCGGAGGCGGTGTCGCCGGTACCGATGATGATCACGTCCCGCCCCTCCGCTGTGGGAACGGCGGGCGTTTTACCAAACTGCCGCTGTTCCACAGCGGCCTTCAAAAACTCCGTGCCGTAGCAGATGCCGGAGATTCCTTCTGTCTCCAATCCAAGGGGGCGGGGCCGCTCCGCGCCGCAGCAGAGGATTACCGCATCATAGTCCCGCAGCAGCCTCTGGGCCACCTGGGGGTCCGCCGCATCCACACCGGTGACAAAGCTGACCCCCTCGTCCGTCATCAGGTTAATTCTGCGCTTTACGATGTCCTTGGGCAGCTTCATATTGGGAATGCCGTAGGTCAAAAGCCCTCCGGGCCGCTCCTCCCGCTCCACAACGGTGACAGAGTGGCCCCGGTGATTCAGCTGGTCCGCCGCCGCCAGGCCCGCCGGGCCGGAACCCACCACCGCCACCTTCTTTCCCGACCACTGAGGCGGACGGCGGCGCCGCACCGCCCCGGCGGCAAAGGCCTCCTCTATGACGCTCAGCTCGTTGTCCCGGATGGTCACGGCATCGCCGTACATTCCGCAGATGCACGCCTCCTCGCAGGGCGCAGGGCAGACCCGCCCGGTGAACTCCGGGAAATTATTGGTTTTCAGCAGGCGGCTCAGGGCATGAGAGGGGTTCCCTGCATGGATCATGTCGTTCCACTCGGGAATCAAATTATGCAGGGGACAGCCAAAGTCCCGCCCCTCCCACCGGATGCCGGATTGGCAGAATGGGACGCCGCAGTTCATACACCGCCCTCCCTGTTCCCGGCGGGCATCCGCCGTCAGGGGGATGCGGAAGGGCTCCCAGTCCCGGACCCGCTCCAGCGGCGGGCGGTCCGCCAGCTCCCGCCGGTCATATTCCAAAAATCCAGTGATCTTTCCCATATCGTCACCCCTCCTTATCCTCTCGCGGTGGCATAAAACGCCTCGATCTCCGCCTGCTCCCGGCTCATGCCCTTTTCCTCCTGCTGGGCAATAGCCCGAAGCATCCGGTCATAGTCTCTGGGCATGACCTTCTTGAAGCAGGGAATATAGGACTGGAACGCCGCCAGAATTTGCTTCCCTCTGGGGGAACCGGTGGCGGCTACATGCTCCTCAATCAGGGCACGAAGCTCCGCAATATCGTGGGCCTCTGTCAGTTCCGCAGCCTGAACCTGCTCCTTATTGAGGCGGAGATACAAATCATGCCGTTCGTCCAGCACGTAGGCCACGCCGCCGGACATGCCCGCCGCAAAGTTCTTCCCGGTGGGCCCCAGGATCACTGCCCGGCCTCCGGTCATGTACTCGCAGCCATGGTCGCCCACGCCCTCCACCACAGCGGAGGCACCGGAGTTGCGGACGCAGAAGCGCTCTCCGGCCATACCGTTGATGAAGGCCTTGCCGCCGGTGGCTCCATAGAGAGCCACGTTGCCCACGATGATGTTCTCCCCCGGCTTAAACCCGGTCCCCCCCGCCGGTGGATGCAGAATCAGCTTGCCGCCGGAGAGGCCCTTGCCGAATCCGTCGTTGCAGTCCCCCTCCAGGTCCAGCGTCAGCCCCCTGGGGATAAATGCCCCGAAGGACTGCCCGCCGCCGCCGCGGCAGGTGATGACATAGCTGTCCTCCGGCAGGCCGTTTTCGCAGGTTCGGGTGATCTCTGAACCGAACAGGGTGCCGAAAGCCCGGTCCGTGGAGGAAATCCGGATATCCAGACGCCCGCTCCTCCTGTCCCTGAGACTTTTTCCCAGTTTTTCCATCAGCACCCGCATATCCGCCGTCCTCTCCAGCTGAAAGTCGTAGACTGCGGCGGGGTCGAAGTGGGGCACATGGTCACCACAGGGATTTTGCAGCAGTGCGTCCAGATTCAGGGCCTCCGCCCGGCGAGTTATCAGTTTTTCCCGAACCCGCAGCAAATCGCACCGGCCCACCAGCTCGTCCACGGTCCGTACGCCCAGGGAGGCCATGTACTCCCGCAGCTCCCGCGCTACAAAATACATAAAGTTCTCCACGTACTCAGGCCTGCCGGAAAACCGCTTCCGGAGCTCTGGGTCCTGGGTGGCAATACCGGCGGGACAGGTGTCCAGATTACACACCCGCATCATGCAGCAGCCCATGGCCACCAGGGGCGCAGTGGCAAAACCGAATTCCTCCGCCCCCAGCATACAGGCAATTGCCACGTCCCGGCCTGTCATCAGCTTGCCATCGGCTTCAATCACCACCTGCTGGCGGAGGTCGTTTTGTATCAGGGTCTGATGGGCCTCCGCCACCCCCAGCTCCCAGGGCAGGCCCGCCCCCTGAATGGAGCTGCGGGGGGCCGCTCCGGTACCGCCGTCGTGGCCGGAGATCAGCACCACCTGCGCCCCGGCCTTGGCAACGCCGGCGGCAATCGTGCCTACTCCCGCCTCGCTGACCAGTTTGACACTGATCCGGGCGAACCGGTTGGCGTTTTTCAAATCATATATCAGTTGGGCCAGGTCCTCGATGGAGTAGATGTCATGGTGGGGCGGCGGGGAGATCAGGGTCACGCCGGGGGTAGAACACCGGGTCCTGGCAATCCAGGGATATACCTTTTTCCCCGGCAGGTGCCCCCCCTCGCCGGGCTTGGCCCCCTGGGCCATCTTGATCTGAATCTCATCAGCGCTGACCAGATACTCACTGGTGACGCCGAAGCGGCCTGAGGCCACCTGTTTGATGGCGGAGCGGCGGTCACTGCTCAGTCGCTTCCGTGCCTCGCCGCCCTCGCCGGAGTTGGATTTTCCGCCAATGCGGTTCATCGCAATAGCCATGCACTCGTGGGCCTCCCGGGAGATGGAGCCATAGCTCATGGCCCCGGTCTTGAACCGCCGGACAATGCTCTCCACCGGTTCCACCTCTTCCAGGGGGATTCCCCCGTCCTCCGAAACACGGAAATCCAACAGGCCCCGCAGCGTGTGGGGTTTGTCGGCAAAGTCCACCAGGGCACTGTACTCCTTAAAAATCTCATAGCTCCCTTCCCGCGCCGCCTTCTGCAAAAGGAGAATGGTGCGCGGGTTGTACATATGGTCCTCTTTGTCCGGTCCGGAACGGAGCTTGTGAATCCCTGCGGAATCCAGCGTGGAGTCAAAACCCAGACCCAGAGGGTCGAAAGCCTGACTGTGATTCCACTCTACGCCCTCTCCGATTTCCTCCAGCCCCACGCCCTCCACACGGCTGACCGTGTTGGTGAAGTACCGGTCCACAGTGGCCCTGTTGATGCCCACGCACTCAAAAATCTGGGCGGACTGGTAGGACTGGATGGTGGAGATTCCCATTTTGGAGGCGATCTTCACAATTCCGTGGAGAATGGCCTCATTGTAGTCCCTGACGGCCACGGAGGACTCCTTGTCCAGCAGTCCCCGCTCCACCAGCTCCTCCACGCACTCCTGGGCCAGATAGGGATTGATCGCCTGGGCGCCGTATCCCAGAAGCGTTGCAAAATGGTGGACGTCCCGGGGCTCCGCGCTCTCCAGAACCATGGAGACCGCTGTCCGTTTTTTGGTCCGAACCAGGTGCTGCTCCAGGGTACTCACCGCCAGGAGAGAGGGAATCGCCACGTGATTTTCATCCACGCCCCGGTCCGAGAGAATGATAATGTTGGCGCCCTTCTTATAGGCCCGGTCCACATTCACCACCAGACGGTCCAAGGCGTTGGCCAGAGGGGATCCCTTGTAGTACAGCAGGGAAACGGTCTCCACATGGAAGCCCGGGCGGTCCATATGCCGAATTTTCATCAGGTCCACCGAGGTCAAAATGGGGTTTTGGATTTGAAGAACCGTACAGTTGGACGCTTTCTCTTCCAGCAGGTTGCCGCTGGGGCCCACATAAACGGTGGTGTCGGTGACAATTTCTTCCCGGATGGCGTCGATGGGGGGATTCGTCACTTGGGCGAAAAGCTGCTTGAAGTAGTTGAACAGGGGTTGGCGGCGCTCGCTGAGTACTGCCAGCGGCGTGTCCACCCCCATGGCGGAGGTGGGCTCCATCCCATCCCGGGCCATGGGGAGAATGGCATCCTTCACCTCCTCATAGGTGTAGCCGAAGGCCTTATACAGCCGGTCCCGCAGCTCCTGAGGATGGGTCTCCACCCGCTTGTTGGGAATGGGGAGGTCCCGGAGGTGAATCAGATTGGCGTCCAGCCACTCGCCGTAGGGCTGGCGGCGGGCATAGCGGGATTTGAGCTCTGCGTCGTCCACCAGCCGGCCTTCCCGGAGGTCCGCCAGCAGCATCCGTCCCGGCTGAAGGCGGGACTTTTTTACAATGCACTCCGGCGGCACATCCAGCACTCCCACCTCGGAGGAGAGAATCAGTTGTTGATCGTCTGTGAGATACCACCGGCAGGGCCGAAGTCCGTTCCGGTCCAGCACCGCCCCCACGGTGTCGCCGTCAGAGAAGACGATGGCGGCGGGCCCGTCCCAGGGCTCCATCATGGTGGCGTAATAGTGGTAGAAATCCCGCTTCTCCCGGTCCATCCGCTTATCCTTAGCCCACGGCTCCGGGATGCAGAGCATGACGGCCCGAGGCAGCTCCATACCGTTCATCATCAGGAACTCCAGGGTGTTGTCCAGCATAGCGGAGTCTGACCCGTTCTGGTCCACAACAGGCAGAATCTTATCCATATCGTCATCCATAACGGGAGAGGAGACGGTCTCCTCCCGGGCCAGCATCCGGTCCGCATTTCCCCGGATGGTATTGATCTCCCCGTTGTGGAGAATATACCGGTTGGGGTGCGCCCTCTCCCAGGAGGGGGAGGTATTGGTGGAGAAACGGGAGTGGACCAGGGCGATGGCGCTCTGACAGTCCGGGTCCGTCAAATCGGCATAGAACTGCCGCAGCTGCTCCACCAGAAACATTCCCTTATAGACAATCGTCCGGCTGGAGAAAGAGGGGATATAGGTATTGACATTGGACTGTTCAAATACCCGCCGGACAACATACAGCCTCCGGTCGAACTCCAGACCCCGGGCACAGTCCTCCGGGCGCTTCACGAAGCAGTGGCAGAT
Source organism: uncultured Oscillospiraceae bacterium (assembly GCA_910583885.1). Lineage (GTDB taxonomy): Bacteria > Bacillota > Clostridia > Oscillospirales > Oscillospiraceae > Pelethomonas. The sequence goes on along the minus strand of CAJUAC010000080.1, from coordinate 4,446 downwards.
ATGGGGCATACAGCTTCTCGCCTTCTCCCCCAGCACCTCCGGATGGACCGGCACGTCCCGCCAGCCCAGGAACTCCAGTCCCTCCTTGTCCACAATGATCTCCAGCATCTTTTGGGCCTGGGCCCGCCTGACCCTGTCCTGGGGGAAGAAGAACACCCCCACGCCGTAATCCCGTTCACCCCCCAGAGCGATTCCGAGGTTACCGGTGGCTTTTACCATCAACCTGTGGGGCACCTGGAGCAGCAGGCCCACGCCGTCGCCGGTCTCTCCGGCGGCGTCCTTTCCGGCGCGGTGCTCCAGCTTTTCCACAATTTTTAAAGCGCTGTTCACCGTCCCATGGGATTTTCGTCCCCGGATGTCCACAACCGCGCCAATGCCGCAGGCGTCGTGCTCAAACCGGGAGCTGTACAGCGGAGACACAAATGACATAAAAAACACTCCGTTCGCTGGCAAAATAAAAAAGAGCAACGGGACCCCTTGGGAGGCCCCGTTGCTCTCTCATATTTTTTATTATACGTGCAAAAATACGCAGCTGTCAACGCTTTTTCCTGAAAATATCGGGCTATTCTCCCGTTTTCAGTAACTGCGCCAAAAGATTTCTTTTTGTGTCAGCACTCTTTGTGCATTTATGCGCTGCGGACGAATGTTCTCCATTCACATACGCACCGATTTATTTTGCCTCTTCGTCCTGGAGAGCGTCATAGCCCTGCCCGCCAGTGCGTACCTTCACCACATTTTCCACGTTGTAAACGAAAATCTTTCCATCACCGAAAGCGCCGGTGTACAGCACCTTCCGGGCGGTTTCCACCACCAGACTCACCGGCACCTTGCTGACCACGATGGACACCTGGATGCTGGGCAGCATGGTGGCCTCCACCTTGGCGCCCCGGAAGTAGCCCTCCGTCTTGCCTCGCTGCTCGCCGCAGCCCATGACATTGGTTGCCGTCATGCCTGTAATGCCGATATTGAACATGGCCCGCTTCAGCGCGTCGAATCGCTCCATCTTGCAGAGAATGTCCACTCTGGTTATTTTCACGCCGCCCCGGGATGCTTCGACGGAGACGGCGGGGGGCACGGTCTCCACCGGTACCGCCTCCTGCAGGGGAACGGCTTCGGGCGCTGCAGGGACCGGCAGGCCGTCCGGCGTATCGTCGTAGACGAAGGCGAAGCCACCGTAAGCGGAGGGCAGGCCGTGCTCCGTGATGTCCAGGCCCTTCAGCTCCTCCTCCTGGGAGACGCGAAGCCCGATTGTGTGCTTGATGACCAGGAAAACGATGGTAATCATCACCGCCGCCCAGAGGGCCGTGCAGACTGCGCCCAGACACTGGATCAGGAGGAAATGGGCGCCGTGGCCGTAAAGCAGACCCTCGCTGGTGGAGAAGAGGCCGACGAGGATGGTCCCCGCTGCGCCGCAGATGCCGTGGACGGAAATCGCACCCACCGGGTCGTCGATCTTCAAAACGGAGTCGAAGAAATTCACGGAGACAGGCAGCAGCAGTCCGGCGATGGCTCCGATGGCGGCGGCTCCCGCCGGGGAGACCACGTCGCAGCCGGCGGTGATTGCCACCAGCCCCGCCAGGGCGGCGTTAAGGGTCATGCCCACATCCGGCTTCTTGTAGCGAACCCAAGTGTAGATCATAGTCACGACACTGGCCACCGCCGGGGCCATGTTGGTGGTGACAAAAATCAGCCCCGCGCTGACGATCACATCATCCCCCTCCATGCCCACGGTGGAGCAGCCGTTGAAACCAAACCAGCAGAACCAGAGGATAAACACACCCAGAGCGCCCAGGGACAGACTGTGGCCCAGGATGGCCCGGGGCCTGCCCTGGTCGTCGTATTTGCCGATCCGGGGACCCAGGATAGCTGCGCCGATGCAGGCGCACACGCCGCCCACCATGTGAACCGCCGTGGAACCCGCAAAGTCATGGAATCCCAATCGGCTCAGCCAGCCGCCGCCCCAGATCCAGTGGCCGGAAACGGGATAGATGAAGGCGGAGATGCAGAAAGAGTAGAGGCAGTAGGAAATGAACCTGGTCCGCTCCGCCATAGCCCCGGAGACGATGGTGGCCGACGTGGCGCAGAAGACCGTCTGGAAAATGAGGTAGGCAAACAGGGGCACCCCGGCGGGCAGGACGGCGGAATAGTCCCCTCGGACGAAGGGGTCCAGCCCTCCGATGATGGCCCCGGACCCGGCAAACATCAATCCAAAGCCCAGAAGCCAGTAAGTAGGTGTGCCAATGCAGAAGTCCATGAGGTTCTTCATCAGGATATTGCCGGTGTTCTTGGCTCGGGTAAAGCCTGCCTCGCACATGGCGAAGCCCGCCTGCATCAGGAAGACCAGAGCCGCTCCCAGCAGAACCCAGATGGTGCTGACAGATGAATACATAGTACTCCCTCCTTAAATGAAACGGGCAAAGGCGTCCGAGAGTCACGCTCTCAGGACGCCTTTGCCCTTGTGATGGGTACACTTTACCACGGCGCCGGCAGCTCCGTCAATAGAGGGGGATACAAGATATTAGAGTATCTACACAAAAAACTTTTGCAAAATTATACAATTCACCCAACGTCATACATTGTAAGACTCCACAACCCAACGGGCGGCCTCCGCCAGCTTCATGCCGCTGTCCATGGCCCGGCGCTGGAGAAACCGGTGGGCCTCCTCCTCGCTCATGCGGTTTACATCCATGAGGAGCTCCTTGGCCTTCCGGATCAGCTGCTGGGCCTCTTCTCCTCTCCCGGAAACAGGGTGGCGGAGATGTGTGCTCTCAAAATCCAAAAGCAGCCTTAACGAGGCCATGAACTCAGCATGTGTGGCGGGCAGAGGCAGCTTGTAGAGATTTTCTCCGCCGCACAGGTCCAGATAGGAAGCCCTGGCTATGACCAGCAGCACCGCTGTTCCCCGCAGCTCCGCCGCCAGGGTATCCGCCGTCATATCCGGCAGGTGAAAGCCACAGATTACCATGGCGCTGCCCAGCTGCCGGGCCATGCGGATCACCTCCGCACCGGAAGCGCAGACCATGGTTTCCCAGCCCTCCCTGCTCAGCAGGCACAGGCTCTTTTGCCGGATGCGCTCATCTGCAAAAGCGACAATCGCTCGCTCCATCTGCGGCTCACCATGTAATCAGGCAGCGGTCCAGCTCCCACTGGGATATCTGTGTTCGGTATTCCTCCCACTCCTGCCGTTTGCCCTCAATATACCGCGCAGCATAAGGCCCCAACGCCTTTATTACCACCGGATCCGCCTCCATGGCCCGGAGGGCGTCCTCCAGCGACGAGGGCAGATTCCGGATTCCCCGCGACGCCAGCTCTTCCGGCGACATGTGGTAGAGGTTTCCGGCAATCTCCGGCGGCGGCGCCAGCTCCCGCCGGATGCCGTCCAGCCCCGCAGCGAGACATGCCGCCAGCGTCAGATAGGGATTACAGGTGGGGTCGGGGCTCCGCAGCTCCACGCGGGTCCCCTGCCCTCTGGAAACGGGAATTCGGATGAGCGCAGAGCGGTTGCCGGAGGACCAGGTCAGGCAGCAGGGAGCCTCGTAGCCCGCCACCATTCGTTTGTAGGAATTCACCAGCGGATTGGCCAGCGCACAGAATCCCCGGGCGTGCTCCAGAAGGCCCGCGATAAACTGCCGGGCCAGAAGGGACAATCTCTGTGGATCCCTTTCGTCATAAAACATATTCCGTCCCTCACGGAACAGAGAGAGGTTGATATGCATCCCGTTGCCCGCCGCATCCCGCAGGGGCTTTGGCATGAAGGTGGCGTGGAGTCCGTTCTTCTGGGCCAGGGTCTTCACAGCCAGTTTGAGAGTCATAATGTTGTCGGCGGCAGTAAGGGCATCCGCGTATTTCAGGTCTATCTCGTGCTGTCCGGCAGCGACCTCGTGGTGACTGGCCTCCACCCCGATTCCCATCTTCTCCAGCGCCAGAGCCACCTCCCGGCGGGTGCTCTCGCCGTGATCCAGGGGACCAAGGTCAAAGTATCCCGCTCTGTCGGCGGTCCTGGTAGAGGGATTCCCCTCCTCATCAGTGAGAAAGAGGAAAAACTCCAGCTCCGGCCCCACATTCAGGGCCAGTCCCATATCCTCTACCGTCTGCAGTGCCTGCTTCAGCACGTTCCGGGGATCTCCGGCAAAGGGAGAGCCGTCCGGGTTGTGGACATTGCAGATCATCCGGGCCACCTTGCCATACTGCGGACGCCAGGGCAGGATGGCGAACGTGTTCAAATCCGGCTTCAAATACTGGTCGGACTCCTCCACACGGACGGAGCCCTGGATAGAACTGCCGTCCAGCATGATCTCCCCGTCCAGTGCCCGCTCAATCTGCGATACCGTAATTGCCACATTTTTCAGCTGTCCAAAGAGATCGGTAAACTGCATCCGGATAAACTGGACGTCCTCCTCCTGGATCAGGCGGAGGATCTCCTCTCTGGTGTATCCTTCCATTCTG
>CAJUAC010000079.1 GCA_910583885.1 uncultured Oscillospiraceae bacterium | reverse complement strand
TGCGGGGCCGGCGTGTGCGTCACCGCCAGCCACAACCCCGCCCAGTACAACGGCTACAAGGTCTACGGCGCGGACGGCTGCCAGATTACCCCGGAGGCGGCGGAGAAGGTGCTCGCCGCCATGGAGCGAACCGACTGTTTTGACGGTGTGAAGCTGGCGGACTTCGACCAGGCTGTGGCGGCGGGGACCATCCGCACCATCCCGGACTCCTGCCTGGACGCCTTTGTGGACGCGGTGCTGGACCTCCGGCCTGGCAACGACGTATCCCAGCTGAAGCTGGTGTACACCCCCCTCAACGGCTCCGGCCTGGAGTGTGTGAAAAAACTGCTGGGGAAGATGGGGGCGGCGGATATCACAGTGGTGCCGGAGCAGGAGGCCCCGGATGGTACCTTCCCCACCTGCCCCTACCCCAACCCGGAGATCCGGGAGGCCATGGAGCGGGGCCTGGCCCTGTGCGGCCAGGTCAAGCCGGACTTGCTGCTGGGTACTGATCCGGACTGCGACCGCATGGGCGCGGCGGTACCGGACGGCCAGGGCGGCTACCGGCTCATCACCGGAAATGAGATGGGCATCCTGCTCTTCGACTATCTCTGCCGTACCCGTTTAGAGCGGGGGACCATGCCGGAGAACCCGGTGGCTGTCACCACCATTGTCTCCACCGATATGGCTACGCCGGTGGCGGCGGCCTATGGCGTAGAGCTGCGCCGGACACTGACGGGCTTCAAGTATATCGGTGAGCAGATCGGCCTGCTGGAGGCGGAGGGCCACAGGGAGCGGTTCATTTTCGGCTTTGAGGAGAGCTATGGCTATCTCTCCGGGGCCCATGTCCGGGATAAGGACGCGGTTAACGCGGTGATGCTGGCCTGCGAGGCCGCCGCATGGTACCGGGGCCAGGGGATGACCCTGCTGGAGGCGATGGATGCGCTGTACCAGAAATATGGCTACTACCGCAACGGCCTCATCAGCCGGGCCTTTGAAGGCCAGGACGGGATGCGGGCCATGGAGGGGCTGATGGCCTCCCTGCGGGCCAATCCCCCCGCTAAGATCGCCGGGCGGGCCGTCACCGGCGTGGTGGACTATGCCCAGGGCGGCGCTGGCCTGATCCCTTCGGATGTGCTGGAGTTCCGGCTGGCCGGGGAGGGCAAGCTGATTGTCCGGCCCTCGGGCACAGAGCCGAAGCTGAAGCTCTACCTCTCTGTCCGGGGCGGCAGCGCGGCGGAGGCGGACCAGGCGCTGGAGGCGCTCTCCAGCGGCGCGGACCAGCTGATGGGGCGCGGCGCGGCCTGAGCTTTTCCGGAAGGTGGGCAGTAAAAACAGGCAGAATCCCGTGAAGCTGTTTTTTGACAGGCTGAGGGCGGGCCCAGCAGCGCTGGGCCCGCCCTTTGATCGATTATTCAGCTCTTCCCGATGATTTTTCCACCGCACTTAGGGCAGGTGATCTCAATTTTTCCCTTGCCTGCAGGGACGCGGCAGATTGCCTTACAGTTTTTGCAGGTGAAATATTTGTGCTCCTTGTCCAGGCTGCGCTGCCGTACGCCGGAGATCCGGCTTTTTAGCGGGTACCACCAGGACAGGAATCTGGCGTTTTCCGCCCGGCGCTTATCCAGATTGCGGGAGAACATCCGGAAGATCACCGCCAGCGCCAGCAGTATTGTCAGCAGGTGGCAGGCCGACGCGACGGCAAAGCTCCGTGCAAACAGGATACGCACCACACACACGGCCAGATACACCACCAGCAGGGCGGCGTTAAGCTGGTCGGAGCCGTTGCGTCCATACATGAACCGTGCCATGGCATTGGAGAACCGGTAGAAAACGTTCCGCATGGGAAGGACCTCGCTTCTTACTAATTTGCTTCCCAGTATAGCGGTAAAATGTGAACAAATAAAGAGGAGAAGAAAATAAATTCGGTACCCGGCAGGGCAGAAGGGCGGGATACAAGAAATGCAGTAGACTTTTCCCCGCCCATGGGGTATACTGGAAATATCCGGAACACCCGCAAGCCTGCCCTGCGCAGCCGCCCAATGGGCGAAACGGGGTGCTGTTTTGCACCGGCTGCGGGCGCTTGGAAGGAGGATATCATATGCTAAAGAGAGCACGCATTGTCTCGATGATCATTTTGGCTGCGTCGGTTGTTGTCACTGCCGGGATGGCGGTGGAGAACCTGGTGCTGGCCTGCCTGGCCCTGGCCAGGAAGCGGGAGCGGCACTGACAGGCCGCAAAGGGACGGGGACGCCGTATGGCGTCCCCGTCCCTTCTGCCTGCCAGGGGGCGGCTGCCTAGATGTACTGCCGCACCACTGCCGTCACCTTGCCCAGCACCTGGGCGCCCCGCCCGTCAATGGGCCTGTAGGCGTCGTTTTCCGGCAAAAGCCAGATGCTGCCGTTGCGGCGGGACAGGCGCTTGACTGTGGCCTCGTCCCCCAGGAGGGCAACAACGATCTCGCCGTTGGAGGCGGATTCCTGGCGGCGCACCACCACAAGGTCATCCGGCAGGATACCAGCCTTGAGCATGGATTCCCCACGCACCCGCAGGGCAAAGAATTCGTCCTCCATGCCGCCGCAGTCAAACGTCAGATAGTCGTCAATGCACTCCTGGGCCAGGATAGGGGAGCCCGCCGCCACATCGCCCAGGATGGGGATGCGGTTTGCCGGCTTTTTCTCCCGCTGCGCAGTGAGGACGATGGCCCGTCCTTTGAAGTCGCCTTTTTCAATCAGGCCCTGCTCCTGGAGCCGCTTCAGGTGGAAATGGACCGTGGAGGGGGATTTCAGCCCCACGGCCTCGCAGATCTCCCGTACCGAAGGGGCGTACCCCTGCGTTGGGATCACCGTCTGTAGGTATTCATAAATCCGGTCTGTCATCTGCGTCTTTTTTGGCATGGTCAGCCCTCCCAACAATGTATGTGCCCACAAGCTCCCCGTGTCAGCAATCATTCTTCTGTGTGCAGGAAAAGGGGTTGGAGCGGATGTGGGTCCTGCGGCCCACCAATTCTATGCACGCATTATACCACAGGATGTCCTGGGATGCAACATCCGTTCTTGTATTGGCGGAAATTATTTTTTCCGTCCAGGGCTGCCGCCGTTAACGCTTTCCAAACTTTACAAACAGCCCGGGGGATGCTATACTATCGCCTGGAAGAACGATAGGGGAGGGAACGGCATGAGTAAGGAGCAGGTTTACGCGCTGCTGCGGGAGCAGCCGGAGGCGTATTTTTCCGGTGAGGAGATCAGCCGGCAGCTGGGGGTCAGCCGGGCGGCTGTGTGGAAGGCCATTGACAGCCTGCGCCGGGATGGCTATACCATCGAGGCCCGCGCTGGGGCGGGCTACCGGTTGACTGCCGCGCCGGATGCCCTGGTGGAGCGGGAGATCCGGCGCTGTCTGGCGCCGGGCGTCCACTGCCCGGACCTGCGCTGCCTGGAGGAGATCGACTCTACCAACTCCTATCTGAAGCGGGAGGCCCTGGCGGGCGCGCCCCACGGGACGGTGGCTGTAGCCAACTGCCAGAGTGCCGGCCGGGGACGCATGGCCCGCTCTTTCCAGTCGCCGCCGGGCAAGGGGGTGTACCTGTCTGTACTGCTGCGGCCCCAGCTGCCGCCGGGGGAGCTGATGGGGGTGACAGGCATGGCCGCAGTGGCGGTGTGCCGCGCCGTGGAGCGGGCTGCCGGTGTCCGGCCAAAGATCAAATGGACCAATGACCTGGTGCTCAATAAAAGGAAGCTGTGCGGCATCTTGACGGAGCTGGCCCTGGAGGGGGAGACGCAGATGACCCAGTCCCTGGTGATCGGGGCCGGGGTCAACGCCGGCCATACGGCGGAGGATTTCGGCCCCCAGGTGGCGGAAATGGCCACCTCCCTGGCCCAGGAGGGGTATGCGGTATCCCGGCCCGCCCTGGCTGCGGCGATGGTAGAGGAATTCTACAGGCTGTCAGATAGTCTGGGGGGCGATATCGGCGAGTGGGTGGAGGCCTACCGCCAGGACTGTGTGACCCTGGGGCGGCGGGTGCAGCTGTTGTGGGCGGACGGGAAATCCGAGGCAGAGGCGCTGGATATTGACAGTGAATTCGGGTTGATTGTCCGGATGCCGGATGGAAGCAAGACCACAGTGCGCACAGGGGAGGTCTCTGTCCGGGGGCTGTATGGCTATGTGGAATGAAGCAGATGAAGAAGCGCACATACCAGGCCTACCGGGGGCGGTCCCGGACGAAGCAGATCCTGCTGGCGGCCGCGCTGGCTGCTGCTGGGGTGCTGCTCCTGCTGGCGCTCCTGTTCCGCCGGGAGCTGGGGATCATGGGCACCATCCGGCGGCTCGATACGGCCCGGCCCGCCTACACGATGGAGGTGGTAGGGGACTACGGTTTTGAGGAGTTCCTGCGCCAGGGCGGCGCCTCCTCGGACAGCGAGGTGGCTGCGTACCTGACCAGGGTGATCTCCCGGGGGTTTTACGCTGTGCCGGTGGCAGAGAGCAGCCACGGGTGCAGCAGCATCTCCGCTGCCGGACCGGACGGCACCCACGTCTGGGGGAGGAACTTCGACTGGACAGCGTCTGTCCCGGTGATCCTCCGGCATGTGCCGGAGGAGGGCTATGCGTCTGTGTCCACCTGCGACTTTCAGAATGTGGCAGGGCGCGCAGGGGCCCTGCCAGAGGGCTTTGCCAACAGGCTGCTGGCGATTGCCGCACTGTATGTCCCGTTGGACGGGGTAAACGAGGCGGGGCTGTGCGTAGCGGACCTGGAGGTGAATGAGGGCGGGATGCCCTCCCCCGCCACGGAGAAGCCGGATCTGACGGTCACAACGGCCATCCGGCTGCTGCTGAACCGGGCGGCTACAGTGGAGGAGGCGCTGGCGCTGCTGGAGGGGTATGACATCCACGCCTCCGGCGGGATCAGCCACCACCTGGCGATCTCCGACGCGTCGGGGGCCTCGGTGGCGGTGGAGTTTACCCCGGAGGGGTGTGTGGCCGTCCCCACCCAGGTGGTCACGAACTTCAACCTCGCCAACGGCGATACGGCCGCCGGGGGAGCGGGCGCTCAGGAGCGCTACCAGACATTATGCGCCTTTTATGAGGAGCGCGGCGGCGTGCTGACAGGCAGCGACGTCTGGAACGCCCTGGAGCGGACGGCCCAGCTGGACGGTACTTGGACCACCCAGTGGTCTGTGGTCTGGAGCCAGGGGGCAGTGGGCTACTGCTTTGACGGGATGTTTGGCCAGCCGTACAGCCAGGCCATCCGCAGGTAGGCCCCGCATCATATGATGAATAACGAAGAATAGAAGGAGCGAGCTATGAACAACTTGGTGGATCTTTTCGTCACCTTTGCCAAGGTGGGGGTGATGACCTTCGGCGGCGGCTACGCGATGCTGCCCATCCTCCAGCGGGAAGTGGTGGACAGCAAGGGCTGGGCAACGGAGGAGGAGCTGATGGACTATTTCGCCATCGGCCAGTGTACCCCTGGCATCATTGCGGTCAATACTGCCACCTTTATTGGGCAGAAGCAGCGGGGGATTCTGGGAGGGATCCTGTCCACGCTTGGCGTGGTGTTCCCCTCCCTGGTGATTATCTCCCTGCTGGCGGGGGTCATCACGGTGTTCTCCCACCTGGCCTGGGTGCAGCACGCCTTCGGCGGGATCCGGGTGTGCGTGTGTATCCTGATTTTGAACGCGGTGGTCAAGCTGCTGAAAAAGGCGGTGCTGGATGCGCCGACAGCGGTGATCTTCCTGGCCGTCGCCTTGGGCAGCTACTTTACGCCGCTCAGCCCGGTGATATTTGTCCTGGTGGCCGCAGTGGTGGGAATTGTGCTGAAGAATGTGGGGGTGAGGAAATGATGCTGTATCTGCGCCTGTTTTATGAGTTTTTCAAAACCGGCCTGTTCGCCGTGGGCGGCGGTATGGCGACGATTCCCTTCCTCTATAACATGGCTGACGCCACCGGCTGGTTTACCCGCAACGATGTGGCCAACATGATCGCCGTAGGCGAGTCCACCCCCGGCCCGATTGGTGTGAATATGGCGACCTATGTGGGCTATGTCACCGGCGGGAACCTGGGTGGCCTGCCTTTTGCCATCCTGGGTGCGACGGTAGCTACGGTGGGGCTGGTGACGCCGTCCATCATTGTAATCCTGATTATCGCCTCCTTCCTCAAGAGTTTCCGGGAAAACCGGCTGGTGGAGAATGCTTTCTACGGCCTGCGCCCGGCCTCCACGGGCCTGATCGCGGCGGCGGGCCTGTCGGTGGTGATGTCGAACCTGTTTTTCATGGAGAATCTGGAGCAGGGGTTTGGGCTGTCCCTGTTCAACTGGAAGGGCTGGCTGCTGGCTGTTGTGCTGTGGCTGCTGACCAACAAGGTCAAGCAGACCAAGGGCCTGCACCCCATCCTCTTTATCCTGGCCTCTGCTGTGGTGGGCATTGTCTGGGGCATGTAGAGGTATCCATCAAATTGCCGTTAGGGTGAATACCTCCGGCGGGGTTGGTTGCAGCCTAACAAGCATTTTTGCGGAGCAAAAATAAAAAAGGGAAGAGGAAAAAAGAAAGATAGATCATTACCAACTTCCGGTTTGTGGGGGGATTTTGCTTTTTGGTGAAATCCCCCCTTAACCTGTCAAAAAATCCCCCGTCTAAAGGGAATCTCCCCCCACAGCGGTTTCTTTGCAGCATCTGTCTGCCCTTGGGCTGTCGGAATCATTCAAGAGATACCTCCCAAGCGTGGGGGGAGCAACCCGGCACGAAAAGGGATCAATCCTTGTCAACGGGGATCTGGAGATGGCAATAGGGCGCATTGGCGCAGCCCTTGCAGCCGCACCCGCAGCCGCCTTTGCCGGATTTCTTGTCCCGTACCATCCGCACAATGACGGCGGCGACCACCAAAAAGAGCACAAGCGTCACGATGATATATCCCATATGGGATGCGATATAGGCCAGCATAGTATTCACCTCACAAGACAAGCTGTTTTTACGCCCTGGCGCGCCTGCTGTTCAAGTGCAGCGCTTCCTGGGGATCCCGATAAGGGCGGAAGAGAAGGTACAGCAGGCCAGCCAACAGGGCGAAAGCGGCAGCGGTGAAGATCCCGAAGGGGGCCTCGCCAGTGATGAGCCCGCCAACCTGATAGACAATCATGGCGGCAATGTAGGCAAACGCGCACATATAGCCGATGGCCCCGGCGGTCCACTTGGCACTGTTCATCTCCCGCTTGATAGCGCCGATGGCGGCAAAGCAGGGGGCGCACAGAAGATTGAAGATCATAAAGCTGTAAGCGGTGATGGCCGTAAAATCAGAGGAAACTGCGGCCCAGAGAGGGCTGCTGTTTTCTGTAAGCGCCACATCGCCGGCGTAGTGGTACAGCACCCCAAAGGTGTCCACCACGTTCTCCTTGGCGATCAGGCCGGTGACACTGGCGACTGTGGCTTTCCATGCCATCTCACCCCTCCAGCCCAGGGGATAGAAGATCCAGGCCGCCGCGCTGCCGATGGAGGCGAGGAGGGAGCAGTTGTTGTCCTCCACAGCCTGGAGGGCGCCGTCTACGACGCCGTAACCCTGGAGGAACCAGAGGACGATGGAGCTGAGCAGGATCACAGTCCCGGCCCGTTTGATGAAGCTCCACCCCCGCTCCCAGGTGCCCCGCAGCACATTGCCTGGGTGGGGGATATGGTAGGCGGGCAGTTCCATGACAAAGGGCGCGGGCTCCCCAGCAAACAGGCGGAATTTCTTAAGTATGATACCGGAGAGGATCACTGCCGCCACACTGATGAAGTAGGCGGAGGTGGCCACCAGCCAGCTGCCGCCGAACAGAGCTCCGGCGAACAGGCCCACAATGGGCATTTTTGCTCCGCAGGGCATAAAACCAGTGGTCATGATGGTCATCCGCCGGTCGCGGTCCTGCTCGATGGTCCGGGAGGCCATGATACCGGGCACACCGCAGCCGGTCGCCACCAGCATGGGGATGAAGCTCTTGCCGCTCAGGCCGAACCGGCGGAAGATCCGGTCCATGATGAAGGCGATCCGGGCCATATACCCGATATCCTCCAGGATGCACAGCAGGAAAAACAGCACCAGCATCTGGGGCACAAAGCCCAGTACTGCACCCACTCCGGCCACAATGCCGTCCTGGATGAGGCTGTAGAGCCAGCTCCCCTCTGCGACGCCCACGCCGGTAAGGATAGCGTCAAAAAGCCCTGGTACCCACTCCCCGAAGAGTACATCGTTGGCCCAGTCCGTGGCTATGGTGCCGATAGAGATGGTCCAGCCGCCCATGGAGATAGCGTACACCAGCCCCATGATGGTGACAAAGAGCGGCAGTGCCAGGATGCGGTTGGTGACGGCCTGGTCAATCCGGTCGGAGACGCTCAGGCGGCCTTGGCGTTTCCGCTGGAAGCAGGTGCCGCTGATGGAGGCGATCCAGTCATACCGGCCTGCGGTGATGATACTTTCTGCGTCATCGTCCAGCTCTTCCTCGCAGGACTGGATACTGCCCTCAATCTGGCCGGTGATATCGGTAGGCAGCTTCAGCTGCTCCGCCACCCGCCCGTCCCGCTCGAAGAGCTTGATGGCGTACCAGCGCCGCTGGGCGTCGGGCACGCTGTGCAGCGCCAGCTCCTCAATGTGGGCCAAAGCGTGCTCCACCGCACCGCTGAACCGGTGGGAGGGAGCGGCAGCCCGTCTTCCTGCGGCGGCCACGGCCCGCTCTGCCGCCTCCGTGATGCCCTCGCCCTTGATGGCGGAGATCTCCACCACCTCGCAGCCAAGGGCCTGGCCAAGCTTCCCGGTGTCCAGGCGGTCGCCGTTCCGTTTGATAACGTCCATCATATTGACTGCCACTACCACTGGGATTCCCAGCTCCAGCAGTTGGGTGGTCAGATACAGGTTGCGCTCCAGGTTTGTACCATCGACGATATTCAAAACCGCCTCCGGCTGCTCCTGGATCAGGTAATCCCGGGCCACTACCTCCTCCAATGTGTAGGGGGAGAGGGAGTAGATGCCGGGCAGGTCGGTGATAGTCACATCCCTGCGGCCCTTTAGCGTGCCCTCCTTCTTCTCCACCGTCACACCGGGCCAGTTGCCCACGTACTGGCTGGCCCCCGTCAGGGCGTTGAACAGGGTAGTCTTGCCGGTGTTCGGGTTCCCGGCAAGGGCAATTTTTGTTTGCATGACACAGATCTCCTTTCACCAGAACGGAATTAGTTAATACTAACTGTCTGCCATAAAATAGGGGTGTCCCGCAGACACCCGGAGCGAAACCGTGTTTCGCGCGAATTTCTTTTGATTCTTTTCTTTTTCAAAGAAAAGAATGGCCGCCTTACTGTACCTCGATCATCTCAGCATCCGCCTTGCGCAGGCTGAGCTCGTAGCCCCGCACAGTAATCTCCACTGGGTCGCCTAAAGGGGCCACCTTGCGGACATAAAGCGTAGTGCCCTTGGTGATGCCCATGTCCATGATCCGGCGCTTGACAGCGCCCTCCCCGTGGAGCCGTACTACCTGGACGGTAGCGCCCACCTGAACCGTTCTCAGGGTCTGCATCCATCCCACTCTCCTTTCTCCGGTGTTGCCGGGGCTTTGGGGCCCCGGCTCATACCATAATTTTAGCGGCCATGCTGCTGTTGACTGCTACCCGGGAGCCTTTGACCGCGACGATCACATCTCCCCCGGACTTGGTGATGACGGATACCCGCCCACCAACGACAAACCCCAGGTTTTCCAGGAACTGCCTGGTCTCCGGCCGTCCGCCCACCCGTTTGATGAGGATATTCTCACCTGGCTGCGCCATTGTTAAGGGCATCTGAACCCCTCCCTTTGTCAAAGAAGTTTATCTATATTAGTTGCTGCTAACTACATCCAAAAGGTTAGCATAAACTAACAAAGAAGTCAAGAGGCTGCGTACATCTTTTTTGGATTTGGTAAAATCAACAAAAGGAGCGATAACTTGCCAGTGGAATCCCGGCGAACTGCTGGCTGCAAACAATAACGCGGGACAGGGTTGTCCCTGTCCCGCGTTGATGGCTATTCGGCCAGTTTTACCTTTGGAAAGCCCATGACACCGGCGAAATCCTCGCCGGACATGCTCTCGTGTTCCAGCAGATAGGCGGCTACAGCCTCCATTTTCTCCCGGTGGGCCTCCAGGACCTCCTGGCAGCAGCGGTACCCGGCGTCGATGATGGCCTTTACCTCCTCATCGATCTGGGCGGCAACCTCCTCGGAGTAGCTCTTGGCCTGGGCCATGCTGCGGCCGATAAAGACCTCGTCGTGGCCGGAATCGAAGCTGACAGCCCCCAGCCGTTCGCTCATGCCGTAGGAAGTCACCATCTTCCTGGCCATGGAGGAGGCGCGCTGGATATCGTTGGATGCACCTGTAGAGATGTCGTCCAAAAACAGGGACTCTGCCACCCGGCCGCCCAGCAGGGCGGCAATCTCCTCCTCCATGTAGCGCTTGGAGTAGTAGCCCCGGTCCTCGCCGGGCAGGGAGATGGTCATGCCGCCGGCCTGCCCGCGGGGGACAATCGTCACCTGATGGACAGGGTCCACGCTCCCCAGACAGTGGTGCATCACGGCGTGGCCCGCCTCGTGATAGGCGGTGAGCCGGCGCTCATGCTGGGGGACCACCCGGCTCTTTTTCTCCGGGCCGGCAATGACCTTGATAATGGCCTCCTGGAGCACGTCCATGGTAATCATCCGCTGATCCCGCCGGGCAGCCAGCAGCGCACCTTCGTTGATGACGTTCTCCAGATCCGCCCCGGTGAAACCGGAGGTGGACTGGGCCAAGACCTTCAGATCCACGTCCTCCGCCAGTGGCTTGTTCTTGGCGTGGACAGCCAGGATCTCTGCCCGGCCCTTGCTGTCCGGACGGCCCACAAAGACCTGCCGGTCAAACCGGCCGGGCCGCAGGAGGGCAGGGTCCAGGATATCCGCCCGGTTGGTGGCCGCCAGGACCACAACGCCCTCGTTGCTGGAGAAGCCGTCCATCTCCACCAGCAGCTGGTTGAGGGTCTGCTCCCGCTCGTC
>CAJUAC010000078.1 GCA_910583885.1 uncultured Oscillospiraceae bacterium | reverse complement strand
GAGCTGGTCTGCTCCAACTCCCTGCGGGGGGCCGGGCTGGAGAACGCCGTGGGCCTGCTCAAGGAGGAGCTGCGGCAGCTGGACAGCCTGATCCTCCAGGCGGCGGACGCGACACGGGTGGAGGCGGGCGGCGCGCTGGCGGTGGACCGCCAGGGCTTTGCCGCTTTTGTCACCCAGGCGGTCCGCTCCCATCCCAACATCACGGTGCAGGAGGGAGAGATCACCCATCTGCCGGAGGGCGAGGTCCTTGTCGCCACCGGCCCGCTGACCAGTGACGCCCTGGCCGCCCATTTGCAGGCCCTCACCGGCGGCGAGGGCTCCGCCCTCCACTTCTTTGATGCCGCCGCGCCCCTGGTCACTTTTGAGAGTATCGATATGTCCCGCGCCTGGTTTGCCTCCCGCTACGACAAGGGGACGGCGGATTATATCAACTGCGCCCTCAGTGAGGAGGAATACCGCGCTTTCTGGCAGGAGCTGTGCGGGGCCCAGGAGGCGGAGGTCCACGGCTTTGAGGACAAGCAGGTCTTTGAGGGCTGTATGCCTGTGGAGGTCATGGCCCGCCGGGGTGAAGACACCCTGCGCTATGGCCCCCTGAAGCCCCGGGGGCTCCGGGATCCGTCCACAGGCCGCGAGCCCTACGCCGTGGTCCAGCTCCGCCGGGACAATGCCGAGGGCTCCATCTATAACCTGGTGGGGTTCCAGACCCATTTGAAGTTCGGTGAGCAGCGGCGGGTATTTTCCATGATTCCCGCCCTGCAAAACGCGGAGTATGTCCGCTATGGCGTCATGCACCGCAATACCTATCTGGACTCCCCCCGGCTGCTGAACCGGTACTACCAGCTCAAGGCGGACCCCCGCATCACCTTTGCCGGGCAGATGACCGGGGTGGAGGGCTATGTGGAATCCGCCGCCTCCGGTTTCCTGGCCGCAGTGGAGCTGGCCCGGCGGCTGGCGGGGCAGCCCCCCGTCGATTTCCCCCGGGAAACTGCCCTGGGGGCGCTGGCCCTCTACATCTCCGATGGGACAGTGGCGGCTTTCCAGCCGATGAACATCAATTTTGGCATTATTGAGCCCCTGGGCCGCCGGGTCAAGGGGAAACGCAACAAAAACCTGGAGATCTCCAGCCGCTCCCTGGCCGTCATCGGCCAGCTGCGGGATGAGGTGACAAAGGAGGCTGTCTATTGAGGATTATTATCGATGCCATGGGCGGGGACAACGCCCCCCTGGAGATTGTCCGGGGCGCACTGAACGCCGCCAAAGCCCGCCCGGGCCTGGAGATCGCCCTGGTAGGGCGGGAAGCGGATGTCCAGCAGGCGGCTGGCCAGTGCGGCGGCCTGCCCCAAGGGGTGTCCATTGTCAACGCCTCTGAGGTGATCGACATGCACGACAACCCCGCCACAGCCTTCAAGGACAAGCCGGATTCCTCCATGTCGGTAGGGCTGAAGCTGCTGAAGGCCGGCGAGGGCGACGCCTTTGTCTCCGCCGGCAGCACCGGTGCGCTCCTCTCCGCCGGTACCCTGCTGGTCAAGCGGGTGCGGGGCATCCGCCGGGCCGCCATGGCCCCCCTGGTCCCCACCGCCGGGAAGGGGGTCGTCCTGGTGGACTGCGGCGCTACCGCTGAGTGTACGGCGGAGTACCTGATCCAGTTTGCCTATCTGGGCAGCTTCTACGCCGCCAAGGCCCTGGGCATGGAGCGGCCCCGGGTGGGCCTGCTGAACATCGGCGCGGAGGACTCCAAGGGAGACGAGCTGCGCCGGGAGGCCTATCAGGCGCTCACAGCGGCCGGGGAGGCGGGGCACCTGAACTTTATCGGCAACATCGAGGCCAAGGAGGCCGTCAAGGGCGGCTGCGATGTGGTGGTGGCCGACGGCTTTTCCGGCAACGTCATGCTGAAAACCATCGAAGGGACCGCCTCCTTCCTGGGCAGCGAGCTGAAGGGCATGTTCAAGAAGAACCTCTTCACCATGCTGGCAGCCCTGCTGGTGAAGGGTGGGCTGGATGCTTTCAAGGAGCGGCTGAACCCGGACACCATTGGCGGCACGCCCCTCCTGGGGCTCCAGAAGCCGGTCATCAAGGCCCACGGCTCCAGCGGGGCCCGGGCCATCGAAAACGCGGTCTACCAGGCCGCAGCGGCTGTCAAGGCAGATCTGGCCGGGGAGATTTCTGCCCATATGGAGCTGATGAAAACAGGCCGCTGAAAAAGAGTGAAGAAATCTGTCACAGCCTATTGACAGGCTGGGCGAAAAGTTTTATCATTCCAATGAACCCCCAGCAATTCCCTGGGAAAGGAGGAGGAGGTACATGCAGGATATTTTTGAGCGGATGCAGCAGATCATTGCCGACCAGTTCTCTGTCGATCCGGACGAGATTACTACGGAGACAGCCTTCGAGGCGGATCTGGGCGCCGATTCTGTTGATCTGGTGGAACTGGTCATGAGCATGGAAGAAGAGTTTGACATCGGCGAGGTCGGCGAGGAGGAGCTTTCCGCCCTGTCTACTGTGGGCGATTGCGTTAACTTCCTGACAAATAAGCTGGAGAACTGATGTATGTAAGGAGAGCCTCGTCACAAGGGTCCAGTGCGCCCAGCAGGCGGGGCTCTCCCTTTCCGGAAGGAGGGATCAGACATGGAATCTCTGGAGCGGAAGCTGCACTACTCTTTCCATGACCGGGAGCTGCTGAGCGAAGCGCTCAACCACAGCTCCTATGCCAACGAGCACCGTGGCGGCCTGTCCAGCAACGAGCGCCTGGAGTTCCTGGGCGACAGCATCCTCGGCTTTGTGGCCGCAGAGTTCCTGTTCAAGCACTATGGCAGCCTGCCCGAAGGGGATCTGACCCGGATGCGGGCCTCCCTGGTCTGTGAGCAGAGCCTGTATGAGGTGGCCAAGGAGCTGGAGCTGGGCCGGTATCTGAAGCTGGGCCGTGGCGAGGAGGCCGGCGGGGGCCGGGAGCGGCAGTCCATTCTGGCTGACGCGGTGGAGGCGGTATTTGCCGCCGTATACCTGGACGGCGGGATCAGCCAGGCCCAGGCCTTGATTAACCGGGTCCTGCTCAGCCAGGCCCCTGACGCCGAGGAACGCCGGGACTACAAGACGACCTTGCAGGAGGTGGTCCAGCGCAGGAGCGGCCAGGTGCTGACCTACCGCATGGTGTCCCAGAGCGGGCCGGACCACAACAAGACGTTCCTCTTCGAGGTCAGCCTCAACGGAGAGGCCATCGGGCGGGGGGAGGGCCACAGCAAGAAGGAAGCTGAACAGGCTGCCGCACGGGACGCCCTGGCGGGTATGCCGGACAGCGCCCCCTGACGCCCCGTCCCCCCACGCGCCGGTTAAGAGGGCGCACGCACATCCCCTGTCATTCTGAACGGAGTATAGGATCAATGGTGATCCTCCGCTGCGTTCAGGATGACAGTTTTCTTTTCCCTTAATGTTTCCAAAAAACTATGGAAAAGCGCAAACAGTTGTGCTATGATATAGGATGAAACTTTATGAGGAGGCTGCGCCGTGACCTTATTAAACGCTTTGATTCTAGGTATTATCCAGGGTGTGGCGGAATTCCTGCCCATCTCCAGCTCCGGCCACCTGTCCATTGCACAAAACCTGTTAGGGCTGGGGGTGGAGGGGACTGACGATGTGTTTTTTGACGTCCTGCTCCACCTGGGGACCCTGGCGGCGGTATTCGTTGCCTACTGGACGGATATCCGGGAGATGATCCTGGAGTTTTTCCGCATGATTGGCGACGTGGCCGGCGGCCGCACCCCGGGGAAGGTCCCCCCGGCCCGGCAGCTGATCCTGCTGATCGTCGTGGGCACCCTGCCCCTGTTCCTGATCCTGCCCATCAAGGACATGGTGGAGGGCCTGTATGCCAACACCTTCTTTGTGGGCGGCGCCCTGCTGGTGACGGGCCTGCTGCTCTATCTCTGCGACCAGGTACGCAAGGGGCGCAAAAACGAGCGCACCGCCACCCTGGCCGATGTACTGGTTGTAGGCGCGGGCCAGGCCATTGCCACCTGCCCGGGCATCTCCCGGTCTGGTATGACCATCTGCATGGGCTGCTTCCGGGGGATGGAGCGGCGCTTTGCTGTCCGCTTCGCCTTCCTGCTGTCCATCCCCGCTGTGCTGGGAGCCAATATCCTGCAAATTTTTGACGTGGCGGAAGCCGGGGTGGACTGGTCCCTTCTGCCGTCATACCTGCTGGGTGTAGCGGCAGCGGCCCTGTCCGGCTACCTCTCCATCCGTCTGGTCCGGATGGTGGCGGACAAGGGGAAATTCGGCGCGTTTGCCTACTACTGCTGGGCCGCCGGGGCCATCACTGTGGTGCTGAGCCTGCTGAAGGTACTGGGCCTGCTGCCCTGGCTGAAGGCGGCCTGAGATGGGCGCTTTGGCAAAAGAGCTGTGGGATGCCTACAGCCAGGATGGCCGCCCGCTGGGGTTTGACCTGGTGCGGGGAGAGCCTGTCCCTCCAGGGGCCTGGCATCTGGTGGCGGAGGTCTGTCCTGTCACTACAGATGGCCGGGTACTCCTTACCCAGCGCCACCCGGAAAAGCTCTGGGGACTCCTCTGGGAGATCACTGGCGGCGCCGTGCTGAAAGGGGAATCCCCGGTTGCCGGCGCAGCCCGGGAGCTGCGGGAGGAGACCGGCATTACCTTGCCGGAGAGTGCCCTGCACCCGGTCTATGTCCAGCCCCGGCAGCTTCCCGGCGGCCTCCCCACCATCTACCACAGCTTCCTGGCCGTCTTTGATCCGGACACGCAGGCCATCCGCCTCCAGGCGGGGGAAACGGTGGACTACCGCCTGATGCCCTACAAGGAATTCTTACAATTTATGATGACAGACCACTATATCAGTTTTGTCCGCCAGCGGTTCCTGGACCATCAGGCGGCTTTTGACCGCCTGATGGCGGAACATATCGGGAAATAATAAGAGGGAGAACCATGGCAACTACACAAAAGAAATCTACATCCGGTGCAAGGGGCGGCAGCCGCAGTGCCGGAAGCCGTAGCGGCGGTTCCCGGACGGCCCCCAAGAGCCGTGCCGCCGCCAAGGCCCCGGCCAAGCGGCCCGTCCGCCGGGAAGTCACCGGGCTTATCCTGCTGCTGGTGGCGCTGTGCGTCCTGGTCAGCTACTTTACCGGCGAGGGCTGGCTCATCGACCTGATCCCCAAGCTGCTCAAGGGCCTGTTTGGCATTGGCTACTATCTGGCCGTCCCGGCCCTGGTGGCGGCGGCTTGGGTTATGTTCACCCACCGGGGCCGGCCTGTGGCGCTGCGGACAGCCTGCGCCCTGCTGGTTCCTTACCTGTTCGGCGGGGTATGCCACATGCTGTTTTGCCGGCTGGACTTGTCCGAGCCGGAGGGCCTCTTCTCTACGCTATGGGAGACCGGGCACACGCTGGAGTCCGGCGGCGCCCTCTCCGGCGGCACAGCCCACGGCTTCATGGCCGTGCTGGGGAAGCCAGCGTCAGTGATGATCTTCCTGGTGCTGCTCCTGGTGCTGCTGATGGTGGTATTCCAGGTGACGCCTGCCCTGCTGCTGCAAATGTGGCAGGAGCGGGAGCGCCAGGATTACCGCGAGGAGGACTACGAGGAGGATGCGGGGTTCTTTGAGAATATCCAGCCCAAGCCCCGCCCCGCGCCCGCCCAAAAGAAGCCTGCCCGCGCCCGCCCAGCTATCGATATCCCCTTGGACGGTACGCCGATCGGCGGCGGCCGCCCGCAGCAGCCCCCTCCCCAACCCCAACCGGAGGAGGAGCGGGCCGCGTTCTTCAAGCCACGTGAAAAGGAGCTGTTGACCCCTGCTGATATCCTGACACCCCAGCCGGAGCCGGCCCCTGTACCGGAGCCGGAGCCAGAGCCTGAGATCTTTGAATATCCTCTGGAGCCGGAGCCTCTGCCTATCCCGGAACAGCCGCCAGAGCCGGCGCCTGTTCCCACCCCGCCTCCGGAGCCGCCGCGGCGCAAAAAGAAGGAGGAGCCCGTGGAGGATGCCACCGCCCAGGTGGCAGCAGAAATCGAGAGCGGGATGACCGCCTCCAGGGATGCCTATGATTTCCCGCCTGTCTCCCTGCTGGAGCCCAATGTCCAGGACAACTACATCGAGGCTGGCGCAGAGCTGCGCATCAACGCCCAGCGCCTGGCAGATACCCTGCGCAGCTTTGGGGTGGACGCTGCCGCTGGGGATGTCATCCGGGGCCCGGCCATCACCCGCTATGAATTCGCCCTGGCCCAAGGAGTCAAGCTCAGCAAAGTGACTAACCTGGCCGATGATATCGCCCTGGCCCTGGGGGCCAGCGGCGTGCGCATCGCCCCCATACCGGACAAGAGCTCTGTGGTGGGCATTGAGGTCCCCAACAAGACCGTGAGCCCGGTACTGATCCGGGATGTAATCGAGTCCAGGACCTTCTCCGAGCACAAGTCCTCCGTGGCCTTTGCTGTGGGCCGGGACATCGGCAACAAGGATATTGTGGGGGATGTGGCGAAGCTGCCCCACGTCCTGATTGCCGGTACCACCGGCTCCGGCAAGTCGGTATGTACCAACTCCCTCATTATCAGCCTTCTCTACAAGTCCAGCCCCGAGGATGTCCGCTTCATCATGGTGGATCCAAAGATGGTGGAGCTTGCCCCCTACAATGGGATCCCCCATCTGCTGATCCCTGTGGTGACAGATGCGAAGAAGGCTGCTGGCGCACTGCAATGGGCGGTATTTGAGATGATGAAGCGCTATAAGACCTTCTCCGAGCTGGGTGTGAAGAAGCTGGAGGAGTATAACGCCATCTCCGCCCAGCGGGAGGATCTACCCCACATGCCTTCGGTGGTCGTGGTCATCGACGAGCTGGCTGACCTGATGGTTGTCGCCGCCAAGGAGGTGGAGGAATCCATCTGCCGGGTCGCCCAGATGGGGCGTGCTGCCGGGATGCATCTGGTCATCGCTACCCAGCGGCCCTCTGCTGACGTGATTACGGGCACCATGAAGGCCAATATTCCCAGCCGGATTGCCTTTGCAGTGGATTCGGCCATCAACTCCCGGATTATCCTGGACAACCCTGGTGCAGAGAAGCTGGTCGGCCGGGGCGACATGCTGTATGCCCCCCTGGGGATCGGCAAGCCCACCCGGGTCCAGGGCTGTTTCATCACCCCCGAGGAGATCGAGCGGGTGGTCGGCTATGTCAAATCTACCGGCGAGGTCCAGTACTCGGATGAGGTCATGCGGAAAATCGAGGAGTCAGTGCAGGAGAAGGAGCGGAAGGGCAGCTCCTCTGCCCCTGAACCCTCAGACGAGCATGAGAGCGATGAACTGCTGCCCGCCGCTGTGGACGTGATCTTCGAGACTGGCCAGGCCTCCGTATCTATGCTTCAGCGCCGTTTAAAGCTGGGTTATTCCCGTGCTGCCCGCCTGGTGGATCAGATGGAGGAGCGTGGGATTGTCGGCCCTCTGGAGGGCTCCAAGCCCCGTCAGCTGCTGATTACCCGCGCACAGTGGCAGGAGATGCAGATGGGCGGCACAGCCGCCCCAGAGGAAGAGGAGGCGCCCTGGGACGAGGAATAGGCAGCCATTCTCTTTCTTGAAAGAAAAAGAATCAAAAAGAACAGCAAAGGCCGCGGCGTATGCCGCGGCCTTTACGTCATTCTTCCTCTTTCTGTTTCCGGTACTGGCCCAGCAGGCCGTCGTATTTCCTGCCAGTAAGGCGGAAGTAGATGTCAAACCCGATGGACATTACAATAAAAATGGCGAAGAACATGCCTACAAAGAGCACCCAGCTCTCCCAATTCTCTGTCGGGAACCACTGCGCCTTCCAGCCAAGCACAGCCAGTGTTGGCAGGAATAGCACGCAGAACAACAGGCTCCGCCAGGTATAGCGCATTTTAGAGAAAATCCAGTCCGAAAAGCATACTGCCTGGATCAGGTTCCCCAGTATACAGGCCAGCAGCAGCGTCCACAGCATGGTAGTGGACACCTCCTGGCGGTCAAACAGCAGCGAGAACACCAGGTAGATCACTATTGATGCGGTATACATGATGCATACGCCTGTTTTCCACTTTATCACACGTTGTAAAAAGATTTTCATCGCAGAATCCCCCTTTCCACTTCCCTCAGTTTTTCCTTAATATTGGCTGCGTACTGGCGGGACACATACAGCTGCTCCCCATTGTCCACCTTCAGCAGGAGTCTGCCCCCCAGCTCTGGCCGGATTGATTGGATTCGGTAAAAATTGACAATCGTAGAGCGGCCAATCCGGAAGAAATCCAGATCACGAAGCCCCTCCTCCAGCTCATACAGCCGCAGGGAGCACTCATAGACTGCCTCCCCAGTATAGAGAAAGGTGTGTTTATCCACTGTATCCGCATACAGCACATCCTTTACATCCAGCAGGCGGCGTTCCCCGTCCAGGATGCCTACCAACTTTTTCTGATGGATACGGAGCATTGCAACCAAGTGCAGGATATCCTCATCCGCCTGGGGGCAATTGATGATGACCTCTGTCTCTGGGAATGATGGGTTCTGGTTCAGTGTTATTTTCATAGGTTCCCTCCCTTCTACAGCCATTGTAGCAGACGGGGATCGGTTTACAAGCTATTTCCCCTCAGAAGCAGTGAGCATGGCCCCAAGCGTCCTTTTTTCCTACCGAACAGAAACAACCGTGGAGACCTCCCCGGTTGTTCCATCATGTATTTTTAATGTCTTGCCAGTACCTCCAGCAGGGTGTGCCGGATGGACAGGATCTGGCTCACATGGAAATTCGTCACTACATCCAGCTCCATCACTGAATCGAGTGGGCGCTTGTCACGGATTTGCGCGCCAGAGGCGGCCAGACGCCTCCGGTTATCCAAACTGAGCCGCCCTGGGATCTCTAACTGCGCCAAAACTTCCAGATGGGACACTAGCTCCTTAGCCATCCGCTCACAAATGCGGTACTGCTCCAGCTCACGCTGCTGGCGCCGCATATGGAGGATCAGGCGTTGGTTTGAAAAGAGTGCCAGCTGCTGCTCCAAGCCAGCAATGGTCCTGTTCATGCGCTCCGCATCTGGCAGATGGCTATCCCCATCGAACATGTCCTCCAAGAAAATAAGGAGATCCCTATCCAAGCTCTCCACAGTAGCCCGGATTTTCCGGCTGTTGTCGTAGGGGAATACCAGCATATTGATCAGCATCCCCACGCCCAGGCCAATAGCGGTATCCCAAATACGGCCCAGAGCGTAGGGGATCGGGGCCATCTCCGCATCTGTACAGAGCATTACCAGGATGAAGCAGGGCAGGGATGGGGATGCGGAGATATGCAACAGATTGTAGATTGTTATCAGGGCAATGGTGCCAATCCCTACCGCCGTCAAGTGGCTGATGGGGAAAGAGAGCAGCAGGAGCCCAGCCAGTGCGCCCAAAACAACGCCCACAATCTGTGTGATACAGGTCTCCACAGAGTCCCTAAACGTGGGCTGCACTGCCGACATGGCACCCAACATCGCAAAGATCAGCCGTGAGCTGGTGGCTCCGAATTGGTCAACAATGACCATAGCCGCAATAATTGCAACCGCCGTTTTAACTGTACGAAGGCCAACATGAACTTTTTTGATCCGCATAGCATGTCCTTTCCTCCCACAGTTCCCGGCCTGCTGTCTGCCATAGCCTGACGATACCAGGGCCTCCATATTTCTTCATGGACGGTCCCTAATGGGAAGGGATCACCTTTGGTATATATCGAAGTATCTGCAAAATAGAAACTACACTTCATCATCATTCCTCCTAAATCGTTATATGTTACTTGTTTTCCACATCCATATAACGTTTTAAGAAGGGCCTCTGTCCATGTGCAAAAAAATGTACTGCGAAGCAGCCCCATATTGAGAATTTTGTAACGATTGAAAAGGAGCCTGCAAATAGGTATTGTGGACAACTGGCAAATATTTTATAATACGTATCACTACTAGAATTTGAGAGGATAACTATATGCTGAAACTGGAGAAAATCACTGGAAGAAATATATGGGACATCCTGAAGCTTTCTGTGTATGAAGCGCAACAGGACTTTGTAGCAAGCAATGATCTCAGCATAATAGAAGCCTATACCACCATCACAGGAAATGGGTATGCCTTCCCCTTCGGGATCTATGAGGATGATATGCCGGTAGGCTTTTTGATGATTGGTTTTGATACGGACGATTACTGGGACAATGCCCCTTCCATCGCGAAAGGAAATTATAATCTCTGGCGATTGATGATAGATAAAAACCATCAAAAGAGGGGGTATGGAAGGGAAGCAGTCAAGCTAGCATTGAACTTTATAAAAACATTTCCGTGTGGTAAGGCAGAATACTGCTGGTTGTCCTATGAACCAGAAAATGAAGTTGCTAGCCGCTTATACCGTTCCTTTGGATTTGTTGAAACCGGAGAAATGGATGGTGAAGAATTGATTGCCATTTTAAAGCTGTAAAGACATATCTAGTTTGAAATAATTTCATAAGCTTTTATATTTCAGGCGTTATGCAGTGGGGACATCCGTTATAAGAGCTCCCGTTTATACTCGTCGTTTTCCCAGTGGCAGTACTGCTCACCCACTTCATCCTCTTCAAAAACCCGAATCATCTGATCAAAGCCAACCGGAAGCTGGTATTGATATAGCTGCTCTCTCGGGATCCAGAACACTTTCCCCTCCCGGGACGAAGTGAGTTTCCCCGTGAAATGGTTTGTCTTATAGAGCATGACTATGTACCGGGTACCATCATCCTCTGGAAACTGTTTCAGACCGCAGAGCCGAGGTTCTTCAATCGTCAGTCCAGTTTCCTCCTTCACCTCGCGGATCACCGCCTTTGTAAAGGACTCACCTGGTTCCACATGACCGCCAGGAAAGGTTACGCCTGGCCAGTCTGGGTCGAGGCGGTCCTGTACTAAAATATTTCCCTGGCCGTCATAGACCATACACATATTGGTCAAAACAACACGTTCGCTTCTCTTCATGGTGGTATCCTTTCCTAATAAAATAAAGAGGAACAGTCTTAGTGACTGTTCCTCTTTTATGTTGGCGTTACCTATCTTCCCGGGCCGTCTCCAGCCAAGTATTGTCAGCAGAAG
>CAJUAC010000077.1 GCA_910583885.1 uncultured Oscillospiraceae bacterium | reverse complement strand
TTGTGCGCTGTGCTGATTATTCTAATTTACTGCAATTTATTCTTGACTTCTGGCGTAATGTCCCTTTTAAGAAACTCCCTTATTAACCTTGTGTTGCTACTGCTTAATTTTTCAAGTCCTTCGTCAAAATATCCAAATGAATCATCCGCCTGACAAACTGGAAGTTGAATAATTGATAGATTATAATTGTTTTCGCTTTCCATTCGTTTCAAACGCTTTCCTAAGTGCAATTTCAGTTGGAATAATAGAACCTAAAATCGGTACAAGCTGAACAAAGCATGTCACAGTTCCAACTGTCGCAATTATTTCAATTTCTTTCCCAAACACGAGCAGCAGTGGGATGATAGATAGGAGCAATAATATTAACCCAAACCTGAACCACAACTTACCGCAATGCTTGTGAGCAAATTGCCATGTGTCCTGATTCTTCATCGACATTGTCGTTCTGTAACCAAATGTAGAATTGATATTTTTGGGGGCTTTGTTCAAAAATAGCTTTCCAAGTCCAATCATGGCACATGGAGCAAGTAAATCTATAATCAACATGAAAAGCCAAAAGCCAATCATTGCAATCTCCCCATAAATTTTGATTTGTCGGATTGGTCCTATCATGAACCCGCTTCACGTGTCAATATGTGATTGGTGAAATCGACGAAGTGTATCCCCAGCAACACTCAAACGGATAAGGGACTTAAGAAAAGTGTTGCTATGTTGCAACTTCAGCAGTTTCTACAAAAGTATGTTGATACAGCCGCCATGATATGCTATAATCTGAATAAAAAATTAAAGATTTGGAGGATAAAGCCTATGAAGATTAGAGGAGCAGCAGAGCATGAGTTGTTGAAATTGTGGGGATATGAAAGTATTCATAATGCTTCTTCTAATGCAAAATTCTTTTGCGACAACATAAAAAGGGGGAATGCTGAATTTTGGACGCTCGACTATGATGGAGAACTGGTTGGAGAGCTGTATGTTTTCTATGACCTTGAGGACAAGGATTTTGCAGATGGCAAAAGAACTGCTTATCTTTGTGCATTTAGAGTTAGAACAGATTTCCGTGGTCAGGGATTAGGGTCAAAGCTGATCTGCCACGTAATGGAGCACATAAAGGATTTGGGATATCAAAGGATATCTATTGGTGTTGACACCACAGATATGGCTAATATTCGTTTATATATGCGGCTTGGTTTTACAATAAAGGGAAAAGAGTGTGCAGAAGATCCTTGCGACAGAGACGAAAATATGCAGCCGAGATCATGTCCTTGCTTTTGGCTGTTATATAAAGAGGTCTAAATATCTGATCAGCTAACTCCGATTTATTGGGCAGTCGCCTTTCAACGTGACTGCCTCTTTAGATATTTTGACGAATCGCTTTGTCAACCGTCATTGAACCACACCAAGGCTGAAAGCTGAAAAGGGAGTCGGTAATTTGCACAGGAAAGGCAGTTTCCCGGGAAGAGGGCAGGGCAGATGCCCAACTGCGGCAGCCGCCCTGTCAACCGGAACCTGCCCGCAGGCGGCTAAGAAATCTCTGCCAGCCGCCT
This sequence comes from uncultured Oscillospiraceae bacterium, assembly GCA_910583885.1. GTDB lineage: Bacteria > Bacillota > Clostridia > Oscillospirales > Oscillospiraceae > Pelethomonas. The sequence goes on along the minus strand of CAJUAC010000077.1, from coordinate 9,558 downwards.
GACGGCCTCTTCTTTTGTTGCGACAAAGAAAAAATCTTTGCCATGGTTTGATTCAAAAATAAAATCCTTCAGCGGCTGGCTCGTATAATGGGAGTAATCCCCCCAGATCGCTGCTTTGATGTGGTAATTGATGAACTTCTGTAAAATCTCGCCAGCCATACCGGTGCTGAGGATAAAAAACTCATCAGCAACAGCGCGCTTGTCAATTGCGAGCTTTGCTGCGCCGGTCTCATACCGGACCGTCATCACCAGGTCTAATGCGGACTGTACATCGACAAGTACTTTTTCGTCGCCGGAAATGACGGCAATCAGGCTGCCGTTTTCGTTGAATTGTTCAATTTTCATGTTGTCCTCCTGTCTCAGGCTGCCGTGCAAATTCCGGTTTCTCCGGTATTATAGCATATAAGGTGGGTTTCGTAAAGGGCAGTATCTGCGGAAAAGGGATTGACAATCTCGCCGGCCTTTGGTATACTCCAAACATACCTGGAGAATGTATTTTGGCAGGGGAGGACAGCCCTACTGTGGAGGTGGTGCAATGGCCCGCAACAAGTACCCGGAGGAAACGGTAGAGAAGATCCTGGAGGCGGCGAAACGACTTTTTCTGGAGAAGGGGTACGAGCAGACAACGATTCAGGATATTGTGGATCAGCTGGGCGGCCTGACAAAGGGGGCGGTCTACCACCATTTCAAGTCCAAGTCGGATATCATGGATGCCCTGGGGGATAAGATGTTCCACGAGGGCAACCCCTTTGACGCAGTGCAGGGGAGGAGGGATTTGAACGGGTTAGAGAAGATGCGGGAGGTTGTCCGCCTGACCCAGAGCCCGGAGTGGTCAAGGTTAAGCCGGCAGTCGATCCCACTTTTGAAGAACCCCCATATCCTGGCGGAGAACATCCAGAACAACCAGAAGCTGGCCACGCCCCGCTTTCTGGAGCTGATTGAGGAGGGGCAGCGGGACGGCTCGATCCATACGAAGTACCCCAAGGAGCTGGCCGAGCTGCTGACACTGCTGCCCAACCTATGGCTGGCCCCTTCGATATATCCGGGCACCAAGGAAGATGTCCTGCGCCGGTTCCGGTGCTGGGGGGATATGATGGCCAGTATCGGCCTGCCGCTGATTGACGAGGAGATGGTAGCATTGGCGGAAAGGTTTTTCCAGAACATGGAGGACGAGCAGGGGGAATAGCATGGCAAGGGACGCCGCCCGATGGGCGGCGATTGCCAGGGCCTATACATACATTTATCAGGTATGATTTGCGCGGAAGGCGCATTCTTTTTGGGCCAAATACATACCTTTAGTAGGTATGGAAAAAGGAGGATCATCATGAGGACAGGACAAACAGGCCGCATGGAACAGGCGGCAGGGCAGACCCAGCCCGCCATCAGGCTGGGGGAGAGGGGGAGGCACCCCCAGGCGCCGCCGTACGCCTATACAGGCGCACCAGCTGCGGTAGGAGGGTTAGCAGTAGGTTGGACTTTGAGGAGGGGATTGCGATGAAACTATTTACGAAGAACTTCACCCTTTTGGTGATGGGGCAGGTGTTCTCCCTGGTGGGGAATTTCACGTTGAAATTTGCCCTGTCTATGTATGTCCTGGAGAAAACTGGTTCAGCGGCAGTGTTTGGGGGCCTGCTGTCCGCGTCGATGCTCCCCACGGTCCTGCTCACCCCCTTTGGGGGTGTCCTGGCGGACCGGGCCAACCGGCGCACAGTCATGGTGTGCCTGGATTTGTTTTCGGGGCTGGCAGTATTAGCCGCACTGCTATGCTTCGCTGACAGCCGGGGGATTGCTGTGACAGGGGCTTTGCTGGCGGCACTGTCGGTGCTGGGGGCCTTTGAATCGCCCACCGTCCAGGCCTGTGTACCCCAGATGCAGAGCGGGGAGAATATTCTCCGGGGCAATGCAGTGGTGAACCAGGTGAACGCGTTGACGGGCCTGGCCGCACCCTTCCTGGGCAGCCTGTTTTATGCCGCCTTTGGGGTCCGTCCAGCCCTGGCTGCGGCTGCGGCCTGCTTTTTCCTGACCGCCTTTTTGGAGTGCTTCATCCGCCTGCCAAACGTTCGGGCTGGTGAAAAGCAGAGGATTGCCGACATCCTGCGGGAGGATCTTCTGGACAGCGCCCGTTTCCTGCGCCGGGAGCGGCGGGAGGTGCTGGGGCTGCTGCTCTTTGTGGCGCTGTGCAGCGCCTTTGCGGTAGGGACGGTGGTGGTAGGCCTGCCGTTTTTGATCCGTGCGGAGCTGGGGTTGTCTGCCCAGCTTTATGGTGCGGCGGAGAGCGCTATGGGCCTGGCGGCCGTGCTGGCTGGCTTGGCGGCAGGCGCCCTGGCAGGACGCCTGCCCTTCCGGCGTCTGAATGGCCTGGTATCGGCGATGGGGGGATGTGTCATCCTGGCAGGGGCGGCCATGCTGCTCCCAACAGGGCCTCTTTGCCGGTACGGGCTCCTGCTGGCGGCCTTCTGCGGCGGCCAGGCAGCGGTTACGGTGTTCTCCATCTTCGCCCTCTCCGCTATCCAGGAGCGGACCCCCGCACAGATGACAGGCAAGGTAATGGCCTATACAGCCAGCATCACCATGTGTGCCCAGCCGGTAGGACAGCTGGTATACGGACTGCTCTTCGACGCGGCGGCGGGCAGCGCTTACCTGGTGCTGCTGCCCACGGGCGTGGTCCTCTGGGTACTGGGCAGCTGCGCAAAGAGGCTGTTTGAAAACTGGTAAGGCGGCGGGCAGCCCGCCGCGCCTCATAGGAGTACTTGGAAAAAATCTCTCCGGGCCTTGCAGGCGCCCGGAGAGATTCTTCTTTAATTTGCGGCCGGCGGCTGTTGGAGATAGTGCTGAAAAAGCTCCATCAGGATCCGGCAGCCGTCTAACAGGCTCTTGGTGTCCAGCCATTCCTCTCTGGTGTGGCAGCCGCCGCCCCGGCAGACCCCAATGCATATGGCTGGGATTCCCAGGGAGAGGGGGATATTGCAGTCTGTCGAGCCGGACAGGAACCGGGGCTCCCTGTGCAGGACAGCCTGGATCGACCGGCAGATGCGGTCCCGCAGGGCCTGGTAGGCCACAGGATCCAAAGCCCCTGAGCAGGGGCGGTCCCCGATTTTGGTGACATCTATTTCCACGCCGGTTGCCCGGTATGCTTCCATCACTTTTTCAAACATGTTTTCCATCTTGGCCAAGCACAGCTGGTTGTCGGAGCGGTATTCATAGGCCATTGTGGCCTCCTGGGCGATTGTATTGACCGATGTGCCGCCAGAAATCAGGCCCACGTTGTAGGTGGTCTGGCTGTTGTGTTCTGCGGGGACCTTAATGGAGTACAGCATGTCGATGATTGAGGCCAGGCAGCGGATGGCATTGCGGTTGCCGAAATCACCAAAGGAGTGCCCGCCCTCGGTGCGGACGGTGATCTGGTAGCGGTGGGAGCCTACAGCTTGATTGACAACTGTAGACAGGTCCGAGCCGTCCAGTGAGATGAACTCCTTGATCCGGCTGCCATAGGCCGCAAGGATTGCGCGGCTTCCGGCCAGGTTGCCGAGGCCCTCCTCACAGGCGTTGGCGACAATCAGCACGCCGGTGCTGCTCTGGTATTGATGCTGTACGATGTAGCGGGCGCAAATCATCAGCACAGCCAGATTAGCGGTGTCGTCCGTGACGCCCGGGGAATAGATCCTGCCGTCCCGCTCCGACAGCGGCATGGGCTCCAGATCAGGGAATACCGTGTCCGTGTGGGCCATGAAAACCACGAGGTCATTGTCCTCTGTCACATGGTACGGGCAGCAGACATTGTTCACCTGGTCGATGAAAACGTCCTCAAAGCCGTTTTTTTCAAACCATTCCTTGCAGAAGAGAGCTCGTCTGGCCTCCTGGGTGGAGGGGGCGGGAATGGCGCAGAGATCCCGGATCAGCTGTACCAGCTCTTCCTGGGAGCTGCGCAGGTATTGTTCTATATCATGATTGTGTCCCATCAGATGTCCAGCCTCCTGCTGTTCCCACTGCCCGCACCCCTCTGCCGCTGGGGGCCTTTCCGGTATGAGGCGGGGACATGTTCCTTATGGTACTGAAGGATGCGCTCGCGCAGGCCGGCATTTTCAAAGAGGTCGACAGCGGTCATGGCCAGCCCCTTTGCGCCCTTGATGCAGATCTCGTCGGCACGGGGGGAGATTGCGTCGCGTGCAAAATCCTGTGAATGCTCATTGACGCCATCCCGGGTAGAAATGCGCAAATAGTCGTGGATAATGGGGACATAAATGGATACGTTCCCGATGTCGGATGAGCCGTACAGCTTTTGTGGGTCAGCATACTCCATCTCCTCGCCCAGCAGCGCCATATTTGCCCGAAAGGCCTCGCTCATGGGGAGGTTGGGATAGCGCTCATAGAGCATATTTTCTACGCAGAATTCCATCTGTACGCCGATCATCGCGGCAGAGGCCTCCGCCACGCGGCGGACAGACGCGACCAGGTCCTCCAGTTCCAGCATCCGGCAGGAGCGTGCGCAGAAAGAGCAGATTGTCTCGCCGGGGATCACATTGGCGGCATGGCCGCCGTCCAGGATGACACCATTGATATTGTCTGAGAGCAGGAGGGTAGGGCGGATCCGGTCAATCCCGTTGAAAAGCTCAATGGCTGCGCTCAAGGCGTTGATGCCGGTCTGCGGATGGGCTGAGTGGGCGGATGCCCCGATGAATTTAACGGTGATGGTGGCAACAGCCCGTCCAGACCGGTTGATGAGGGAATGCGCCGCAGTCGGATGGATCATCAGCGCAAAATCAACATCATCGAAGGCCCCTTGCTGGACCAGGGTACACTTCCCGCCATAGGTCTCCTCCGCCGGTGTCCCGATCAGGGATACCCGGCCGGGCAGCTCCGCCATCACGCTGGAAGCGCTGAGGAACGCGCCGGCTGCGCAGGTTGCGATCACGTTGTGCCCACAGCCATGCCCGATACCGGCCAGCGCGTCGTACTCTGCCAGCAGGGCAACGTGGGGGCCGGGCCCGCAGCCTTCAACGGTTGCGATAAACGCTGTCTCCAGGCCGCATAGGCCGATTTGGGAATCAACATGGTGTCTCTTTAACAGGCTGGTGATTTGGTTTACTGCTTGGAATTCCTTCAGCCCGGTTTCCGGGTGATGATGGATAAAGTGTGACAGCGCAAGCAGCTCGTCTTGCAGCGCATCCACGCCGTCTTGCACACGTTGTTTCCGGCAGCACATAAAGCTATCCTCCCATCTAAAGTTAAGGGCCGGCCCCATCCAGGGATGCCCGAATGGGGCCGGCCGGTTTTATGGAAGCCTCTTTAACAGGCCTGGATCAATCGGTATAGACAACCGCGTTCTGGTACTCGTAGGCGCCAATGCGGCTCAGCGCAAGCCCCTCCAGGCTGGCGGTGGCGCCAATCAGACGGATATCGTTGTAGACGGGGATTTCCGGCAGGTACTCCTGCTCAATCGCATACAGCTGCTGCAGCAGCGCTTCGCGCTCATCGCCCTCAGCGGTCTGCTCCCAGGCGTGATAGGTGTCGTCATATTCCTGGAGCTTAAAGCGGGAGAAGTTGCTGTACTGCGTGCTGGTCAGGGTGTGGAAGAGCACATAGTCGGCGTGGGAGATGTTGCAGGAGAAGAAGTGCAGCATCAGCCCGAAGTCCGCACCGGAGTTGCGCAGGCTGTTGGTGGTGTTGTCATCCTGGACAGTGATTTTGAGGTTGACACCGATTTCCTTCAGCTGGCTCTGGAGGATCGTACACAGCTCTGTATTGGCCTGGTTGGAGTTTGTCCAGATCTCCAGGTCAAAGCCGTCCGCGTAGCCTGCCTCTGCCAGCAGCTCCTTGGCACGCTCCACGTTGTAGGGGTTGCCGGGGAGTTCCTGGTAATCGTCTGCGCTGGAGGGCATGATGGAGTAGGTTGCCTCACCGTAGCCGTAGCAGACCGCCTGGACAATGGCCTCCTTGTCGATGGCGCTCTCAATGGCCTTGCGGACTGTCGGGTTCCCGATGGGGCCTGCGGATTGGGTGTTGCAGTAGATCATGATGATCTTCATGGATGGGGTTTGCAGCAGCTGCAAATTGGGGTTGTCTGTAATCATAGAGACGCTGTTGTAGGGGATCTCGTAGGCCACGTCAATCTCGCCGGTCTCCAGCAGGGTGACGCGCTGGCCGGACTCAGGGACAATCCGCATGGTCAGCCGCTCTGTTTTGGCGGGCTCACCCCAATAGCCGTCCCAGCGTTCGAGTGTGTAGTAGTCGCCTACGCTGTAGTCCTTCATCTTGTAGGGGCCGGTGCCGATGGGGTTGGCCGCGAAGCCATCGGGGTCGGACTCGAAGTAGTCCTTGGGGATCATGGAGCACATCGGGTCGGTCAGGGCGTTGAGCAGGGCCGGCTTGGGTGCGGAGAGGTAAAAACGCACCGTATACTCGTCCACAGCTTCTGTCTTGACGTAGGCGTCGCCGAAGGTGTTGTTCAGCTCCTGGAGGCGGTCCGCGTTAAAGACCACATCCTCTGCGGTGAAGTCATCCCCATTCTGGAACTTGACGCCTTCACGCAGCTTCATTTCCAGCACACAGCCGTTCTCCAGCCATTCCCAGCTAGTGGCCAGGCAGGGCTGCATGTTCATGTCCGGGTCAAATGTGACCAGGGGGTCGAAGATGTTGTTGGTCAGGGAGAAGGCGCGTTCCTGCATCCCGATGTGGGGGTCCATGGTGGTGAGGTCAGAGCCCTGGGCAAAAATGATCTCATCCTTGGTGCTCCGCTCCGGAGAGGGGCTGTCCTGGCCAGGAGTGCTCTGGGCCGGGGGAGGGGGGCTGCTGTTTCCCTGGGTGTTGTTTGCACCGCAGCCGCATAGGGATACGGCCAGGATGCACAGTGCGAGGAAGCTGGCAATACTCTTTTTCATGGGAATCCTCCTTTAAATATGGTATGTCAAGCCGTTTCCGGCGTTTGACCAGCAATGGGGCAGGCGACCTGGTGCCCGGGGGAGACCTCACGGAGTGTCACGGCCTGCTGGGAGCACTCCGGCTGGGCGTAGATGCACCGCTTGGCAAAGCGGCAGCCCACGCCGGGGTTGATGGGGGAGGTGAGCTCACCCTGTAGGATCACACGCTTCATCTGGATATCCGGATCCGGGATGGGGATAGCGGAGAGGAGCGCCTGGGTATAGGGGTGCATGGGGTGGGCGAAGATCTCGTCTGGCGGGGCGGTTTCCACGATCTGCCCCAGATACATGACAATGATGGTATTGGACAGGTGCTTGACCACGGATAGGTCGTGGGTGATGAACAGGTACGTCAGGTTCAGCTGCTCCTGCAGGTCCTGCATGAGGTTGAGTACTTGTGCCTGGATGGAGACGTCCAGTGCTGAGACCGGCTCGTCGCAGACGATAAACTCCGGGTTCAGCGCCAGCGCGCGGGCAATGCCGATCCGCTGGCGGCGTCCGCCGTCCAGCTCATGGGGGTAGGTGTTCACCAGGCGCCTGGCCAGGCCCACCAGATCCATGATCCGCAAAACTTCCTGCTCGATTTCCCGTTTCTGCCCCTTTTTGAAGGTCCCCTGTAGCAGCATCGGCTCAGCGATTGCCTGGCTGACGGTCATGCGTGGGTTGAGGGAGGAGTAGGGGTCCTGGAAGATGATCTGCATACGGGAGCGCAGCTGTTTCATCTGTTTTTTGGGGTAGGTGAGGATATCATCCCCGTGGAAGAACACGTGCCCCTCTGAGGGCTCGTGCAGGCGGAGGATGGCGCGCCCCAGGGTGGACTTCCCGCATCCGGACTCCCCGACTACACCGGCGGTCTGCCCCTTTTCGATGGAGAAGGATACGTCGTCAACCGCGTGGAGAACCCCGGCCGGCGTGTTGAAGTACTTTTTCAGATGTTCTACGCGCAGCAATTCACTCATGTGCAGCCTCCTCCTCGAAGCGGCTCCCGGCCAGGAAGCAGCGGACGGTGTGTTCCCCCTCCAGAACCTGCGCCTGGGGGCGCTCCCTTTGGCAGCGCTCCACCGCATATTGGCACCGCGGGCAGAAGGGGCAGCCTTTGGGCAGGTCTGTGGGGTCTGGCATCAGGCCGCTGATGGGGTGCAGGCGGTTTTCCCGCACGTGGATCTTTGGGATGGAGTTGATCAGCCCAATGGTGTAGGGGTGTCCGGGGTGCTTGAGGACGTCCCGCACTGTGCCATACTCCAGGATCCCGCCTGCGTACATGATGGCGACCTTCTGGCAGGTCTGGGCGACGACGCCCAGGTCGTGGGTGATGAGCAGGTTCGCTGTGTTCATCTTCTTTTGCAGCTGCGCGATCAGATCCAGTACCTGCGCCTGGATGGTCACATCCAGGGCAGTGGTTGGCTCGTCCGCAATCAGGATGCGGGGGCTGCACGAGAGGGCAATGGCGATGACAACGCGCTGCTTCATACCGCCGGAGAACTGGTGCGGGTAGTCATCCAGCCGCTCTGCCGGCAGGCCCACCAGCTCCATCATCTCGCAGGCCCGGCGCACGGCGTCTGTCCTGGAGAGGCGCTCATGCACACGGACAGCCTCGGCGATCTGTTCGCCGACGGTCATCACCGGGTTGAGCGCGGTCATGGGATCTTGAAAAATCATCGAGATCTGTTTGCCGCAAATTTTCTGCATGTCCTCCTTGGGGAGCTTGAGCAGATCCCTGCCCTCGTAGAGGATTTCACCTGAGACAATCTTTCCAGGCGGGCATTGGGTCAGGCGCATGACCGCCTTGGAGAGCGTTGTTTTTCCCGCGCCGGTTTCCCCGACGAGCCCCAGGGTGGTGCCTTCCTCCAGCTTCAGGTCAACGCCGTTCAGCGCCTTGACAACGCCGTCGTTTGTGTGGAATTCCACTGCAAGGCGCTTGATATCCAGGATGGTACCCATCCGCAGACCTCCTTTCTATTACCGCTTCAGCTTCGGGTCAAGCGCGTCGCGGAGCCCGTCGCCGAACAGATTGAACGCAATGACTGTAATCACGAGGAAGATCCCCGGGATAACAGAGATGTGCCATGCGTCACGCATGTAGACCTTGGCCGCAGTCAGGATCGAGCCCCACTCCGGTGTCGGCGGCTGGACGCCCAGCCCGATATAGGACAGGCCCGCAACATTTAGGATGGAGCTGCCGATGCCCAGGGTGAACTGCACCAGGATCGGCGCCATCGCGTTGGGGATAATGTGCTTCAAAATGATGACGAAGTCAGTTGCCCCAAGGGCACGGGCGGCCTCAATAAACTCCTTGTCCTTGACGCTCATCACCGCTGCCCGCGTCACACGGGCGTAGTTGGCCAGGCCGGAGACACCCAGGGCAATCAGCAGGTTGGGGATGCTTGTGCCCAGCGCCGTCACAATGGCCATAGCCAGCAGGATAAAGGGGCAGGCCAGGAACACATCCATAATCCGCATGATGACGTTGTCAATCCATCCGCCGTAGTAGCCGGCCACAGCCCCCAACGGGCCGCCGACCACCAGGGACACCAGCACCGCGCACACGCCGATCATCAGGGAATATTTTGTCCCCCAGAGGATGCGGAAGAGCAGATCCCGGCCAAACTCATCACAGCCGAAAATGTGCGAGGCACTGGGG
>CAJUAC010000076.1 GCA_910583885.1 uncultured Oscillospiraceae bacterium | reverse complement strand
GCCCGCCGCCGTGGACCACCACCACGTGGATGCCCACCAGCCGCAGCAGGATGATATCATTGATGACTGCCTTGCGCAGCTCGTCGGAGATCATGGCGTTGCCGCCGTATTTGATGACAATCGTCTTCCCATAGTAACGCTGGATATAGGGCAGGGCCTCTACCAGCACCTGCGCCCGGTCGCTGTGCGTCAGTTCCATACAGGCAGGCCTCCTTCCGGATTCTTTCTCTGGGGAGCTTACGTCCGGTAGTCCCCGTTAATCTTAATATAGTCGTAGGTGATGTCACAGCCCCAGCAGGTGCAGGAGCCGCCCCCCTCGCCCATGGCAATCTCAATGGTGATCTCGTCCTCGGTGAGGATTTCCTTTGCCAGCGCCTCGTCAAAGTCCAACCCCCGCCCCTTCTCACAGACCAGGATGGTCCCGGCATTGGACGTGAAGCGCACATCCACCTGCTCCGGGTCAAACTGCTCGCCGGAGTAGCCCATGGCACACAGCACACGGCCCCAGTTGGCATCACAGCCAAAGATCGCTGCCTTGGTCAGCGTGGAGGAAATGACCGACTTCGAGATGGTCTCCGCCTGGGCCTCGTCCCGCGCGCCGGAGACGGTACAGGTCATGAGGTGCTTTGCCCCCTCGCCGTCCTTCGCCATCTTCCGCGCCAGCAGGATGCAGATCTCCTCCAGCGCCTGGACAAAGGCGGCGTAATCCTCGCCCTTCCCCATGATCTCTTGGTTGCCCGCCAGACCGTTGGCCAGGACGCAGCAGGTGTCATTGGTGGAGGTGTCCCCATCCACACTGATGCGGTTGAAGCTGACCCGGACTACCTCGTGGAGGGCTGCACGGAGCATCTCCGGGGAGATGGCACAGTCCGTAGTAAGGAAGCAGAGCATGGTCCCCATGTTGGGATGGATCATGCCGCTGCCCTTGGCGATGCCGCCGATGGTCACAGCCTTTCCGCCGATTTCCGTCCTGACAGCAACCTCCTTCTTCACCGTATCCGTGGTCATGATGGCGTGGGCCGCCCCGTCACTGGCCTCCTCGCTGTGGGCCAGGAGGCTGGCCAGCTCCGGTACGCCCGCCTCAATCACGCCCACCTTCAGCGTCTGGCCGATGACGCCGGTGGAGGCCACCAGCACATCCTCCTGCCCACAGCCGATCGCCTTGGCCGCCGCCGCGCACATGCGCCGGGCGTTCTCCTCCCCCTGGGGGGCGCAGGCATTGGCATTGCCGCTGTTGGCAATCACCGCCCGTGCCCGGCCATCCGCCAGATGCTCCATGGTGACGCGCACCGGGGCCGCCTTCACCACGTTCTTGGTAAACATGCCCGCTGCCGCACAGGGGACATCGGAGACGATCAGCGCCACGTCCTTTTTATTGACATTGTGGGTCTTGACCCCCACATGGAGCCCCGCTGCCCGGAACCCCTGGGCGGCGCAGATGCCGCCTGCAATCATAGTACCCATTTCGTTCCCATACCTTTCGTTAGAGGCCAGCCCCCTCGTCAAAGCCCAGCATGATGTTCATATTCTGTACTGCCGCGCCGGATGCGCCCTTGCCCAGGTTGTCCAGGCGGGCGCAGAGCATCACCTGTTCCGCATTGCCGCAGACAAAGATCTGGAGCTCATTGCTCCCCGCCAGATTGTTCGAGCCGATGAAGCCGCAGGTGGGGGCCTCCGGCGGGCGGATGGTGACATAGCGGGACCCCGCGTAGAAGTCCTGGTACATCCCCCGCAAGCTCTCCAGGCTCTGGCTGCCCGCCAGCATATCCAGATCCAGCGGCGCAGTCACCACCATCCCCTGGGGGAAGTCGCAGATTATAGGGGTAAAGAGGGGCTTGCGCGTGAGGCCGCATACCTTCATCATCTCGGGGATATGCTTGTGGGAGAGCTGCACCGCGTAGTGCCGGGGGCTGACCAGCTCCGGCTCCCGTTCCTCCGCCTCATAGACGGCGATCATCTTCTTCCCGCCGCCGGTGTAGCCGGACAGGGCATGGACTGCCAGGGACGTGCCGGGATCCAGCAGCCCCTTCTTCACCAGGGGATACACCAAGGCGATGAACCCGGTGGCATAGCAGCCGGGGTTCGCCACCCGCTTCGCCCCCTGGATAGCCTCCCGCTGGGCCGCGCCCAGCTCGGGGAAGCCGTAGGTCCAGCCCTCCGCTGTGCGGTGGGCGGTAGAGGCGTCGATCACCCGGGTGTTGGGGTTCTCAATCAGCCCCACCGCCTCTACCGCCGCCTCATCCGGCAGGCAGAGGAACGCGAGATCCGCCCCATTGAGCAGCTTTTTCCGCTCCCCCGTGTCCTTGCGCTTGTCTTCATCGATCACCAGCAGCTCAATGTCCTCCCGGCCCGCCAGGCGGTCATAGATCTGGAGGCCAGTGGTCCCCTCTTTCCCGTCGATATATACGATTGGCTTGCCCATCGTGTCACACTCCATCCTCTGCCGGGGCGCCTGCCCGGGCATCCTTGATAAACTGCGCCAGCTCCTCGATCTGCCGGGTGGTCTCCTCCACCGCAGGGCCGCCGTAGCTTTTGCGCTGGCCCATGCAGTTCTCCAGGCGCAGCGCCTGGTACACGTCCTCATCAAACAGCGTTGAGATGCTTTGCAGCTCCGGGAGCTCCAGCTCCTCCAGGAGCTTCCCATGCTGGGCGCAGTAGTAGACCAGGTTCCCCACTGCCGTGTAGGCGTCCCGGAAGGGCATCCCCTTCTTGGTGAGGTAGTCGGCGCAATCAGTGGCGTTGATAAACCCGCCGCCGGCGGCCCGCCGCATATTCTCCGGCAAAACCCGCATCGTCTCCAGCATCCCGGTGAACACCGGCAGGCACATCTTCACAGTATCCACTGCATCGAATACCGGCTCCTTGTCCTCCTGCATGTCCTTGTTGTAGGCCAGGGGGATGCCCTTCATGGTGGTCAGCAGGCCCATCAAGTCGCCGTAGACCCGGCCTGTCTTGCCCCGCACCAGCTCTGCCACATCCGGGTTTTTCTTCTGCGGCATGATGCTGCTGCCTGTGGAATAGGCATCGTCCAGCTCAATGAATTTGAATTCCCAGCTGCACCAGAGGATGACCTCCTCCGCCAAGCGGCTCAGGTGCATCATCAGGATGGACAGGTCACTGAGCAGCTCCAGGGCATAGTCCCGGTCGGACACGCCGTCCAGGCTGTTGGAGCAGGGGCCGTCAAAGCCCAGGAGGCGGGCGGTCTGATGGCGGTCAATGGGATAGGTGGTGCCCGCCAGGGCCCCGCTGCCCAGGGGGCAGACATTCATCCGCTTCTTGCAGTCCGCAAGGCGCGTCACATCCCGCCGCAGCTGCTCTCCATAGGCCAGCAGGTGCTGGGCAAAGGAGACGGGCTGCGCCCGCTGCAGGTGGGTGTATCCGGGCATCACCGTATTCTGATGCTGCCGGGCCTGGTCCAGGATCGCCTGCTGGAGCGAGAGGATCTGCTCCATAATCTCCCCGATCTCCCGGCGCAGGTAGAGCCGCAGGTCCACAGCCACCTGGTCGTTACGGCTGCGGGCGGTGTGCAGGCGCTTGCCCGCCTCGCCGATGCGTCCGGTCAGCAGCGCCTCCACATTCATATGGATGTCCTCATTGGCGGCGGTAAACTCCACCTTCCCCGCCTCCACATCCGCCAGGATGCCCTCCAGGCCCGCCTTGATCTGCGCATGGTCCTCCTGGGAGATGATGCCGCAGCTGGCCAGCATCTCCGCGTGGGCCAGGCTCCCCTCGATATCCTCCCGGTACAGCCGCGCGTCAAACTGGATGGACGCGTTGAAGTCGTTGACCAGGCCGTCCGTCTCTTTGCGGAACCGTCCGCCCCATAATTTCATGTCGTTATCCTCGTCTCTCGGTTGTCATTCTTTTTCTTGGAAAGAAAAAGAATCAAAAAGAACTGCGCAAAACTTCGTTTTGCTTGGGCAGAGGCCGGGCCGGAACCCAACCCATACCAAGCGAAACGAAGTTTCGCGGAAAAGTTTTTCTTTTGACCCTGTTCTTTGTCCACAAAGGACAGGATATGTCCCTCTTACAGCTTCCCCTGCTCCCGCAGCGCCTGGACCGTATCGGGCAGGCCCCAGAGGTTGATGAAGCCGGTAGCGTCGTCCTGGTTGTAGTCGCTCTCCTCAAAGGTCACCAGCTTCTCCGAGTACAGGCTCTCCGGGGAGGTGACGGAGGCGGTGATCATATTGCCCTTGTAGAGCTTGAGCTTCACCTGGCCGGTGACATGCTCCTGGGTCTTGACCGCAAAGGCCTGGAGGCACTCGCGCAGGGTGGAGAACCACTTGCCGTTGTACACCAGGTCGGCAAAGTCCACCGCCAGCTTGCTCTTCATGTGCTTGGTGTCCTTGTCCAGGGTAATCATCTCCAGCACCTCGTGGGCGCGGTACAGGATGGTGCCGCCGGGGGTCTCGTAGACGCCGCGGTCCTTCATCCCCACTAGACGGTTTTCCACAATGTCCAGCAGGCCGATGCCGTTGTCCCCGCCCAGCTTGTTGAGCTTACGGATGATATCGCTGGCCTTCATCTTCTCCCCGTCGATCGCCACGGGAACGCCCTTGACAAAGTCCAGCGTCACATAGGTGGGCTGGTCGGGGGCCGCCGCCGGGGACACGCCCATCTCCAGGAAACCGGGCTCGTCATACTTCGGCTCGTTGGCCGGATCCTCCAGATCCAGGCCCTCATGGCTCAGGTGCCACAGGTTCTTATCCTTGGAGTAGTTGGTCTCACGGCTGATCTTCAGGGGCACATTGTGGGCCTCTGCGTAGTCGATCTCCTCTTCCCGGCCCTTGATGTCCCACTCCCGCCAGGGGGCGATGATGGTCATCTCCGGGGCAAAGCGCTTGATGGCCAGCTCAAAGCGGACCTGGTCGTTGCCCTTGCCGGTGCAGCCGTGGGCAATGGCATCCGCGCCCTCCTTCTTGGCGATCTCCACCAGATGCTTGCCGATGATGGGACGGGCAAAGGCCGTGCCCAGCAGGTAGTCCTCGTACTTGGCGCCCATCATCATGGAGGGGATCACCACGTCGTCCACCATTTCGTCCACCATGTCCACAATATAGAGCTTCGACGCACCGGTCTTGATGGCCTTCTCCTCCAGGCCCTCCAGCTCGTCGCCCTGCCCCACGTCGGCGGCCACCGCCACAATCTCCGGGTTGCCATAGTTCTCCTTCAGCCAGGGGATAATAATGGAGGTATCCAACCCTCCGGAATAGGCCAATACAATCTTTTTAATCTCTTTCTTGCTCATCACTAGGTTCCTCCCTCAGACGAACTGTGTTGGATTTGTGAATATATATTATATCATCCCGTGTTTTTATGCAATGCAAAGTTTTGATAAATTCTATCCCTTCCTCCCAACCTTCCTTGTGCAATTTACCGGATATCCCCCTGTTTTCCTGTGGAACCGGGGGCCGTCCAGCTGCTATCTCCCTGCAAAAGGCAGCTGCCAGGGACAACTTTCATCCACACTGTTATGCATAAATTTTCGTTTTTATTAGCCTGTACACATCCTCAAGGCGGGGCGGAACGCACCCCCTATCCCGCATAAATACGCAGGAATTGTACCTAAATCCAGACAAAAATGGGTACTTTTTCCAAAGTCCCCCCTTTATAGTTGCAGCCCCGGAGGGCAAGGCAGTACACAGCATATGAAGAAAAATACAGGATATCTGGCAAATATGCGCCTGTCCCCCACAAGGTCACGCCATGGCGAAGCTCGCACAGGCCAGACCACCGCCCTTGGCGTTGTTGCAGATGGACAGCTCCCCGCCGTGGCGTTCACACAGGAGCTTACAGATGTGCAGGCCCATGCCCATCCGGCCGCCACTGCTTTCCCGGTAGAAGGGGTCCGTGGCCTTCTCCAGGGCCCGCCGGGTGAAGCCATAGCCGTCATCGGAGACAACCACGCACAGAGAGCCCTCCTCTGCGGATACCGTCACCTCCACCTGGGCCCGGCTGTGCCGGAAGGCGTTGGCCAGCAGGTTCTCACAGACCTGGCTGACCACCTCCTGGTCCACCCGCCACACCCCGCCGCCGTATACCGACCAGGACACCGACTTTTCCTCGCGCAGGATCTCCGCCGTATCCCGCAGCCCTGCCAGCAGCAGGCCGCTGTCCACCGGCTCCCGATGCACCTCCAGGTCCTCCAGGCGGCGCAGCCGGGCCATGGCCTCCACGTACCCCTCCAGACGCCCAATGTGCAGCTCCATTACCCGCACCTCATCCAGAATCTCCTGGTTGGTCAGCTCCCCGCCTGGCAGGCTGGACAGGAGTATCCCAGCATGGCCCTTCAGCACAGTCAGGGGCGTGCGCAGGTCGTGGGAAAAGGCGGCGTTCAGCCGGCCCCGCTCCTCCATCTGCCGCCATAGCGTGCGCTGGTTGTCCAGCAGGGCGGAGCGCATGGTTTCAAAGGAGACGCACAGCCGCCCCATCTCATCGTCCCGGCCATAGGAGACTGTAAAATCCAGCCGCCCGGCGGCGATTTGGGCGGCGGCATCCTCCAGCGTGCGCAGCGCCCCGGCCAGCCGCCTGCGGTAGAAGAGCGCGGCACACAGGATGGTGCAGCTCCCGTAGCACAGCGGCACCAGCAGCAGCTGTACCGCACCCAGCAGCAGGAAAACCAGCCGGTCCTCCCCCGCGTAATCCGGCACCAGCACCACCTGGAGCACATTTCCCCAGGCAGGCTCTTCCCCCAGGCAAAAACCGCTCCTGTCCTTGGAAAAGGTGGCCGTCCTATCCCCCTCGCTGTCGTAGAGCACGCCATAGGTGATTTGGCCGTCCTGCACGTCCAGCCCATCCCCCAGGGAGATGGTATATACCTCCCCCATGCTGCGGTAGCGGTCATAAATCTCACCCCGCAGGGCGTCCACCGCCTGGCCCAGGCCCATGCACAGCACGGTGGCCATGGTGAACGCCAGCAGGGTGTAGAGGACATAGGCCGGCAGCAGGCCCATGTCCCGCAGGGGCCGCCTCTTCTTCACTTGCTCCAACGGTACCCGCACCCCCAGACCGTCTCAATATACGGCTTTGCCCCGGCAGCGGCCAGCTTCACCCGGATGCGCCGGATGTGCTCAGCCACGACGGAGCTGTCACCCTCGCTGTCAAAGCCCCACACCTGCTCATAGATCCGCTCCTTGTCAAAGACCAGGCCCGGGTTCTGGGAGAGGAAGGAGAGGATATCAAACTCCTTTTTGGCCAGCGCGATCTCCTCCTCCCCCAACCGGACCGCCCGGTCGGAGTAGTTGATGACCAGATCCCCGTCAAAGCGCACCTTGGCGGGAACCGCCCGGCGGCGGTCCCGGCGCAGGTGGGCCTCCACCTGCGCCCCCAATACGTCGATGGAGAAGGGCTTGACAATGTACTCATCCCCGCCGGCAGCAAAGCCCCGCAGCTTGTCGCTGTCCTCCACCCGGGCGGTCAAAAACAGAATCGGGCAGGAGACGTCCCGCCGGATGCGGCGGCAAACCTCCAGCCCGTCCATATCCGGCATACTCACGTCCAGCAGGATCAGGTCCGGCCCCCTGGCAGACAGGGCAACCGCCTCCTGGCCGCCATAGGCAGCCAGGACCTCGTATCCGGCCCGGCGGAAGTAGCTGGCCAGCATATCGGTGATATCCTTTTCATCGTCAGCGATCAGGAGCTTTAAGGGCATACCGCATCCTTTCTCCAGGCCCCTCTCGCAGGGGCGTTCCCAGTAAGGGGCCCGTCAGGACCCGGCCCTGCCGCGCAGCCACACATGCGCCCCCTCCCTATAGTTCCCGGTTCATCTCCGCCCGCAGGGCCTCCTTCACCCGGGCCATCTCCTGCTTCCGGCCGGCGGCGGAGCGGTCAAAGTTCACCGTCTTGCCAGCGGCCAGCCGGCGGCGGGCGGCGTCCAGCCGCAGGGGGATAAAATCCAGCGGCTCCTCCGACACCCTGCGCCAGAGCCGGTCCAGCAGCAAAAAGCCGTCGTACATCTCCCCGATGCCGTCCGACTCGTCGGTGTAGTCCACATCCGGGAAGATCAGCACGCTGTCCCCCGACTGGAGGGCGGCCACCGTCTCCCGGAAGGTCTCCCCCAGCTTCGCCATGCCCCGGTAAACCGGGATGGCGCGGATCGATTGCAGCAGCGCGCTGACATAGCCGGACACCGCCCAGGCCAGCCCGGCAGCCAGGGGCTTGGGCAGCCCCAGCCGCTGGGAGAAGGTGTAGTCCCGGTACTGCTCCCGGCAGCCCTCCTTTGTCAGGAACATGTGGAACACCCATATGCGGGTCGGGAAAGGCAGCCAGCACTGGGTGGCCAGGGGGCCATGCAGGTTGCTGTGGCTGCATACAAACACCGCCGGCCTCTGCGGCGGCTCCACCTCCACTGTCCAGCGGCCCAGCCAGGGGCGCACGAAAAAGCGGGTGATAGCAAATAGTTTACCTCTCTCCACCAGTATCCTCCTCCCGGAATACCCAGTGCATCTGGATCTGATAGCTGCATATTGCCAGGATGATATCCCCCAGGGCCTTGTTTACGGCCGGATAGATCCCCGGCAGCAGCCGCTCCAGCACCAGCAGGAGCAGGTAGGAACACATCAGCTGGCTGGCCCACAGGCAGTAATACCGGAGGATTGTCCGCCGCTGGGGCCGCGCACCGAAGACATACCGCCGGTTGAGGGTATAGTTGAGGGATGAGGACAGGGCGCGGGCAGCCAGCGTGGACCACCAGTAGCAGGCCAGATCCGACAGCGGGCGGAAGACCACCGCGCTGCACAGCCAGAACGCCAGCACATCCGCCGCAGCGGACGCCGCAGCAGACACCGTATACCAGCCCAGGCCGGATACCAGCACCACGAACACCCGCCAGGTGTCCCGCACCGTGCGCAGATGGCTGCCTGCGTTGTTGTTATAGTAGATGACCTGGATGACCACCTGCCGCAGCTCCCTGTGCTCCCGGGCTGCCCGGATGAGCATGTTCATCTCATACTCAAACCGCGCCCCCTTGACCTCCCCGCACCAGGCGATCATCCCCCAGGGGATGCCCCGCAGCCCGGTCTGGGTATCCGCCAGGCGCACGCCATAGAGCAGGTGGAAGGCCCAGCTGGTCAGCCGGTTGCCCAGCTTGGAGCGGGGCGGTACCTGGGGCAGGGTCAGATCCCGCACCCCCAGCACCAGCCGTTCCGTCTCCTCCAGCGCCGCCCGGCCTACCGCGCACACGTCCTGGGCGCTGTGCTGGCCGTCGGCATCCGCCGTGACCACCGCCGCCCCTGCCCAGCTGCTGTTTTGCAGGATGTAGGCGAAGGCGGTCTTCAGCGCACAGCCCTTGCCCCTGTTCTTCTCATGGCGGAGCAGGGTGCAGCCCTCCAGCCCCTCCAGGGCCTGGAAGGGGGGCTGGTGGTCGCTGCTGCTGCCGTCGTCAACCACCACTACGGCCTTTGCGTCCAGCTCCAGCAGGCTTGCCACATAGCCCGGCAGCTCGGGCCCCGGATCCAGCGCCGGGATGACAATGATACAGTTGTGCAGCGCTCCTGTCTCCATGTGCGGTGTCCTCCTTCCCCGGACAGAGAAACTCAACGATGTTGTTGAACGGATGTATCCCGATCGGGGTTCCCGGCCGGGACCGGCAGGGGCCCCTGCCGGCAGACAATTGCTGATAGTATATGGGAAAGATTTCTACTTTTTTCCAACAATGCGGCAAAACCTGGCCGTGCCTGGGGGTTAACGGAATACGCCGCCGCCGGCGTCCAGCAGTTCCAGCCGCCTGGCCTGGACAAAATCCGGGGCCAGCCCCGGCAGATACGCCCCTACCGCCGCCGCCAGCAGCGCGGGGTTCAGGCCGGGGTTCTGTGCGGCCACCACCGCTTCCAGGCGGAGCAGCCCCGGCTCCTCCGCCAGCGTAAGGGACTGGAGCATGGGGCGGATATCCACATCCGCCATGGCCTTGCGCTTGGTGCGCTTCTGGATGACCACGCTCTCCTTGGCAAACAGCGCCCCCACCTGCTCCGCCGCCCCGTCCGGGACGCCGCTGTCATAGAGCAGATCCACCTGGCACTGGAGGGCCGCCAGCTCCCGGACCGGCCAGACGGGGACATAGCAGTCCCTGGCGCGGATCCCCTCGGGCATGAAGCGGTTCAGCTCCTCCGGCAGGCCCCTGCCTTCCAGCTCCTCTGCCACCTCAAAATCCAGCAGCTCACACACGCTGGACTGCCCCACAGGCAGGGGCAACGCAAAGGAGAGGACCGGGTGGGGATGGAAGCCCTGGGAGTGGCGCAACACCAGGCCCTGGCGCAGGAATACCCGCTGAAAGGTGCGCAGGAGATCCAGGTGGGAGATGTACACCGCCCGCCCCTCCTTGGCAAACAGCAGACGAAGCTTACCCATGGCTGCACTCCCCCCCTTCTATCACGTTGGCCCCGCAGCCGCTGCACTGGGTGCGGCAGTCCGGCGTGGGCACAGACCGGCGGGACAGCTCCCGCTGCCGCCACAGGTACTCATCAGAGACATAGCAGGAGATCACGCTCCAGGGGAAGATCTCCTCCCGCCCCCGCTCCCGGTTGGCGTAGAAGGCCGGGTCCAGCCCGCATTCCGCAAAGGCCTCCAGCCAGCGGTTCAAGTCAAAGCAGTCTGACCAGGCGTCCAGCCTGGCCCCCTTGCGGTATGCCTTTTCCAGCACCCGGCCCAGCCGCCGGTCGCCCCGGGCCAGCACCGCCTCCAGGAAGCTGGTGTCCCCGTCGTGCCAGTTGTAGGTGACGGCCTTGGCGTTGATGGCCTGCCGCAGCAGGCGCACCCGCCGCTCATACTCCTCCCGGGAAATCTGGGGCTCCCACTGGAAGGCAGTGAAGGGCTTGGGTACAAACCAGGAGGTGGACACAGTGATGCGCAGCCCCCGGTTCTTGTTGGCGGCATACTCCCGCCAGGTGTGTACGGCGTGATGGGCCATCTCCGCAATGGCCAGCACGTCCTCATCCGTCTCCGTGGGCAGGCCCAGCATGAAGTAGAGCTTCACCGCGTTCCAGCCGCCGGAAAAGGCGGTGCGCAGGCTCTCCGTCAAATCCTCCTCTGTGAGGTTCTTGTTGATTGCGTCCCGCAGGCGCTGGGTGCCCGCCTCCGGGGCAAAGGTGAGGCCCGCCTTCCGCCCCCGCTGGAGACGCTGCATCAGCTCCATGGAGAAGTTGTCCGCCCGCAGGGAGGGCAGGCTCAGGTTGATATGCCCCCGGGTGCAGAAATCCTCCAGGCCGTCGCACAGGCCCACCAGCTCCGGGTAGTCGCTGGTGGACAGGGAGCTGAGGGTCATCT
>CAJUAC010000075.1 GCA_910583885.1 uncultured Oscillospiraceae bacterium | reverse complement strand
TCCGCCAGAAGGAGCTGGAACTGCAGCGCACCATTGTCAAGACCCGCGAGATCAGAGGGGAAATCAGCAAAGAAACGGCTGCCGCCCTGATGGCTGACCTGGACGCCTCCGAGGCCAAATCCGCTGCCAAGTCACGCGAGGATCGTCAGCAGATCATGCTGGATGCAGCCATCCAGGCCCGCGACGAGACGGCCAAACAGGTGGCCCAGATCAAGGCTGAGCAGGAGCAGGCGGCCAAGTCTCCTTATGCGGGTGTGACTCCAGAGGAGTACCGCCAATACAAGAGGGATGCCGAGGCTTATCATAATCCGGAGCGTACTGCACAGAGAGAGCAAAATATCACAAAGCTTGAGCAAGAGCTGCGGGATGCCATATCCCTGCGCACCAGCGAGGGTCTCAGTAACCCACGCATAGCCAAAGAGGCTCAGGATAAAATAGATGAGACACTGCAACGTCTCCAACGGAATAAAGACCTTGCCCAATACATTGCCGATGCGGACGCCAAGGTAGAGGTTATAGAGGCTTACTACCGTAACAGTAATCCTCTCAAGCTGTACTCGGCTGATAACGCCGGTAGCATGCAGATGACTGAGGACATCTCTAATGCTATCAAGGAACACGAAACCAGCACAATAACTCGGAAAGAACGCCTTAAAAATGCTGAGGATCAGCTTAAACTGGACGAGTCCAACGTCACGACCCAGCAGCAACTCCTGCAGTACCAGAAGGAAATTAACTCCAAGGAGGCGGCAATCGCCGCCGCCAAGGCCGACCAGGCCAGCGCCGTGGCCGCCGACGAACGCCGTCAGAAAGACCTCGCCGAGCTGGCCAGCCAGCGCAAAAAGGTCCAGGATCGCTGGCGCGAGCACTACGACCAGCTTACTGCCGGGCAGGATTACAAAGACCGCGAGACCCCCAGACTCAAGCGCCTGCTGAAAGAAGGGCAGCACATGGCCGATGCCGGCTATATGTCCGAGCAGGACTCCGCGCGTCTGGCCCAAATGCGCGACGAGGCTCTCAAGGGACTGCCCAGGGAGCTGCAGGCCAAGGTCAAGTGGATGGTGGACGACATGATCAAGGGATATTCCAGGGCCGCCTCCGGAGAGCGCAACCTGCTTACTCCACTGGAGCGCAAGGACCTGGAGGCAAGCCGGTTCAAGGGCAAGCTGGACAGCCTGGCCGACATCACCCCCAGCCTGCCCAAAGATGGAGCCGCCTCCAAAATCGTGGCCATGCTCAAGGACGTAGCCAAGTACGGCGTCCTCAATGATGCTACCGTCAGGCAGCTGGAGGCGTTGAGCATGCGCATCAACGCGGACGATGCCGCCGGCCAGCGTGTCGTCTCCCTGGTCAGGGAGCTGGTCCAGGGCGAGCTGGGCCGCATCCTGACGGCCATGTCCAGACCGCAGCCGGCCAGGCCCCGGCGCGTCACTCCGGAGGGCCGCGATCTGGACGCCGAGGAGGAGGTGCGTTCGCGGATCCGCGCCGGTGCCCAGTCTCCTCAACCTCATCCGCAGCCCGCTCCCCAGCCTGCAGCAGGCCAGGACTACAGCTCTATGATCGGGGAGTTTACCCGGCAGATGTTTGGCCAGGGAGATACCAGCGGAAGCATCCTGGACGTCATGCAGCAGTTTATCGCCATTGCCAAGCAATCAGCCTCGCAGTCCTCCCAGCATAATGAGCGGTTGAGCAAGATAGAGCGGGAGGTGGCCACTCTCCAGTCCCGCGCCAGATTTGGACGCTGATGATCACATCCCCCCTATGAGAGTTGTAGAGCTGATAAACCGGGCCATCAAGGGAGCCAAGTACGAGTGGAGCAACTTTACCGCTGCCAGGGTGACCTGGCAGCAGCTGTCCTGGGATCAGGATGAGGGGGCTCCCTATACGTACAAGGAGGAGGTGCGCGTGGTATGGGATGGCGTGACCATCCTGGAGGGCACGATACGCAAGTGTTCCCTGGAGCAGTCCGGCGACGCCTGGCGATGGTCCATTGAGGCTTGCGATATCCTCCAGCCTTTGGAGGCGGCCTTGTGTTTCAACCCTGGGGGTACGTTGAGAGGCGGCGTATCCGCCTATACCGAGGTCAGCGGCGGCAGCGGCGCGGACGCTCCGCGTAAAATCAAGATTGCCGGCACGGTGCGGTGGGCGCTGGAGGATGCCCGCAAGTACGGACTCCTCCCCGCCGGAGTCGGTATTGATGTGACCGTGTCTCCCTCGGCATGGATGTGGGACACGGCGCTTGGCTGCGACATGTATGCCGGAGTGCTCCGCAAGCTGCTGGCGGGCCGTCCCGGCATGGTATGCTGGGTCGATTACTCCGGCTCTTCCCCTGTGATCAGGGTGGCCGACGGGGCCGGGTTGCCCGTGGTCACGCTGGACCGGGCGCAAGACTGCCTCTCTTCCATCTCGCTTTCTCCACGGCCGGATCTGGTGCCCCCGGCCGTGGGCGTCGTCCTGACGGCCGGACGGCAGGCTTGCCGGTCCCAGGTCTGGCCCAGGGGGGCCAGCCTGCGCCAGGAGGGATGCGTCACTACCCAGGTGGCCATGTCATCTACATCATCGACGGATGATGAGTCTCCCGTCGGCAGCGAGTCTCCCGTCTGGGATTTTACCAAGCCGATTGTCGAGGTGCGCGGCGTCAAACTGCCGGCCGGTACGGATTCAAACGCCAGGAAATGGTGGTTCAGCAAGGTATCCCAGCTGTCATCCGTTTCGGGACTGCAGCTGGGAGCCATTAAAAAATCTGTTGTGGCCGGCGTGGACGGCACCGACATGAGCAATTATTCCACGGCGGAGTCGGCGCAGGCCTATGAGCATGTAAGCGGCCAGTTGAGCGAGGTCTGCAAGACAATCAAGTGGTGCTACGTGGAGCTGAAACAGTACCTGTACACGGACACCCGGCCTCCCAGGGGGTGCGAGATGCTGTTCCCGCACACCAAACAGGTGGACGGCAAGACGCGCTGGTACAACTGGCTGCGCTGGCAGGGACGCACCATCAACAAGAGCCGCATGCGCTACCGGGCCAGCAAGTCCGGAGAATCCGGAGGGGATGACGGCAGCAATCCCCCTTCCAGCGGCGGAGGCGCTCCGCCGTCCTCCTCCACGGATTGGCCCGACTACTCCTCCATCCTCCGGGATTATTATGAGATCACCCGCTCCACGCCCTGGGAGGGCCGCGTCAACTCCCTGCGGGCATTGTCTCCTGCCACTCTGGCCGGTTGCCGCCTGTCCATTACCGGAGCGCGACAGGAGTACCGGGATATGGCCACCGTCGTGCAGGGGGTGGCCGTTGATATGGCCGGAGAGTCCACCAGTATCAACACCGGAGTTCCGGCGCATCTGTCCCTCCAGGATATGGTGGACCGCATTCAACAGCTGGCATCCGGCCAGGAGACTCTGGATCAGGACCAGCAGCAGGACAATCCTATGCTGACCCTGCAATATGACGATGAGGCATACAAGTCCCCGGACGCTCCGACCCTGGGACCGGCAGGGGAGATGATCTGGACGGAGGCTCCCGACAAGCCTCCCATCTATGATTTGCAGGTGGAGCTGGACTGGAATGACGATAACACCGAGGTTACCGGCTTCCGGATGCGGCGCGGCAAGCTGATGCTCCAGGGAGTGTACATTGGACAGACTCCCGGAGACGACACCTCCGGCTGGTTCACCAAGGAGGGATTCACGGGAGGGGAAATTTGGCTGGACGTCAAATTCAACGGCAAGGGGAAACTGACCGGCACGTCGATCATGTATGAGCAGGGCACGGTCAACCCTCTCATACTCTCGGACGAGTTGGCAGACGAGTCGGAAGAGTTTTCCTATTCATTCCACATTGCGACGGTGCAGGACAAGGAGGTTTACCAGCACATGCTGGGCACCATCCAGATTCCGCTTAATCACGGCACTTTTTATCCATACGGCCCCGCCATCTAAATTTTACCCTATATATAATAGTATGATCAGAATCTTTATTTTTTCGTATTCCGGAGACGCCGCTGAGGCGGTGGCTTGCGTGCGGTGCGCCCGGATGGCCGTGCCCTGTGCCAGCGTGACGGTGGTGGACGATGCGTCCAGCCCGGTACGGGAGGAGACGGCGGTGGCTCTCCGGAGCATGGGAGCGGAGTATGTGCAGTCCTCCTGGGAGCGCCACGGCAACCTGCGCGGGCCTGACTGCATCCGGGGCATGCTTTCCGAGATGTGCCGGGAGGCGGAGGATGACGACATCCTGGTCAAGGTCGACTGTGATACGGCTCTGCTGGATGGCGGCTGGCTGCGCTGGATGGAGCAGCGCCCCTGGTGCCAGATGTATACCTCCGGAGATTTTGTCAATGGAGACTGGCGGGTATTCGGGTGTTTGTACGCATTGAGAGGCTGGATAGCCAGACGTCTTTATCGGGAGATGGATTGGACGCTCCTGGATGACCGCGCTCCGGAAGATTGGACGATTGGACGGGAGGTGTTGGCCAGGGTTCCGGCAACATTGTGCCGCATTGATGAGCCATGGCGCAAACGTTCCCCGTGGAGTGTATGGACGGCCTGGTGCTGGCCCAGCCGCACGGTAAGCGCCGAGAGTTACGCGGCCAGGTTTGCCGTGGTGATTACCGGCAGCCCCCGCATGTCCAACCAACCCGCCAGCGAACGGGCCAGAGTGATGCACCTGCTGGCCGACGCCAGGGAGAGGATGCTCCGGGAGGGAGTGGCCAGGGAGGACGACGAGGCAGTGGACTGGGGAGACCTGCTGGCCGCTTGTAAGGGGGAGGCAGAGTCGATGCAGACCCCCTGCACGGAGCAGTCAATTTGACAAGTTATATAAGATACTTGTCGTAGTTCTATCAGATGTCTTGGCGCGTTACACCCGCATGTCGCACCCTCACGGGTGCGTGAATTGAAACCGTACCTATCTCCTGAAATCCACGTCCGACAAGGGTCGCACCCTCACGGGTGCGTGAATTGAAACAATTTCGATTTTACCCAAAAAACAGCTAATCAGGTCGCACCCTCACGGGTGCGTGAATTGAAACTCCCATGAGATGTAACGTGACGGCGAATATGGTGAAAATTGACAGAAAGATGGCGAATTCACCTTTGAACGCCACCCCGTTGCATCCCCATTGCAACCTGGTTGCCCCTCCCTTGAAAACGGCTTGAACTGGCCCCCCTACTCCCCGATCACGTTCCTGGCGGCCAACTCGTCAAATACGCGAATGAACTCTGCTGCGTCCATCTGCTGCCGGGGCATGTGAAGAGTGCTCAGCGTCACCACGTCCAGCCGGTCATATTTGGCTACTGCCGGCATCGTTGGCCAACGGTAGGCGGCCCAGCGTCCCTCCGGTCGTGATGCCGCCCAGGGCCGCTCTATGTGAAGAGGAACCCCTGCGGCCATGGCCAGGCGTCCCGTTGCTATATCCTCCGGATCATCTCCCCCAATGGGCAGCCGATCTAGAACCGCCAGCATGCGGCGCAACGCGGAACCCGTGAACCCGTAACACAGGCCGCACATGATCCGTCCGTCGCAGTAGCCGCCGAAGCCCTCTGCGCCCGCTGCCAGCATCCGGCGCACAGGTCCGTCAGAACGCAATGCCGTGTCGGCATCCAGCTTGATGGCTACATCGTCATCGGCTGTGCCGTCCAGCAATGTTTCCAGGATGCCACGCACGCAGGAACTGCCGTTGAGGTTGCCGCGCCGCGGAAAATCCGTCTGCACAAACCTGGCGCCCAGGGCTTGCATTTGGGCGGCCACCTCTGCTGTGACCGGATCGTGCCCATCATCGGCCACCGTCACGGCGGCATCCGGCAAACGCCGGCGCACGCAATGCAACGCCGCCAGGGACAGCGCCGCATCACGACTAAAAGTTAAAATGGTAATTCTGATCATCGTTGTTCTATATTTTAGGCCGGGCCGTAGGGATAATTGGAACCGCCATGAACGGGAATCTGGATGGAACCCAGTGCATACTGGATGACTTCATGATCGGCTGTAATGGTGGCCAGGTGGAAGGAGTAATAAAACTCTTCCCCGTCCGGTTCCTCCGGCTGGAGACGAAGAGGACTGACAGGCCCTTGTGAATACGCTACCGTGCTGCCCTGGTACTTCCCTTTGCCGCTGAACCGCACATTGAGCCAAATTTCCCCGCTGGTGACGGACCCCTTGTACCAGTCTCCCTCGGTAGGTTCCGGGGCGGCGTTGCAGAACGTCGTCCCGTTGAGCAGCAGCAGGCCCGGCCGCAGCCGATAGCCGGTGACGGTGGTATTATCGTCATCCCAATCCAGGACAACCTGGAACCCAAAACCCGCTGGACGGTCGGGCGCCTCGGTCCAGACGACTTCCCCTTCCGGCCCGAAAGTGGGAGCCTCCGGAGATTTACGGGCATCATCGTCATATTGGAGAGTCTGGACCGGGTTGTCCTGCTGGTCATCCTGGTCCAGATCATCCTGGCCGGATTGCAGGGACTTGGCGCGGTCCATCATATCCTGCAACGATAAATGCGCCGGCACCCCTGTGTTAATAGACGTTCTGTTACCGGCTAAATCTACGTTTACCCCTTGCACCACAGTGGACATATCCACCCATTCCGCGCGGCCGCCTGTAATGGATAATTGACGGCCTACCAGCCCGGCAGGAGACAAGGCACGCAATGACTGCAACGTCCCCTCCCAGGGAAGCTGCCGGGTAATCTCATAATAATCCCGCAGGACACCGGTATAATCCGGCCATTCCTGCTCTGTCCCTCCTGTGTCCGGCTTGTCCGGTATTGAGGAACCATCTTCCGGCCCCGTTGTCCCGGACTTGTCGGCCCTGTACCAACGCCTGGGAGTGTTGACCGTGCGCCCCCTCCATGTCAGTTTGCTGTACCAGCGTTTCTGGCCGTTCACGATCTTCTGCTTGCCAAAAAGCAATTCAAACCCCGGACGGGGCGGCACTGTGATATAAACTTCCTGCGTCAGTGATACATAACACCACTTGATCAGTTTGCATGCCGGCGACAAATCCCCTTTGATCAACTCATAAACCTGGGCGCTTTCCGCCGTGCTGTAATTGCTGGCGTCGCTGGCCTTGTTTTTCAGAACGGTTTTCTTCACAGCCCCGAAACGCGCCCCCGGAACTTCCGCCAGCTTGGGAACTTTCCCCTGCCACCACTCGGCCGCGTCATCAGGTCCGGTGGGCAGCTTGTCTCCAAGCACCAGTATCTCGGGCTTTAAGAAAGACCAGATGGGAGATTCGGAGCTGGGCGGTTCGTCTTCCGTTTCCGGTGTGGTTCCGGGCATGGCCAGCTGCACGGTTACGCATCCCTCCTGGCGCAGGGAAGCCCCGCACGGCCAAACCTGGGATTGACGGGCCATGTTCCCGGCCGTCAGCACCGCGCCCACCGCAGGGGGAACCAGGTCATGGCGCGGGTCCAAATCGATGGCCGTCAGCAAATCCCCGGCGCGATCCAGCGTGACCGCAGGAAGGACGGCACCATCCACAACCCTGATCACGGGAGAAGAACCGGAATAATCAACCCAGCACACCATGCCGGGGCGTGCCCCCAGCAGCTTGCGCAACACGCCCGCGTAAGTATCGCATGCCAGGGCCGTGTTCCACACCCAGGCCGCGGGGGAAACGTCCACCTGAATTCCTACATCCGCCCCCAGCAATCCATGCTTACGGGCATCTTTCAGGATGCGGTTCAGCGTCCCGGCAATAGACACTTTGCACGGAGCATCCGCACCGCTGCCGCCCTCCACAGCGGCATACAGAGCGCCTTTCAGGCTGCCGGAGGCGTTAAAGCAAAGCGTCCCTTCCAGCGGTTTGAGGATGTCATGCACATCTATTTGCCACGCCCAACTGTTGCCGGAAAAGGAGGGACGACAGCGCCGGACTGTTCCTTCCATGATGGTGGAGCCGTGCCAGACAATGCGCGCCGGCTCTTTATATAGATAGGGAGGCGGCTCATCGTTGCGGCGGATTATCTGCCGCCAGGAAACGCACATCGGAGTAAAATTCTGCCAGCTGTAAGACGCGTCTTCCAGGGCTTTGTCCGTAAGTTCAACAGTCTTCATCTGCGCGGTCCAAATTGTGATTGACTCTTGATGCGGGCCACTTCCTGGCGCAGCTTGTTGAGTTCCGCCAAGGTCCTGGCCTGGTTGGCCGACGTAGTTCTGTAGCTGGTCAGCATGTCCCGGATCAGGGACATGGCCGCTTCCAGTTCCGGCGTGCTGTCACGGGGGGAAATGGCTTCCATCTGCCGCAGCATCCTGGCGAGTTCGCCGGATTCACGGCGTGAAATTCCCTTGCCGCCGTCACCCTGGTCGGACAAAACCTTGCGCACCAGAGCCTCCACTTCCGGGAGGCGCCCGGACATGTCCGAGCGCCCCAGCTCGCCCATGCGCCCGGTGATCCGTCCGCGTTCTTTGTCCAGCCAGTCATCCAGGGTGAGAACCTCCTTATTCTTACGGTCCATCTGTCCGTCCAGGTCGGCCAATTTGCGGGATCGTTCTTCCAGGGTTTTGGCCTTGGCTTCTGCTTCCTTCCGTTTTTTCTCCGCCGCCAGCGCAGCATCCATGTTATCCAGGGCCGCGGTTGCCGCCTTAACTACACCGTCATATTTTCCCGTGTCTTTTATCAGAGCAATCAGTTTCCGCAGACTGACTAATTCCTGCTCTTCTTCTTTGGTCCGGTCGTTGACGGGTTTCCCCTGTAGCTTGGTAATGGCCTGTAAGATCCGCTCAATTTGTCCGGCCATCGGCTTGTCCTCGTACTTTTCTGCATAGCGGTTCAGGCTGTCCACCGCATACCCCAGCCGCGTTTTGGCATCTTCGGCAGCTTTGGATTGCCGTTCGGCCTCCTTGTGCCGGGCCTCGGCGGCCCTGGCCAGACGATCCGCCATGCCGTCGGCCAATGTCGCCGCATGCTGCCGGTCGTCCTGCCGGGCGTTAGTCTTGTCCGTTTCGGCGGTCACCTGGGCCTCGGCCGCGCGCTGGGCGGCGTGCAGAGCCAGCAAATCACGCAGGCGTTCCGTGGCCCGGTCAACGTCTTCCTGGGCGGCGGCGGATTCCTTGAGAGCGTTTTCTATATCCGTTACATTATGCGTTAAGAAATTCTTCACTACATCCAGCACTCGTGCGTATTCCAGATAAACCGCATCCCCGGACTTGCCGCGCAAATCTCCCACCAGCCCCGTGCCCTTGATCAGATCCATGGACTTGTCCAGGGTGGCGCGGGCCTCTTGGGATCGCCTGACCAGCAGGGCTGCTACCTGTCCAAAATCCTTCCCCTGCATGCCGTACTGTTCGGCCATGGCCTGTTGTTCGGCCAGCACAGACTTGAGGCTTTCTTCGTCCTGAGCTTTTTTCTGATGCAGGGCGGCGATCAATGACGTGTTAACCACGGGCAACGCAGCCGCCATGATCATGTTACCATTGGATTTAGATAGCTCTTTTTCAAGCTCTGCTTTGCGTTGCGCTATACGTTGCCATTCCCGGAGGGCGGCTTCTGCTGTCTTGAGATCATCCACTTGCCCGAACAAGTCTTCTTTGCTTAAGTTTTCCACATCGGCCTTATTCGGCATCCGCTGGAATTCCCGGAGACGGCGCGCCTGTTCTTCCTTAGCTTCGGCCAGCTGCTGGGCGGTCTTGAGGGCTTGTTCCGCCTGCTGCTGTTCCATGCGGCGGCGGTCTTCGGCATCCTTGGCGTCCAGCTTGGCCAGTTCGTCGCGTGCTTGGGCATCGGAAATGTCCCCTCTGAGTTGCCGCTGCCGGATGATGCTGCGGTTCTTCTCGGTTTCGATCTGCAATAGCTTGTTCTGCAAATCCAGCCGCGCCTGGGCCTTGCGGTCCAGGTCTTCAATCACTTTCCTGCGGGCTTCATAGGCCGCATTGATCTGCTTGACGCCGGCTTCTTCCTTCTTCAGCCATTTTTCCTCTTTCTGGCGGGAGAGAGTTTCAGAAAGAGAAGCCTGCCAAGCGGCCATTTTGGTTTTGGCTGCATCCAGGGCCGTAGTCATATGGGACTGGATTTTATTCACGCCCACACCAAACGCATCGGACAACATTTGACCGGCTTTCCAGCCATAGTCCCACCATTCACGACCAAGCTGGGCAACATTTTTGAGGTTTTGCAGCCCTCCATCAAATTTGCGCCAGTCGTCCATCTGCTGGTCAACCCATCCCCTAAGCTTGCCGGGCAACGCCGTCATGGTATTGATGCTGCGGGATAGCCAAGAAGAATTGGTCTTTAACCCTTGGGCGGTGGTGCCGATCGTCTTGTCCACCTTCTTAATGGCCCCGGTCAGCTCGGCCGCTCCTTCCAGCCGCCAGGACATGCCGCCATTGGAGGATGCGTTGCCTGTATAAACAGGCGTGGCCGTTGCTCCCCCCACACCCCCGGACAGCAAGCTGTCGGGAACCTTGCCGGCAGCTTTGGCCAGACCGTCCACGGCCTGCTGCGCCTTGTTCAATCCGCTCAAATTCGCTGTCGTGCCAATGCTGATGCTTACGTCATAATTCATAGGTCAATCAATGTCTCCTGTTAAAAAAAGTTGAATTTCCAGCACACCCCAAAACGCTGCGGCTCCATATCGCTGATCATTGGTCGGCGGCAAAGGCTGCACATGGTCAAGGGTGGCGTGGTATTCCCGCGTACGCTGCGGGATGCCGGCATGATAGGCGGTCATCCAGGTGACCATGCCCTCCGGGTACAGCGCCAGCAATTCCGCTATGTCCAATCCCCATGCCCTGACGGCGGCGTAAGTGCTGAAAGCCCGCGCCAGGGAAAAAGACATCTGCAACCCGGCATTGCCGCGTGCCGCCTGGTGCATCCAGCGGCTGCCGATAACGGCCTCGCGCTGCACCTGGACGGAGGGAACCACAGTTACCAGGGACGGCATCACATCCCCGTAACTGCACAAGGCCACCGCCTCCGGGGCATCGTCTCCGATTGGGCGGTAGATCACTGTATCTTGCGAACGATAGGCGTCCATAATCAGTCAAAGATTGCTGGTCGTGAAAAACCTGAAAAACTCCACGGCAGCGGGGTCCGTGAGGACAAAAACCGGGTAATCGCGGGAAGTGAACACCCTCCGGCCGCCCTGCGGGTTGACGGCCTCAACGGTCAAATCCACGGTTGCCACCGTTCGCACAGGATCATCCTCTTCCGGCGCATAAAACTCTTTCAGTCTCGCCCACACCTGAACGGCCTTCCACGGCTCCGACAATCCAACCAACGCGGCCACTACCGCCTGCATTGCCGGGGCATGGTCGGCTGGTATCTCGTCCTGATTAAAGCGGGCCGGAGGTCTATAACCGCCCTTGTCCT
>CAJUAC010000074.1 GCA_910583885.1 uncultured Oscillospiraceae bacterium | reverse complement strand
GATGCTGGGCCGGGAGGTGGCCTTCTACGACTATGACGCCCTCTTCGGCCAGCAGTTCCCCTTCCGGAAGGTGATGAGCCTCCAGCGGCCCAACTCCGTATCCGGTGAGCTGACAGTGGGCGGGCGGATCCTGGAGCTGTACCTCGCCCCTGTCTCCGACGGGGAGGACGGCGGCGCGATGGCCGTGCTCCATGAGGTCACTGCCCAGCGGAAAAACGAGGAGATGCGCAAGGAGTTCGTCGCCAACGTCTCCCACGAGCTGCGCACCCCCCTGACCAATGTGCGCAGCTACGCTGAGACCCTCCGGGACAGTGAGGATATCCCCCGGGACATGACCAACAGTTTCCTGGATATCATCATCAGCGAGACCGACCGCATGACCCGCATCGTCCAGGATCTGCTGACCCTCAGCCGCCTGGATTCAGGCCGGGCAGAGATCAAAATGGTCCGCTTCCCCCTGCTGGAGGCCATTGAGTCTGTCTGCCGGGCTGTGGAGCTGGAGGCCCAGCGCCGGGGCCACACCCTGGTGCGGGATTTCACCTCCCCCCTGCCCCTTATGATGGGCGACCGCAGCCGCCTGGAGCAGGTGATGATGAACGTGGTGGGCAATTCCATCAAGTACACCCCCGATGGCGGCACCATCACTGTGGACGCCGGCGTCTCCGGCAAAAATGTGTGGATCGAGGTCTCTGACACCGGTATCGGCATCCCTGCCCAGGACCGGGAGCGGATCTTCGACCGCTTCTACCGGGTGGACAAAGCCCGCAGCCGGGAGAGCGGCGGCACGGGCCTGGGCCTCTCCATTGCCCGGGAGATCGTTTTGCGCCATCACGGCACTATCGGCCTGGCCAGCCACGAGGGGCCCGGCACTACGGTGCGCATTGTCCTGCCCATCCGCCAGGCCAGGGAGGGGACCCATGCAGAATAAACGCCTGCGCAGCGCCCTTCAGAACATGGCGCTGGCCCTGCTGAGCCTGTCAGCCCTCTTCCTGCTGGGGAGTATGCCGCTGTTCCATATCAGCTGGGCCGACCAGGTCCAGAGCCTGCTGGCTACCCATCCGGCGGGCGGCGGCCACACCCAATCTACTGCCCTGGCGGATATGTTCCCCTCTGTCCATGTCATGGTGACGGGGGACATCGAATATGGCCGCTATGGCCGGCTCTATGTCCCCGGGGACGACCCCCTGCTGGAGCAGGTCATCCCCCTGTTCCAGGAGGCATTGGGCTCCGCCAGCGAGACGGGGGCCGCCGCAGAGCAGACGCTGCGCAGCGCCCTGGACTCCCCCTGCCTGTACCTGGATCTCACCACCGAGCTCCCCCTGGAGGCAGTGGCCGCCTGGCTGGGGGAGAGTGCGGGGTTCAGCCGGGAGGTCCGCTCCATGGCCCTGACCACCGAGCAGGAGGAAACTGCCCTGCTCTACCTGCGCAGCGGGACGGGGGAGATCTTCCGCTACAGCACTGCCCTGCCTGCCTCTGCGGTGCGTGCGGCCTGCGACAGCCAGGCCTCCAATGACAGCCGCTTTGCCTATGAGACCAACTATGCCCCGTTGAACCCCTATACAGTCCTGGTGGCGGAGTCTCCGGAGGCGCCTGTGGTCCAGACGGAGCTGCCCGCCGCCTACTCGGTGTACAACCTGCTCACTGCCCTGGACTTCAATGCCCATCCCCTTTTCCGCTACACGGAGAGCAGCGGTACGGAGGTGGTGGAGGAATCCCCCCGCACCCTGCGGGTCAGCCCCGACGGCGCGGTGAGCTTCACCAGCCGGGGCGAGGCCGCCTCCCCCCTCTATCGGGTGTCTGCCGCCGGGGAGGCGCCTACTATGCCGGAGTGCCTGTCCGCTGCCTGGCGCCTGGCCGGGGCGCTGACTGAGGGGACCGGCGCGGCACCGCTGTACCTGCGGGCGGTGGAGACGGCGGAGGGGGGCTGCACAGTACGCTTCGGCTACCATGCCGGGACAATCCCCGTCTTCTTCTCCGATGAGAGGGATGCCCTCTCTGTGACCATCAGCGGCACGGCCATCACCGCTTTCACCTACCGCTGCCGGGCTTATCCGGCCACGGAGGACGCATCCCCCCTGCTGCCCTCTGCCATGGCACGGGCCATTGCCTCCCTCTACCCAGAGGCGGGGCTGTCCATCGGCTATGTGGATGGGGGGGCCGGGCCCCTGGCCGCCCACTGGCTGGCGGGCTGAGGGCGTGTGTTGATTTCCCGGGAAAGGAGGGGACAGCTCTTTGGAAACCTACCGGCTGAAAAATATTGCGATCCTGATCCTGCTGCTGTTCAACGGCTGCCTCCTGCTCCTGCTGGGCTACCAGCACCTCCAGGCCATGCGGGCAGAGACGGACACGGCCGGGCAGCTGGATGCCCTCTACGCAGCTAACCAGCTGAAGCTGGGCAGCCAGATTGATCTGGACCAGCCCACCCTCACGCCGCTCTCCCTCTCCCGCCGGGAGGAGACGGAGCAGGCCATTGCCGCTTTCCTCTTGGGCGGGGCGGCAGAGCAGGCCAGCCAGGGCGGCGGCATCTACAGCTACGAGAGCGAATACGGCGCGCTCCACTTCCGGGCGGGGGGCAGCTTTGACGGCAGCCGTCTGACGCTGGCAGTGGATGACATCACAGCCTTCTGCCAGAGCTTCTGCCAGCAGTTTGGTTACGCAGACCTCCAGGTCCAGATCCAGAACCGCACCGGCAGCGTCACTGCTGTCCAGCAGGTGTCAGGTGTGCCGGTTGCCGGGTGCAGCCTGACGCTGCGCTTTGAACGGGGGGTTCTGGCCTCTGTCAACGGCGCGCATGTGAGCCTGGAGGACGCCATCCCGGAGCCCGCCGAGCGGATGAACTGCGTCACCGCCCTGGTCCGGTTCCTGGACTACCGGAACACCGCCGGCGTGGTATGCAGCGAGGTGACGGATGTGCGGTGCGTCTATGAATTGCAGGGCGGGGCTGCCCCCCGCCTGCTGCCTATGTGGCGGGTGGAGACAGACACCTATGTCTACTTCGTCAACTGCGCCACCGGGGAGGTCACGCGCCACTGACCGGGATTGGAAAGTTATGAATTTTTTAACTTTTCTGTCCAAAAACAAGGCTTCTATCCTCTTTATCCATGGAATGGCCTCGACAGCTATGCTCTGCTATGAACCGATCTTACAATATATGATGGAATATGCCCAAAAGCTGATAGAATATCTGGGCGATTGATACGGATAACGGTTGACAGGGCTGCT
Organism: uncultured Oscillospiraceae bacterium; assembly: GCA_910583885.1. Taxonomy (GTDB): domain Bacteria; phylum Bacillota; class Clostridia; order Oscillospirales; family Oscillospiraceae; genus Pelethomonas. Next base: position 8,499 of record CAJUAC010000074.1, on the reverse strand, counting down.
GCGCCGGTATAAACCTGGCAATCCTGCGAAGCGGCCTTGAATGGCCTAACCTGAACCGGGAGCTTTTTCGAGAAGAATTGACTTTACCGCATAATCGGAGTATCCTAAGGGACAGGTATTACAATACGGGAGGTACGACCAACCATGAACACAGCGGAACTGAAAAGCTTCTGCACCGCCGTCCGCCGGGATATCATCAATATGACGGCCAACGCGGGCAGCGGCCATCCCGGCGGATCCCTGTCCGCCGTGGAGCTGACGAGCGCCATTTTCTGCACGCAGATGCGCATCGACCCCAAGAACCCCCAGGACCCGGGCCGGGACCGCTTCGTCTTGAGCAAGGGCCATGCCGCCCCCTGCTATTACGGCGTGCTGGCGGAGCTGGGCTACTTTGACAAGTCGGCCTTTGAGAGCTTCCGCCAGCTCCACGGGATGCTCCAGGGCCACCCGGATATGAAGAAGGTCCCCGGCGTGGACGCCTCCACCGGCTCCCTGGGCCAGGGGATCTCCATCGCGGTGGGCATGGCCCTGGCCGCCAAGCACCAGGGGCGGGATGTGAAGGTCTACACAGTCCTGGGCGACGGGGAGTGCCAGGAGGGCCAGGTATGGGAGGCCTTCATGGCGGCCAGCCACTACAAGCTGGACAACCTGACTGTGGTGATCGACAACAATGGCCTGCAAATTGACGGCAGCAATGACGAGGTTATGGGCCTGGGCGACCTGGCAGCCAAGCTGCGGGCCTTTGGCTTCCAGACCCTCGAGGTGGCTGATGGGAATGACCTGGAGCAGGTGCTGGCAGCGCTGGGCGAGCCCGCTGCGGAGGGCCGCCCCAAGGCCATCCTGGCCCACACCTGCAAGGGCAAGGGCGTCTCCTATATGGAGAACCAGGTGGGCTGGCACGGCAAGGCGCCCGACGAGGGGCAGCGCCAGCAGGCATTACAGGAATTGGAGGGCTGATACCATGAGTGATAAAGCAACAAGAGCCGCCTATGGCGAGGCCCTGGCGGAGCTGGGGGCCGTAAACGACAAAATTGTGGTGCTGGACGCAGACCTGGCCCACGCCACCATGACCATCACCTTCAAAAACGCCTATCCTGACCGCCACTTTAACGCGGGCATCGCGGAGGCCAACATGGTAGGCATGGCCGCGGGGATGGCAGCCATGGGGCTGGTACCCTTCTGCTCCACCTTCGCCATGTTCGGCGCAGGCCGGGCCTATGAGCAGGTGCGTAATTCCGTGGCCTATCCCCATCTGAATGTAAAGCTGGCGATGAGCCACGCCGGCGTCTCTGTGGGTGAGGACGGCGGCAGCCACCAGTGCGTGGAGGACCTGGCCCTGATGCGGGCCATCCCCGGCATGACCGTCATCTGCCCCGCCGACGCCAACGAGACCCGCCGGGCTGTGTTTGCCGCCGCCGAACTGGATGGGCCGGTGTACCTGCGCCTGGCCCGGCTGGCCAGCCCTGTCTTCGAGGAGGAGCAGCCCTTTACGGTTGGCAAGGCCAACGTGCTGCGGGAGGGGGGCGATGTGGCGGTATTTGCTACGGGCCTGATGGTCAGTGAGTCCCTGGCGGCTGCAAAGCTCCTGGAAGCCCAGGGCGTCAGCGCAGCCGTCATCAATATCCATACCATCAAGCCCCTGGACGCAGAGTGCGTCGCCGCCTACGCCCGCAAGTGCGGCAGGGTGGTCACGGTGGAGGAGCACAGTGTCATTGGCGGCTTGGGCGATGCAGTGGCGGACGCCCTGATGGGCAAGGTGGACTGCGCGTTTAAAAAGATCGGCGTGCAGGACCGTTTTGGCCAGTCCGGCAAGGCCAAGGCTGTCCTGGAGGAATACGGCCTCACTGCCCCGCAGATTGCAGAGGGCATCCGGGCGGTTCTGTAAACCCGCTGCTGTTTCCGTGCCCCCCAACGATATACAACAAATAATCACCTCCGGGGCATACTAACCCCGGAGGTGATTGTTCATGAAAGACCACAAGAGCCTGCCGCCTGAGCGGAAGCCGGGCTGGCCGGAGGGTGACGACGACGTCATCAACAAATACGGCACCTATGAGGTTCAGCGCACCAACGGGATGGAAAACCTCTACCCCATGATTGCCCAGGGCATCTCCCCCCAGGAGGCCCAGAAGCAGCTGGAGGCGGAGGATCGCTGGCGGAAGGGATGGCCGGACTAAAGGCCCCTCCCGGTTGGCAGCCCCCCTTGCAATACACCTGGTGTTGCAAGGGGGGCTGCCATGCTGTGGGAGGGGTGGAGTGGACAAAAGCGACAAAGAGAAGCCGGGTGGGCGCACCATTTTATGGGATATGTAAAAACCGCCAAATCTGCTAAAAAAATACTGGTATGCGTAGGAGAAATATGCTATAATGATATGCGCACTTGCTATCAGCAAAATCTGCTGTGCAGGCTGCGAACCCCATATGCCCGGCAGGCCCGGGCGGGGAATAATAACGTGAAAAGGGGTGAGAGAATGTCACTGGAAGCCATCAGCAAAATCCGTGCGGTGGAAGAAGGCATGGAACGTTCCAAGGCCGACGCAAAGGCCCAGGCGCAGAAGCTGGTTGCTGACGCCGAACGGGAAGGCCGCGCCCTTTTGCAGCAGGGCAAGGAGAAGGCTGCCGCCGCTGCCGCTGCCGCCATGAAGCAGGCGGAGGGCCAGGCGGAGGAGCGGCGGAAGGAAATCCTGGCCCAGGCAGAGAAAGACTGCGAAAAGCTCAAGAAGGACGCGCGCACGCGCATGGACAAAGCGGCGCAGGCGATCTTAGGAAGGGTGGTAGAGAGTTAATGGCCATTGTCAAAATGAAACGGATCCGGCTCATCGCTCTCGCTAAGGACAGGGACGCGCTGCTGTCGAGTCTGCTTCATGTAGGCTGTGTGGAGCTCCGGGAACCGACGGAGTATCTGGCCGACGAGTCCTACGCCGCACTGCTGCACCAGGAGGCCTCCGCCCTGGCAGAGGCTAAAAACGGCCTGACGGAGCTGCAGCGCGCCCTGGAGGCCTTGGGCCAGTACGCTCCCCAGAAGGGGAGCTTGTTTGCGCAGAGGGCGCGGATGCGGGAGTCCGAGCTGCTGGATGGGAAGGCCCGCGCGGCAGCTTTGGGCAAGGCGGAGCAGATCAACGGCCACGCCCGCGCCATCGGCCAGCTCAACGCCCGGGAGACCCGTGTGCGTGCCGACCAGGCCGCGCTGGCCCCGTGGTCGGCCTGCGACGTGCCCCTGGATGTGAAGGGCACGGCTTATGTGGATTTCCTGCTGGGCACGGTCCCCAGTACCGTGGACTTCAACGCCCTGGCGGGGGCTCTGGCGGAGGCCGCCGGCGCGGCGGACGTGCGGGAGCTGTCCGCTGACCGGGAGCAGAAGTACCTGGAGGTCCTGGTCCACCGCTCCTGCCGCCAGGAGGCACTGGACGCGCTGCGCACCTTTGGCTTCAGCTTCGCCCAGCTCAAGGATTTGACCGGCACTGCTGCGGGGAATATCCGTGCGCTGGACCAGGAGCTGCGCCAGATTGCCGGGGAGCGGGAGAAGGAGATTTCCGCCATCCAGAAGATGGGCTCCTGCCGGGATGAGCTGAAAACCGGCATGGACCGGATGGAGCAGGTCATTGCCACGGAGAGCGCCAAGGAGCGGCTGCTCGCCGGCGGCTCCATCATCTATCTGGACGGCTGGGCCTCCGTGCCGGAGATCCCGGCCCTGGAGCAGGCCCTTGGGAAGTTTGACTGCGCCTACGAGCTCACCGAGCCGGAGGAGGCAGATTACCCCGAGGTACCCGTGGAGCTGCGCAACGGCAAGCTGGTCCGCCCCATGAACATGGTCACGGACATGTACTCCCTCCCGGCCTACGGCTCCGTGGATCCCAACCCGCTGATGGCCCCGTTCTTCATCCTCTTCTACGGCATGATGATGGCGGACATGGGCTACGGGCTGATTATGATGATCCTCTCCCTGGTCATTATGAAAAAGGCAAAGCCCAACGGGGCGACGATGCGTTACATGATCCCCCTGATGGGCCTGTGCGGCGTGAGTACCTTCATCTGGGGCGCGCTCACCGGCGGCTTCTTCGGCGACCTGATCCCCCAGCTGATGCTGCTGTTCAACCCCGACAGCACCTTCCAGCTGCCGGCACTGTTCTCCCCCCTGGACGACGCATTGATGGTGCTGGTCGGCTCCCTGGTGCTGGGTGTAATCCAGATTTTCACCGGCATGGGTGTGAGCATGTACAAGCAGATCAAGCGGGGCGAGACCATGGCCGCCCTGTGCAGCGAGGGCGCGTGGTTCCTTGTCTTCATCCTGGCCGGCGTGGGCTTTGCCCTCAACCAGGTGAAGTGGGCCCTCATTGCGGCCCTGGTGGTGCTCATTATCACCCAAGGCTACGGCAAGGAGGGCATCCTCGGGAAGATCACCGGCATCTTCGGCGCCCTCTACAACGGAATTACCGGCTATTTCAGCGATATCATGTCCTACTCCCGCCTCATGGCCCTGATGCTGGCCGGCGCGGTGGTGGCCCAGGTGTTCAACAAGCTGGGCGCAATCACCGGCAACGTCATCACCTTCCTTATCATCGCCATGATCGGCAACGCCCTGAACTTCGCGCTGAACATCCTGGGCTGCTTCGTCCACGATATGCGCTTGCAGTGCCTGGAGTTCTTCGGACGGTTCTATGAGGACGGCGGCAAGCCCTTCCGTCCCTTGAATATCAACACAAAATTTGTAGACATCGAGAAATAATGAGGAGGAAATTATCATGAGTTTTCTGGAATCTTTTGGCGGCCTGGCACTGGCTCTGCTGGGCTCCGGTCTGGCGGTTGGTCTGAGCTGCGTTGGCTCCGCGAAGGGCACCGGCATCGCCGGCGAGGCTGGTACCGGCCTGCTGTGCGAGGACCCCTCCAAGTCCGGTAAGGTCATGGTGCTCCAGCTGCTCCCCGGTACCCAGGGCCTGTACGGCATGGTCGTCTGGTTCTTCGCCCTCATCCGCATGAACTTCATGGGCAACGCCGCCGCTGTGGCTGGCTCCATGACCGTGCAGACCGGCCTGCAGTTCTTCGCCGCTTGTATGCCCATGGCCATCGGCGGCCTGCTCTCCGCCATTGCCCAGGGCCGCGTGGCTGCCGGCTCCATCAACATCCTGGCCAAGAAGCCCGACGACTGGTCCAAGGGCCTGATCCTCTGCGGTATCGTTGAGTTCTACGCCATCCTTTCTCTGCTGGCTTCCATGCTGATGCTGCTCCAGCTCTGATTATCCCACGAAGAAAAGGGGATTCGATATGAACGGAATCGAAAAAATCACCGCGCGCATCGAGACCGACACCAAATCCGAGGTACGTGGGCTCCTGCGGGAGGCGGAGGAGAAGGCTGAGGCCGTCCGCCAGCAGTTCAAGGCCCAGGCGGAGGAGGAGGCCAAGGCCGCCGCTGAGGCGGGCCGCGAGGCCGCCAAGCGCCAGGCCGAGCGCCTGGAGAGCGCCGCCCATATGGAGGCGAAGAAGCGGATGCTGGCAGCCAAGCAGGCGTGCCTGGACGAGGCCTTCGCCAGCGCCCAGAAGCAGCTGCTCGCCCTGCCCGACGACAAGTACGCGGACCTGCTGGCCCGCATGGCGGTCCGGGCGGCCAAGACGGGGCACGAGGAGATCCTGCTCAACGCCAAGGACCACAAGCGCGTAGGCGCCCAGGTGGTCAGCAAGGCCAACGCTCTGCTGGCCGGTGCGGCGGAGGCCCCCGCCAAAGGCGGCAAGGGCAAGGGCCTGCTCTCCAAGGTAGTTACCGGCGCGGCGGCCCTGCTCCAGGGCACAGCCTCCCTCACCCTGTCCGACGAGACCCGGGAGATGGAGGGCGGCCTGACCCTGCGCGACGGCAATGTGGAGGTCAACTGCGCCTTTGAGACGGAGCTGCGCGTCCTCCGCGAGGATATGGCGGCGGAGATTGCCGCAATCCTCTTCGCATAAAGCCAATCCAATACATGCAATCGCAAGAAAGGAGGATGGCTTTGGCAAAGAAATTGAAGGATACCGACTATCTGTTCATCTCCACATACCTGCACAGCCGGGAGCGCGACCTGCTCACCGCCGCCCGCATGGAGCGCATGATTGAAGCGCCCACGGCGGAGGATGCGGCCAAGGTGCTCCAGGAGATCGGCTACGGCGAGCTGGCCTCTGTGAACGACCAGGAGCTGAGCGCCGTGCTGGCCCAGGAGCAGGAGAAGCTGTTCCAGGACCTCTACCGGTTCGTCCCCGACAAGGCGGTGGTGGATGTGTTCAAGGTCAAGTATGACTATCACAACCTCAAGACGCTGCTCAAGGCCCGCGCCGTAGGCGTGGACGGGACGCGGCTGCTGCTGGACGCCGGGCGGGTAAGCGCGGAGGAGATGCGCCGGGCGGTGACGGAGGGGGAGTACGGCTCCCTGCCGGAGCTCCTGCGCCGGGCCGCTGTGGAGGCGGGCGAGGTGCTCAGCGCCACCGGCGACCCCCAGCTGAGCGACTTTGTGCTGGACCGGGCCTACTATGCGGAGATGCTCTCCGCCGCCCGCGCCACTGGCAGCGACTTCCTGGTGCGCTATGTCCAGGCGGCCATTGACGCGGCCAACCTGCGCGGCGCGGTGCGCACCCTGCGGATGAAGAAGGGCGCGGACCTGCTCAAAAAGGTCCTGGTAGAGGGCGGCTCCATCCGGGCCGACAGCGTCCAGGCCGCCGCGCTCTCCGGCAGCCTGGAGGAGCTCTACCGTCCCACGGAGCTGCGTACTGCGGCGGAGCTGGGGACAGCCGCCGCCCAGGGCGGCAGCCTCACGGCCTTTGAGAAGGCGTGCGACGACGCGGTGACGGCTGTGGCCGCCCGTGCCAAGAGCGTGCCCTTCGGCGTGGAGGCGGTCATCAGCTACCTGGTGGCCAAGGAGATCGAGTTTACGGCGGTGCGCATCATCATGTCCAGCCGCATGGCTGGCATCGGCGGGGACACCATCCGGGAAAGGCTGCGTGAGGCGTATGTATAAGATCGCGGTTTTAGGCGACCGGGACAGCGTGATGGGCTTCAAGGCCCTGGGCCTGGACACCTATTTCGTGGAGGACGCCGAGCAGGCGCGCCACACCCTCCATCAGCTGGCCCGGCCGTCCGCCGGCGCCCAGGCGGAGTACGCCATCATCTATATCACGGAGCAGCTGGCATCTGTGCTCCGCGCGGATATCGACAAGTATAAGACCTCTGTCACACCGGCGGTAATCCTTATCCCCGGAAAGACCGGCTCTCTGGGCCTGGGGGCCCAGGCACTGCAAAGTGCCGTGGAGCGGGCCGTCGGCGCGGATATCGGTTAATCCTACCCCCTGCCGGGGTGGGATTCGCCCCGGCATCCCATCAAGAACAAATGACTTTCCGCGCAGCGCGCGCGGGATACGCAATGGTCCTTTAATTTTGTAAAGGAAGGCAGTGAAGGAATGAGTCAAGGAAAAATCATCAAGGTTTCCGGCCCGCTGGTGGTGGCCGACGGCCTGGCTGACGCCAACATGGCGGACGTGGTCCGCGTGGGCGAGCAGCGGCTGATCGGCGAGATCCTGAACATGACCGGCGACCAGGCCTCCATCCAGGTCTACGAGGAGACCAGCGGCCTGGGTCCCGGCGCGAAGGTGGAAAGCACCGGCGCGCCCCTGAGCGTAGAGCTGGGGCCGGGCATCATTGAGAACATTTACGACGGCATCCAGCGCCCGCTGGAGGAGATCGTCAAGAAGATCGGTTCCAACCTGGCCCGCGGCGTGGAGGTCCCCGCCCTCTCCCGTGAGAAGAAGTGGGCATACACCCCCGTGGCCAAGGTGGGCGAGCGGGTTGTGGGCGGCGACGTGCTGGGCACAGTCCCCGAGACGGAGGTCGTGCTCCACAAGATCATGGTGCCTAACGGCATCAGCGGCACCCTCTCCTGGACCATCAAGCCGGGCAATTATATCGTCGATGAGGTCATTGCCAAGGTCAAGACCGACAAGGGCGAGACCGTGGAGCTGACCATGGTACAGAAGTGGCCCGTCCGTGTGGGCCGCCCCTACAAGCGCAAGTATAACCCGGTGGCCCCCCTCCAGTCCGGCCAGCGGATCATCGACACCATGTTCCCCATCGCCAAGGGCGGCACCGCCGCCGTCCCCGGCCCCTTCGGCTCCGGTAAGACCGTGGTCCAGCACCAGCTGGCCAAGTGGTCTGACGTGGATATCGTCATTTACGTCGGCTGCGGCGAGCGCGGCAACGAGATGACCGACGTTCTGCGGGAATTCCCCGAGCTGCAGGACCCCCGCACCGGCGAGTCCCTGATGAAGCGGACGGTGCTGATCGCCAACACCTCCGATATGCCCGTGGCCGCCCGTGAGGCGTCCGTCTATACCGGCATCACCATCGCGGAGTACTTCCGCGACATGGGCTATGCCGTGGCCGTTATCGCTGACTCCACCTCCCGTTGGGCCGAGGCCCTGCGTGAGATGAGCGGCCGTCTGGAGGAAATGCCCGGTGAAGAGGGCTACCCCGCCTACCTGGCCTCC
>CAJUAC010000073.1 GCA_910583885.1 uncultured Oscillospiraceae bacterium | reverse complement strand
AAATGTGCGAGGCACTGGGGGCGGCCAGCTTGTTCATGAGATCCTGCTTTTCCACATAGTTGTTGTAGATGGTCCGGCTGGTCAGCAGGTCGATGATAATGGTAGCTGCAACCACCAGCAGCAGGGCCAGCAGGATACCCAGCCCAATCATGGCGGTGCGGCTCTGCTTGAACTGCATCCAGGACTGCTGGAACAGGGTTCTTTGGCGGACTTCGCCAGTGTCCTTTGTTTTTTTCACGATACCCGCCTCGCTTTCTGATATTGGGATTTGATCCGAGGATCTGCAAACGCATAGAGCAGGTCAACCAGAAGGTTGATTAAGGTGAAAGTGATTGCCAGCATGACCACTGACGCCAGTACGCAGGGGGTGTCCTTTGCGGCGATGGATTCGGTAATGAACCTGCCGACGCCAGGCCAGGCGAAGATGGATTCTGTCAGCACAGAGCCGCCCAGCAGTGCGCCAAAGTTCAGGCCCACCGCCGTGATGATGGGGATAAGGGCATTTTTCAGCATGTGGCGCTTCCGCACGTCACTCTCCGGGAGGCCCTTGGCGCGGGCAGTATCAATGTAGTCCTGGTGGACCACCTCCAGCATGGAGGCGCGGGTTGTGCGCACAACGATAGCCATGGTATTTCCGGATAGGCAGAAGGCCGGCAGGATCAGGCTCTTAAGGATTTGGGCGGTGCCCTTGTTGAAGACAGCCGCAGCGGGCAGCAGGTGCAGCTTGACCGAGAACAACAGGGTCATCACCAGCCCCAGCCAGAATACCGGCGCCGCCGCCAGAACCAGGGAGACGACAGAGACGATGTTGTCAAAAATGGAGTACTGGCGGATGGCGGAGAATACCCCGCAGGGGATCCCGATCAGCAGTGCCAGCAGGACTGCGCTTGCCGCCAGGAGCAGTGTCTTGGAAAAGCGTTCCCCGATCTGCTGGGCCACATCCAGGCCATTGCGGTAGGATGTCCCCATGTCCCCATGGAGCAGGCCGGTAATGAACTTGACGTACCGCTCAAGGAACGGCTTGTTCAGCCCCATCTCCTCATTCAGCCGCTGGACCTCCTCCTCGCTGGCGGTGTTCCCCAGGATGATCCGCCCCGGGTCGCCCGGCGTCAATTCCATGATACCAAAAATCAGCAGTGTCGCCCCCAGTAGGACGGGGACTACCAGCAGGCAGCGCTTGACGATATATCGAATCATTGCGTATCCTTTCTCCGCTGTTTCTCAAGCTGCCACAGTGTCAAGCGGGTTTCGCAGTGCTCCACCAGCCTGTGCAGCTGGCCAGCTACACGGTTCCGCTGGCGCAGGAAGTCTGTACACAGCGCCAGGAAGTATGCCTCTGTACAGTTTTCCGGCGTACATCCCAGCGCCCGGCTCAGCCCCGGCAGCTGGGCCCGGTCATTTGCTGGGCTCTGTTCATAGGGACTGCAGGAGGTATAGGCCAGCCTTGCCAGCTCCCCGGCAAAGGAGACCATCAGCCGCTCCAGCTCCGGATCCGCCGCGTATGCTGCGGACAGGCGGGCCGCGCAGGTCCGGACAGCAGGCAGGCAGTCAAACACGGGCTCCAGGGAGAAGGTCCTGTGCAGGCCGGCCTCCAAATGCTCCAGGCGGGACTCCAGCTGTGTGATGAACCCATCCAGGTCAAAGGGGAGGCGTTCGCTGGCGGCAAATTCGCAGGCCAGACGGCCGATCACGCAGTGGTCGCGGTACAGGACATCCAGATCAACCTTGTCCAGCGTGTCCTCTGCTGTATGCCACCAGTAGAAGATCCCGTCGCCCAGATCCCGCCGGTTGAAGCGGGGCATGATGGCAAAGGGGACATGGGCCCCCCAGAAGGTCTGGTCCGCGAAGCGGTCCATGGGGATAGGCGGCAGGGGAGGCTGGTCGTTGAACTCCCGCATCCATGCCATGGCATGTTCTGCCCCTTCGACCCCTGCTGTGTTGAAGGCGACCAGATCCGAGGTGGCGCACCCGGCGATGTCCATATTGATATGGGCAGTACAGTGGGCATACAGCTTTTCAAAGTGGGTGTCGTAGTAGTAGGTAGATCCGGCGTATTTGCCGTCAGAGTGCCCTGACCACCAGGCCAGCGCAACCGAGCGTTTGAGGCAGTCACGGTGCTTCCATAGCAAGCGGGCCAGCTCCAGCATAGAGGCGTTGGCACAGGCGTTGTCGGTGATCCCCTCATACCAGCCGTCGTAGTGCCCGGAAACGAGGACAAAATCCTCGCTTTCTCCGGGGATCCAGGCAATGGGCATACTGCTGGTGCGGATATCGTTCTCCATACGGACTGTCAGCCTGCCTGAAACAGGGCCTTTTTGCAGCCGTTCCAACAGGGCCTCCCCGTCGCTGCGCAGGATCTCAGCAAAGGGCAGGTTGGGGTAGCGGTGGAGGTCGTCGGTCCCCGGGGAGCCCCACACGCCGCCGATACTGCCGTGATGGGCCAAATCCGCTGTCCAGATGTGCAGGATCCCCCTTACGCCAGCCCGGCTCGCAGCAATTGCAAAGGGGTAGGAGTTGTCATAGGTCAGCACCAGCTTCCCGGAGAGCCTGGCTAGGCGGGCGGCCATATCTTTTTGGGGGAAGTCTGTCCGCAGGCTGTCCACATCAAAGATCATTTCGCCTTCCAACCCCTCCGCTGTGCCGCTGTACACATAGGGGGTGAGCGGGATGCGCCCCTCTGAACCCAGGAGCTCCAGATAGGCCTCGCCGGGAAGGCTGCGGTAACAGGGGTATTGCACCCATTCCACAGGGATCCCGCAGGAGGTAAGCTGGCGGCGGATGTATGCAGCCGCCTGCTCGCCGGCCTGGGTGCCCGTATAGCGGTACCACTGGTTCAAGGCCTGGATATCGGACCAAATGCGGTCCCGGTCGGTCTCCTCCACAATCCGGCGATATATTTTTTCTGTACGTTGTTCCAAAATAATCCCCCCGTTCAAAATATATTGACTATTTTAACCATTTTTTGCTGCGTCTGCCTTGAGCTTATTCACTATTATACACGAAGCCAAGTAAATTAAAATTTGTAAAATCTGCGCAAAATTAAAAGACATAAAAATTTTGGCGTCAGGTTTTCCGACAACCTGACGCCAATCCGTGCTAAATGTCAATTTTCAGGCGGATGAGCCGCCGTGGCCTGCCAGCCCCGGCGAGGGGCTGATAACCGACGGTCTCCGCATAATCCTTTGCCTCCAGCTTCGCCAGGACACGGTTCATATTGCTGGGGGTCATGGCGCACATCTCCGCCAGCTTTCCGGGGGTCACTGTATCAAAGCCGAACCGGGTCTGGGCCGCAGCAAGGGCCTCCAGGGTGACGGTGCCGATCCCGGTTTCCTGGGAAATTTTCTGCTTCCAGACCTCTCGGACCTTTTCCTCCTTGCCGCTGGATGCCGCCCAGAAGGGGCCGGCCAGGATATCATCCTCCCCCACGATGTAATAGCAGCTGCACTCCCGCTTCCGGGCAAGCCGTACGCCATACTCGGCGTGGGCCTTTGCGCTTCCGGGGGAGAAGCCGAAGCCAATCCCAGCGGTTACACTGGTCACGTTGTCAATGAGTTGGATCTCCTGAAGCAGGCTGAGCTGGGTAAACTGGCCCGTGACCGCACCCAGCTCCTCCTTTGTCGCGTAGAGCCGGAAGCATCGTTCCGAGGACTCCTCCACAGCTGCACAGATGCTCTGGGCAAAATTGTAGATACAAGTCTCCAACTGGTGGACGCTGTGCATCAGCAGGTACTCCTGGGCGCTGCGGATCCCGCAGTCGGAGAAAGTGACAGACAGGGAGATCACGGCGACCTGGTTCTTCTCCCCGGACTTCCGGCTCTTCCGGATCTGGTGGCGGAGGCTCAATTCATTCAGCGCCAGGTTCAGGACATCTGCTGTGGGCTCCACCCAAAAGGCCGAGAATCCCCGGGCCTTCAGCTGTTCCACAATCTCGTGCATCCCGCTCAGGCACACCGTGGCGCGGCCGGAGGACAGGTTTTCCAGATGGTATGCCATGGCATTGCGGACATAGTCCTTCTCACTGATGGTGTAATAGTTGCTGTCCACATAGCGGTAAACGTGGAGGTTGTCCAATTGCAGGCCCACGTCTGTCCGCAGCAGGCCGGCAATTTGCTCAACAGAGTTTTCGGTCAGGTCGTATGTAATCCTGCTGATATCGACCGCATTCATAGCTGCCTGCAAAAGTGCCTTGATGGTGGCGTTGTCGGTGCGCTTGGCGTAGGTCCAGGGGATGATGGCGGCGGTGCTGCGGCAGGCATAGGAGAAGAAAAAGTAACCTGTAAAGAAGATGCCATCCAGGCCAGACTGGATTTGCTCAACAAGCTTGCCAACGCTTTCGACGTTGCAGGGATAGGAGACCAGCTCAGCAAAAATATTTTGGGGTGCTACCAGCGCGCGGATTGACTGGATCGAATATTCGGTTCCCACAAGTCCAATTTTCATCGCTGCCTCCTTGTCAGAGCCTGCGGCTCCATCTTCTTACGTGCTCTCCGCAAACAGACGGTTACGGCTATTTTATCAGAATGGCGTGTGCATGGCAAATGGAATTTTTGACTGGGCGCTTTGTGGTCTGAGGGGGTGCGGCGCTTTCTAAGCGCCGCACCCCCTCACGGATTACTGGATACTGACGACGGTATACCCCGCGTCTGTGACGGCTTTGGTCAGCACGTCGTCGCTGGCATCGCCCTGCACGGAGGCGGTACCGCCCGCCAGATCCACCGTTGCAGTAATGCCCGGCAGGTCGTTGAGGGCCTGCTCCACCCGGCCGGAGCAGTGGGCGCACATCATGCCCTCGATTTTCATTGTCTTTGCCATAGTCATGATTCCTCCTTGTTGTTCTTCTGATTGGGGAGCTTCTACAGTGGGCGCGGGGGCATCCTCCATCTTGATGGGGGCACTGGCGGCAGGGGGAGCGGAGTGGAATTTGCTCTTGAAGAGCCGCAGGCGCAGGGCATTGGATACCACGCATACGCTGCTCATGCTCATTGCGGCGGCAGCGAACATGGGGTTGAGCTGCCACTGGAGCAGTGGGAAAAATACGCCCGCCGCCAGGGGGATGCCCAGGGTGTTGTAAAAGAACGCCCAAAACAGATTCTGCTTGATGTTGCGGATTGTAGCGCGGCTCAGCTCCACCGCGGCGGCGGCGTCCAGCAGGTCGCTCTTCATCAGGACGATATCCGCGCTCTCAATGGCGACATCTGTGCCAGCGCCGATGGCGAGGCCCACATCTGCCCGCGCCAGGGCGGGGGCGTCGTTGATGCCGTCGCCCACCATCGCGACCTTCCGGCCCTGGCTTTGGAGCCCCGCAATCTTCCGCTCCTTGTCCTGGGGGAGGACCTCTGCCATCACTTCTGTGACCCCCAGCTGGCGGCCGATGGCATCGGCCGTGCGGCGGTTATCGCCGGTGAGCATAATCACGTCGATGCCGAGGCTGCGGAAGGCGGCCACAGCACTGCGGCTGGTAGGCTTGGGGGTGTCCGCCACGGCGATCAGGCCCAGGGGGGTGGTATCCTTAGCAAAATAGAGGGGCGTTTTGCCCTGGGCGGCTAGGCCTTCGGCCGTTTCCAGCCAGGGGGAGAGTTCAATCCCAGCCTCCTCCATCATAGCCTGGTTCCCGGCCAGGCATACGTGGCCGCCCAGTGTGGCCCGGATGCCCCGCCCATGGATCGCCTCAAAGCCCTCCACAGGCTGCTGGGGGAGCTGGCGGGCAGCTGCTTCCTCCACGATTGCCGCCCCCAGGGGGTGCTCTGAGCCCGCCTCCAGGCAGGCCGCCAAGCCCAGCAGGGCACTCTCTGTCAGCCCTTGGGTGGGCAGGATGTCCGTAACCTGGGGCTTGCCCTGGGTAAGTGTGCCGGTTTTGTCCAGCACCACCGTATCGATGGTGTGCAGGGTCTCCAGAGCCTCGGCGGACTTGACGAGGATGCCATTTTCCGCCCCCTTGCCGGTGCCTACCATGATGGCCACTGGCGTAGCCAGGCCCAGGGCACAGGGGCAGGAGATCACCAGCACGGCCACACCGGCGGTGAGGGCGTCAGTGGCGCTGTGGGTGACGGCCAGCCAGACAAGGGCGGTCACGGCAGCGATACACATGACTACAGGCACAAACACGCCCGCTACTTTGTCAGCCAGCTTGGCGATGGGGGCCTTGGAGGAGGACGCCTCCTCCACCAGGCGGATCATCTGGGCCAGGGTGGTGTCCTCACCCACCCGCAGAGCCTCGAATACGAAGGAGCCTGACTTGTTGATCGAGGCGGCGGCCACCTTGTCGCCTGCGGCCTTATCCACAGGCAGGCTCTCGCCGGTGAGGGCGCTCTCATCCACAGCGGATACGCCCTCCACCACCACCCCGTCCACAGGGATAGACTGGCCGGGGCGGACCACGATCCGGTCCCCCACCTGTACCTCCTCCACGGGGATCTCCACCTCGCCGCCGTCCCGCAGGACCCGGGCGGTCTTGGGGGCCAGATCCATCAGACGGGTGATGGCCTGGCTGGTCTTGCCCTTGGAGCGGGTTTCCAGGAACTTGCCCAGGGTGATGAGGGTGAGGATCATACCGGCGGATTCAAAATAGAGATCCATATGGTATTTCCCCACCAGCGCCATGTCCCCGTGCCCCAGGCCAAAGCCGATCTGGTAGATGGCGAACACACCATAGATCACGGCAGCGATGGAGCCTACGGCGATGAGGGAGTCCATATTGGGCGCACCATGGAGCAGGGTCTTAAAGCCCATCTTGTAGTATTTGTCGTTGAGGTACATGATGGGCAGGGTCAGCAGCAGCTGGGTAAAAGCGAAAGCCAGGGCGTTCTCCATCCCCACCAGAAAGCCCGGCAGGGGGGCGCCCATCATATGGCCCATGGAGATATAGAACAGCGGGATCAAGAATGCAAAGGACCACACCAACCGGTGCTTCATCTGCATGAGCTCTCCGGCCACCACATCCTCCCGGGGGGCGGCGCCTTTGCTCTCCGCACGCTTCTGGGGCAGGGAAGCCCCGTAGCCGGAGGCAGTGACAGCCTGGATGATGTTCTCTGCCGTGACAGAGGAATCGTCGTATGTCACCTGCATATTGTTAGAGAGCAGGTTCACATTGACTTCGGATACGCCGTCCACCTGGGATACAGCCTTTTCCACATGGGCGGAGCAGGCTGAGCAGGTCATGCCGGTTACGTTAAATGTCTGTTTCATGGTAGCCACCTCGTCTCTCTGCGCCGCAGCGCTTATTTATTTCATCAGCTTTTGCAGGACACCTACCAGCTCGTCAATGACCTCGTCATTGCCCTGGCGGATATTGTCCGCCACGCAGGTGCGCAGGTGCTCGCTCAGGAGCTCCTTGCTGAAGCTGTTCAGGGCGGCGTTGACTGCGGAAACCTGTACCAGGATCTCCGTGCAGTAGACGTCCTTCGCCAGCATCTCCCGCAGGCCGCGCACCTGCCCCTCAATGCGGCTGAGGCGGTTGCACAGCTTTTTCAGCTCTTCCTCGCTGCGCACCCTTGTCTTGTGGCAGCCGCATAGGTCAGTCATTGGGATACCTCCTTGTCGATCTTGGCATAGCTACTATATACCCCGTAGGGGTATTTGTCAAGGGGAGAAATCGGATCCCTTGTAACCGGGGCGCAGAAAAGCGGCGGCCCCCGCCTTCCGCAAAGGAGTGGGGGACGCCGCCCGGGGCTTGTGCTGGTGGGGTCAATTATAGCGGTTCTGCGCCTCCTGGACGCCCTGCTCCATCAGGCAGAGGGCAGCATCCACGGCTCTGGCAACAGCCTCCCCCACAGGCTTCTTCTCCTGGGGGGTGAAATGCCCGATCACCCAGTCAATCATCTCGTGTTCCGGGTGCGCCGGTGCGCCAACGCCTACCCGGACCCTGGGGAACTGGTCAGTCCCCAGAAGGGCAATGATATTTTTCAGACCATTGTGGCCGCCGGCGCTGCCACCGGCGCGGATGCGCAGCTTGCCCAGCGGCAGGGCAACGTCGTCGGAGATCACAAGGACCCGCTCGGGCGGGATCTTGTAGAACCCGCCCGCCAGCTTGACCGACTCACCGCTGAGGTTCATGTAAGTCTGGGGCTTGAGGACCAGCACCCGTTGGCCGCCCACACGGATTTCGCCGGTGAGGGCCCTGTAGCGGAGTTTGTTAATTTTGATATTTTCCCGGCGGGCCAGTTCGTCGGCGGCCATAAAGCCGATGTTGTGCCGGGTACCCTCATAGTCCTTGCCGGGGTTGCCCAGGCAGACCAAAAGCCACTGAAAGCCGCTGTTTCCAAAAGGCATAGGGGATCGCTCCTTTATATGGTATCCGTTTTTTTCTGAAAAATCCGTGGAAAAATGGCCATGATAGGGAAGGACACCTCTATGTTGCCCCTGCATCCAACAAAAAAGTGCCGCGCGGGCACTTTTTTGTCATCAGATCCACAGCTTGGAAACGGAGATCTCCTGATAGATCCGCTCAATGGCCTCTGCAAACATGGGGGCCACAGTCAGGTATTTGATCTTGCTGCTGAGGGAGGGGTCAATGGGGGTGATGGTATCCAGGAAGGCCAGCTCCGTGATGGTGCTGTTGTTGATCCGCTCAATGGCCGGGCCGGAAAGCACGCCATGGGAGGCGCAGGCGTAGACGTTCTTCGCGCCGCCGACCTCGACAATAGCCTTGGCGGCGTTGCACAGGCTGCCGGCAGTATCCACCATATCGTCAAAGAGGATGCAGTCCTTGCCCGCCACGTCGCCGATGATGTTCATCACCTCGCACTGGTTGGCCTTTTGGCGGCGTTTATCCACAATCGCCATATTCATGTGCAGCTTCTGGGCGAAGGCACGGGCACGGGAGACAGAGCCTACGTCAGGGGAGACCACCATCATCTCCTCGCACTTCTCCCCAAATTTCTTTGCATAGTAGTCCACAAAGACGGGGTTTCCATAGAGGTTATCCACCGGGATATCGAAGAAGCCCTGGATCTGGGCGGCGTGGAGGTCCATGGTAAGGACCCGGTCCGCGCCGGCGGCGGTGAGCATATTAGCCACCAGCTTGGCGGAGATAGGATCCCTGGCCTTGGCCTTGCGGTCCTGCCGGGCATACCCGAAATAGGGGATCACCGCAGTGACACGTCCGGAGGAGGCGCGCTTCATGGCGTCGATCATGATGAGCAGCTCCATCAGGTTGTCGTTGACAGGACGGCTGGTGGATTGGACCAGGAACACGTCGGAGCCGCGGACAGACTCATAGATCGAGGCGTACACCTCTCCATCGGCAAAATGGCCGATCTCCGCATTGCCCAGCTGGATGCCGATCAGGCGGCAAATATCCTTTGCCAGGCCCACGTTGGCATTGCCGCTGAAAACCTTCATGTCTTTTCCGTGTGAGAACATTGCAACTCCCTCTCATTTCTTCGTCATTGTCGTTTTCTGCCCCAGACGCCGCTTTGACAGCGGGCCTGTGTCGTACAGTGGGAAGAGATCACTGGTGGCCACTATTCACTTTTTCATTTTGCCCAGCGCCCGGCGCTTTTCGGCCCAGCCGGCCTTGTTCTCCTGCCGGACCCGCCCAATCGACAGGGCGTCGGGCTCCACATCCTGGGTCACGGTGGTCCCGGCGGCGATATACGCGCCGTCACCTACGGTAACAGGGGGGACCAGGTTGGTGTTGCAGCCGATGAACACGTTGTCACCGATCACTGTGCGGTGCTTCTGGAAGCCGTCATAGTTGGAGGTAATGGTGCCGCAGCCAAAGTTGACCTGGCTGCCCACATCGGCGTCCCCAACGTATGTGAGATGGGACATCTTGGTCCCCTGGCCGAAGCGGGCGTTTTTGATCTCCACATAGGCCCCCACCTTGCAGCTGTCGCCGACAGTGCAGTTGGGGCGGATGTGGGCATAGGGCCCCACGTGGACGTCCCGGCCCAGGACGCTGCCGTAGGCCTGGGAGGCGTTGACCACGCAGCCATCCCCGATTTCACAGTCCTCAATGAGGGTGTTGGGGCCGATCTCGCAGCCGGAGCCGATGACAGTGTGGCCCCGCAGGATGGTGCCCGGCAGGATAGTGGTGCCCGCCCCAATGGTGACGCGGGGGTCTATGTAGGTGCTGTCCGGGGAGAGCACGTTGACCCCGGTGTTCTGGTGGAAAAGGGCGATGTCCTCCTTTACCGCCTGCTGGAGGCGGATCAGCTCCGGCACGGTGTGGAAAGAGAGCATCATGCTGCCTACAGGCATCATAGCCTCATGGATCTCCTCAATCCACCGGCCGCGGGCGAAATCGGTGATATCGCGGTGGTAGTCATCCTCCGACCCCACGGCCACAGCGGCCCCCTGGGGTGCGCAGGAGAGTACCTCTTCCTGGTAGTCCGTGTCGCAGACAACAAAAAACCGCATGACGCCCTTTTTCATCCAAGCCCGCATACACCAATTCAGTACGGGGCAAAATAACGCGTCCTGCAGCATCAGCGGTTTTCCATTGTAGGTCTGGGCGGCACCGTCGGTCATAAAGATAACAATACACTTCTTATCCACAGTATATCTCCCCCTCCCATATGGTCGTTAACCATTATATCAGAAGTGCCGCGTTATGCAAGGGGGAATTTACAAGAACCCGCATATTTTCCCTGGCGGAGAGGGGAATGCGGGAAAGGTCGGGCTATTTGCACAATATTTTTGCTCTGAAACCGGGAAATTTTTCCGTTTTGCAGAGAGGACGATGAGTTGGCAGCTGATAATGGCAAAATTTATCAAGAAATTATCTGATTGCGCTTGAATTCGGAGAAGATTTGTTTTACAATGACGCTGTTGAAGAGGAGATCTGGGGAGGGGGAGACTGTGTGCTGCACATCGTTCTGGTAGAGCCGGAAATCCCGCCGAACTGCGGTAACATTGCCCGCACCTGCGCTGCCACAGGAAGCAGGCTGCATTTGGTGGAGCCGCTGGGCTTTGACGTGTCTGACAAGGCGGTGAAGCGGGCGGGACTGGACTATTGGCATCTTGTGGAGGTGACGGTGCATCCATCTCTGGACGCGCTTTTCCAGCGCTGCCCTGAGGCGGCGGAGGATCTGTGGCTGGCTACGACGAAGGCCCCCCGGGACTACAGCGCAGCGGCCTATTCCCCAAACTGTTGGCTATTTTTCGGCAAGGAGACGGCGGGGCTTCCCTTGGCATTCCGGGAGAAGTACTGGGACCGGTGCGTCCGCCTGCCCATGGTGGCGGGGGCCCGCAGCCTGAACCTGGCAAACAGTGCGGCGATCCTGGCCTATGAGGCCCTGCGGCAGAATGGCTTCCCCGGCCTGCAGGGCGTTGGGGAGATGGCTGGGGAGGGAGAGAGCGCATCAGGCATGTTATTTCACCAATCAAACCAAATTTAGAAATCAGTTTGAAAGGAGTAATAAGAGAGTGAACTACAACAAAAAGACGGTTAAAGACATCGATGTAAAGGGCAAGAAGGTCCTTCTGCGCTGTGACTTCAATGTCCCCCAGGACAAGGCCACTGGCGCGATTACAGATGATAAGCGGATCCGGGCGGCGCTGCCCACAATCCAGTACCTGCTCGAGCAGGGCGCTGCAGTGATTGCCTGTTCCCACCTGGGCAAGCCCAAGGAGGGCCCGGATCCCAAGTTCAGCCTGGCCCCTGTAGCGGCCCGTTTGGGTGAGCTGATGGGCAGGGAGATCATGATGGCCGCCGATGTGGTGGGCGAGGATGCCAAGGCCAAGGCCGCAGCCCTCCAGCCCGGCCAGGTCCTGCTGCTGGAAAACACCCGCTTTGAGAAGGGGGAGACCAAGAACGACCCCGCCTTGGCCAAGGCGATGGCGGATATGGCAGAGGTCTATGTCTCGGATGCCTTTGGTGCGGTCCACCGCGCCCACGCCTCCACTGCCGGTGTGGCGGCCTATCTGCCCGCTGTCAGCGGGTTCCTCATTGAGAAGGAGCTGGCGGTCATGGGCGGTGCGCTGGCGGATCCCAAGCGTCCCCTGGTGGCGATCCTGGGCGGCAGCAAGGTTTCCTCCAAGATCGGCGTCATCAACAACCTGCTGGACATTGCAGACACCATTATCATTGGCGGCGGCATGGCCTACACCTTTGCCAAGGCCCAGGGCGGCAGTGTGGGCAAGAGCCTGCTGGAGGGCGATTGGCTGGACTACTGCAATGAGATGATCGAAAAGGCGAAGGCCAAGGGCGTCAAGCTCCTGCTGCCGGAGGATACCCAGTGCGCTGCGGAGTTCTCCGCTGACGCCAAGCCCGTCCTCCACAGCACGATGGAGATTCCGGACGACATGATGGGCATGGACATTGGGCCGAAGACCATTGAGGCCTATACTGCCGCTGTTCAGGGCGCCGGTACCGTGATTTGGAACGGCCCCATGGGTGTGTTTGAGTTCCCCAGCTTTGCTGAGGGTACCCGTGCCGTGGCAAAGGCTTTGGCAGATACCAACGCGATCACCATCATCGGCGGCGGCGACAGTGCTGCGGCTGTGGCCCAGCTGGGCTATGCCGACAGGATGACCCACATCTCCACCGGCGGCGGCGCTTCCCTGGAGTTCCTGGAGGGCAAGGAGCTGCCCG
>CAJUAC010000072.1 GCA_910583885.1 uncultured Oscillospiraceae bacterium | reverse complement strand
CGGTCAGGCCGACCAGCTCCAGCGTCTCCTCCGGCAGATAGCGAGAGAAGAAGCCGAACTTCTCCGCGTGCTTATTCCCAGGGGGCCCGGTGGCGTTTTTGTTCCCGGGCTGGCCGCCGCGTTTCCGAGCGTTCGGTTTTTTCTTTCCCGAACGCTCGCTTTTTTCTCCGTCCCATTTATAGGTACACTTCCAGCGGCGGACGGTTCCCTCTGGAAGATCCAGCTTTTTCGCGATGTCGACGAGTTTGAGGCCCTGCCGGTAGAGCGCCAGGGCTTCGTCCGCCTTCGCGTTCTTCGCCTTGGGCACGACCTCACCACCTCCGCTATTCGTCGTTTTGGTGGCCATGAAAAAGAGCAGGCGGTCCTTCGCCTGCTCTCAACATTCCACGCTATCATAATAGCACATTTATTTTTGCAATGTTCGCCGACTTTTCAAAAGTCCTCCAGCGCTCGCTCGTTTTCGTCCCGGATCCGGCTGCTGGCGATCTCAAAATACTGATCAGACAGCTCCATCCCGATGAAAGACCTCCCGGTCCTGACAGCCGCGACGCCGGTGCTGCCAGATCCCATGAAGGCGTCCAGAACAGTGCCTCCCGGGGGACAGATGGCCAGAAGCCTCTCCAGGAGCTCGACCGGCTTCTCCGTCTGATGGAAGCGCTGCTTCGGGTTCACCATCGGGACATGATAGACGCCCGGCATGGCCTTGATGCCTTTGGCAGCCTTCCAGTCGATAGGGAGGTCGCCGTTGGAGCACCAGACCACATATTCGCAATCGTTCCGGAAGCGCCCCGGCTGGTTTCTGCTGGTGCCTTTGTCCCACACAATGACGCCCCGCCATACCCAGCCCGCCATCTGGACGGCGTCGGTCATTGCTGGGAGGTTCCTCCAGTCCACGAAGATCTCCAGGATCCCACCCTTCCGGGTTTTCTGCCTCAGCTCGCTGCACACCCATCGCATGAAGGCCGTGAAGCTCCGCTGGTCCATGTTGTCACCGGAGAACGCTGGCAGCCTTGCAGCGCCGTCAAAGTCCCGGTCGGTGTACTTGGCGGTAGTGTTGGCTTTTCGGTCGCCTGCATGAGTACCGCCGCTGGAGTAGGGAGGGTCGCAAAGCACCAGGTCGACGCTGCCAGGCTCCACCTCCTTCATAAGCGTGAGACAGTCCCCATGTAAAAGCTGGATCACGATAACACCTCCCCCAGATGGATGACGCCCTGCTTCCTGAAATAGTAGGCCCTCCGTGGGCTGTAATTGATCAGCGCCGCCACCTTCTCCATAGACACCCGGCCTATGTAGAACTCCGTGAGGACGGTCTTCTCATTATCGTCAGGAAGCTGCTCGATCGCCTCGCCGATCTCGATGATCAGCATGGCCTTCTCCTGCATCAGCACCTCAATCTGGTGCTCCAGCTCGTCCACTTTGGCCATGATCTCCGGGAGCTTGTCCCTCGGTGAGGTCTGGACCTTGTCGAGGTCGTACCGGATCGCGCCCGGCAGCAGGCAGCTCCTCAGCTCTTCACACCGGAGCTGCTTCCGCTTGATGGCGTACTCCGTTTTCCGGATCCGCATAAGATAATCATAAGTCGCCTGCAGGTCCATGGTCATCACCTCCTCCCAGAAGACTGTCCAGGGGGACGACGATCTTGTCGGTCCCCAGGGCGAAGCCCAGCTCTCTGTTGGCGCCCCGGGAGCCCTCCCAGTCGGGAAGCTGCACCAGGACGTCAGCCTTGGCCAGCAGCGCCAGATCTATGTCCAGGAAGTCCTCATAACTGGCGCCCTCGTGTAGCACCCCGATCATCTCAGCGGGATTGATGACCTTGTAGCCCATCGCTGCCAGTCTGCCCCTGGCCGTTCTGAAGATCTCCTGATAGTTGTCCACGCCCGTGATCGGGCCGCTTAGATATAAAATCATGCTTCTTTCCATTCCTTCGCTCCTTTCTCATTATTCGCCCGATCGCCAGATCAGCGGTCGGGTCGCTGTAGCCCTCCCTGTTCATCTCTGGCGCCTCTCTTTCAGTGCCGCCAGGAGTGCGGCCTGGCTCGTGTCTTTATGCTGTAGGGCCTGCATGGCCTCTTCGTCGACCGTGCCCTCGGCGATCAGGTGGTGGATGATGACCGGCTTCTCCTGGCCCTGCCGGTAAAGGCGGGCGTTGGCCTGCTGGTAGAGCTCCAGGCTCCAGGTCAGGCCATACCAAACGATCACATGGCCGCCCTCCTGGAGGTTCAGCCCATAGCCGACGCTGGCCGGATGCGCCAGGAGCACCTGGACCTTCCCGGCGTTCCAGTCCGCTATGTCCTGGGCCGTATTCAGGACCCTGGCGTCTTTGATCTTGCCCTGGATGGCCGCGAGGTCGTGTTTGTAGCTGTAGAAGACCAGGACCGGCCCATCCGTTGTGTCGATGATCTCGGCCAGGGCCTCCAGCTTTGCGTCATGGATCCGGACGATGCTGCCGTCGACGGAGTAGACGCTGCCGTTGGCTATCTGGAGGAGCTTGGTCATGACCGCCGCCGCGTTCAGGGCCGCGATGTCCTCGTCCTCGATCTGGAGGAGCTGCTCGGACTCCATCGTTTTGTAGGCCTGCATCTCGGCGGGAGAGAGCTGCACCGGGATGACGTTGTCGATCCGCTCCGGCAGTTTCAGGTAGTCCGCCGCGCTCATGCTGATGCAGATGTCGCTGATCTTGGCCTCGATCTCTTTCTGTGCGTTCCGGTAGGGCTCCCACTTGTAAACGACGTAACCGTTCCGGGCTCCCGGCCGGAAATACTTTTCCCGATAGGCCCCCAGCGTCTTCCCCAGGCGCTCGCCCTGGTCCAGAAGATACACCTCAGCCCATAGGTCCATCATGCCGTTGGGGCTTGGTGTGCCGGTCAGCCCGACGACCCGCTTCACCAGCGGGATGACCTTCCGGAGGGCCCGGAAGCGCTTGGCCTGGGGGTTCTTGAAGCTGGAGAGCTCGTCGATCACGATCATATCAAAGGGCCATCCCTTCCGGAGTCCCTGATAATACTCAGTCAGCCAGATCACGTTGTCACGGCCGATCACATAGATGTCGGCCTCTGCCTTCAGCGCCCGGACCCGCTGCTGTTCATTTCCCAAAACCTTCGAGATCCTCAGGTCTTTGAGGTGGTTCCACTTTGCGTGCTCCCTGGTCCAGGTATCTTCGGCCACACGCTTCGGCGCTATGACCAGGACGCGGGAGACCTCGAAGCGGTCAAACATGAGTTCCTGGATCGCGGTCATCGTGATGACCGTCTTGCCCAGACCCATGTCCAGGAAAAGGCCGATCCTCGGGATGTCGATCACCAGCTGGGTCGCTCGTTTTTGATAATCATGTGCTTGATACTGCATTTTGCACCTCCATCCTATAGCAGACCGTCCTGCTCGTCTCTCAGAGTTTCGATGAAGACCCTGGCGCCTATCATACCTTTGACCACTATGGCCGGGACGTCTCTCTTTTTGAGCTGCTCAATTTGCCACTCCTGGATGGCCGTCGTCCGTCCCTTGCTGGTCTTCAGCTCCACAAACCAGACGTGGCCCCCTGGCATGATAGCGATCCGGTCAGGCACTCCATCGTTGCCGGGGCTCACGAACTTCATAAATAAACCGCCCATTTCCTCGACTTGGGCCTTCAGATATTTTTCAATGTCGCGTTCTCTTTCCATGTTTTTCCTCCTTTGGTGCTCTGGTAACAAGAGCCCGAAACTTTTCTATATACGCCTATACGCGGGGGCGCTTTTCGCGGGTTTTATGCGGTGTTTACCGTAAATATAAAAACTCATAAGGTTTTAGTCGTTACCTCGTTACCACTTACCATGAAAACCTTGTGTTTACTGGCTTTTTGCTGGTAACGGCGCTGGTAACAATCGCCGTTTTTGTCGTTCCGGTCGTTACCGTTTGGGTGCTTTACCCGGTAACGATGATTTTGATCTCGTTACCGCTCAGGGCGCTATCGTTACCGCTTGCACCTTGTAAAAACTCTTTGCTTGCCGTATTCGTTGATCCTTGCAGTCGCGCCAGTTCTTTCCCAGCCCGGGATCCTTGCCATTATGCTGACGATCTCGTCGCCGTCCCTCCGGGTCCATTGCTGCTTAGGCCGTCCGAAGCACTCACAGAAGACTTCCAGAGCGCAGACTCTCGCCCGCTGCATGGTCCCTTTCTGCTGTTCAGGCGCCAGGACATCCCTCTGGCGAAAATAGTCCAGACGCTTGTCCAGCTCCCAGCTGTACCAGTCATCCGGCAGCAGCGTCTCCAGGTAGTCGATCACTTGGCCCTCGCGTTCGTCGTACATGAGCGCCGCCTGCTGGGCTTTCGCCGCCTCTTTTTCCATTTCAGCGTCCAGGAAGCTGTCCTCGCCCTCCGCCGTGTAGGCCATCGCCTCGGCCCAGATCTGGGCGCGGGTCTCCTCGGTCATGTCCCAGACGCTCAGACGGCTGCCGCCGTTCACGGTCACGGGCCAGAAGCGCCGGTTGCCGGTGGTGTCCCGGAGGAAACCGGTGGTGCTGTTGGTGGTGCCGCAGATGATCGCGGTCCTCGGGTGGCGCTCCACCACCCGGCCGTAGGCCGCCCGGTATTCATCCACCTGGCGGCTAAGGAAGCCCTTCATCACGTCGACGTCGGCCTTCCGGGTGCCTTGCATCTCGCCGATCTCCATGATCCAGACGCCCTGGAGCTTCTCGGCGGCAGTCTTGTCCCGGGTGTCGGCCAGGCTGAGGGAGTCACTAAACCACACCCCGCCCAGCTTCCGGAGCAGGGTGCTCTTGCCGATGCCAGGCTTCCCGTCCAGGACCAGGACCGTGTCGAACTTGCAGCCGGGCTCCAGCACGCGCTGGATGGCCCCGATCAGGGTCTTCCTGGTGACGGCCCGGGTGTAGGGTGAGTCCTCTGCACCCAGATAGTCCACCAGCAGCGTGTCGACTCTGGGGACGCCGTCCCAGTCAGGCAGTCCCCTGATGTAGTCCCGCAGCGGATTGAAGCGGCGGCTGTCCGCGACCTGGGTGAGCGCTTTTGTGAACTTGTTCTCGGGGAACTGGACCTTGTACTTGTCGGCCACCCAGATGTAGAGCTGGGCGTCGTCAGCATCGCGCCAGTATTTACTCGGGCGGCTCCATGGAAGCCTGCCCTTGACCTCGATCGCCCCAGACAGCTCATTGAAGCGGATGCCCTGGAGAGCCGGGTCGTTCTGGAGTATCAGCACGGCGTTGGTGATCACTGTCCGGATGTCGCCGTTCTCGTTCCGGAGGAGGCTGGTCTTCCATGTTTCGTCCGTGTCGTCATCCGGCAGCTCGTTCTCGAAGTCGAGGACGGCACTGTCTTTGTGGTCTTTGTCGATCGTGCGGATGGTGGCGGGATCCTCAGAGGCGAGGGTGGCCATCGCCTTGTAGCTCGGCCGTTCCGCGCCGCTCTTGTCCTCCTTGCCGTCATCCAGGTCGCCGAACTTGTGGATCCGGACGAGGTCGAAGGCGTTGCAGAGCTGCCCGCCTGCCGGATCCGTGCTGTGGTTTGAGTAGGCGAAGAGCTCACCATCATAGACGACGAGGCCCGCAGCCGTGGAGCCCGCCGCGTAGGTGTAGCGGTCGGGCTTCGCCGTCTGGGTGTAGATGTCCGGCAGGAACTTGGCGATCGCCTCGGTGATGTTGTATGTCCGGCAGAACGCGCCGACGATGCCCTTCTTCTCCAGAGGATCCCCCTGCTTGTCTGCCTGGCGCTTCCGGATTCCGGTCATCCTGGAGGACTCCGGCCAGTAGCTCGTGTCAGTCCAGTCCGGGTATTCTGCCAGGACAGCGTCGGCCGATAAAAACGGCGCGTCGTAGTAGTTGAAGAAGGGCTCGACGCCGGTGCTGTTGCTTGGCCAGTACATGAGGCGCGTCGGCTGGAAGGTGGAGTCGTCAAAGAGGTCGATGCCGACCTTCTCGGCGATCTTCCTGGCGATGGCCTCGTATTCGTCCGGCGTGACTTCCCGATCCAGGGGCATGATCAGCCGGAAGCGTGGTGTCCCTGCTGAGTGCTTGTGCGTCGAGTAGACTGCCAGGGCGCTGTTGATCTCCAGGTTGTTCATGAGCGTGTCCCAGAAGTCAGCAGGAGGGAAGTCCAGGTCGAGGGTGAGGATCTGGCGGGCCAGGACGCTGCCGGTCTTTCTCCGGCCGTTTTCCAGATGCCCGCCGACGAAGCCGCCGATGTCCTTGATCCGGTCCTGCTGCTCCTTTGACATTTTCATGTATTCGGCGTGGGTCTCCGGTGTCTCCACGGACTTTGAGAGCCGAGCCAGAAGGGAGGACCAGAGGATCCGCTTGTTCTTCCATGCCGTCTCGAAGCGGCTCTTGCCGAGGGAGATCAGGAGCTCGCCGTTGTGCTTTATTCCGATGTTGTAGTCGGCCAGGTTCATGATCCGGGCCGTGTTGTCTTTATCGTTCATGCTTTGCGACCTCCACGTTCTTCTTCAGCTTCTCGGCCTCTTTCTCGGCGCCGACGAACCGCCTCTGGTAGTCGCGGTAGAGAGTGAGCGCGTGCCGCTGCTGTTCCTTGATCTCTTTCAGCTGAGTCTTCAGCTCTTTGAGCTGCTGGCGATAGCCCTGGCCGCCGCCCCGCTTGCAGTAGGTCTTTATATACTGCTGGAGGGCGTCAACCTGCCGGGCCCTCTTGTCGATCTCAGGCTGCAGCTCCGTTGCCTTTGTGTGGCAGTTTACGGCCTGGTTGGCCAGATCGCTCCGGCCGTCCATGAGGGCCTGGGCGCGTTGACCGCAGTGCTGGACGACGACGGCCCGAAGCTCGTCCCGGTGCTCGTAGTCCTCGTTGATGATGCTGAGCAGTTTCCGGAGTCGGGTTGCATCGGTCGGGAAGAACTCGTCCAGCACGACGGTCATGTGCCCCATTCCTTGGTGGAAAGTGATATTGATAATTTTCTGATCCATCGGTTCCTCCTTGCTGGTTTATTGTCAGATGTCCGGGGCCGCGGGGGCCCCGGGATTGTATGATCAAACGATAAGGAAAGCCGGGCGGACGCCGAGGGAGGACGAGGCGTTCCAGTAGTTGGCATGGCCATTGCTGGAGACGCTGCAGAAATCCGCCGCCGACCCTTTCCTCTTGTTCTGGAGCCAGCCCCATTCCCAGGAGTTGTCCCGGAAGGCGATCCGGTTTTTCCGGTCCTTCATGAGCGGCCACTGCTCGCAGCCGTCCGGCTCGAAGTAGTTGGCGTCCTCTTTCCCGAAGATCTCACCGAAGAAGGGGATCCGCAGCAGGTCGCCGTTGTCGAAGGGCTGCATCCGGTCGCGATATTCCGCGAAGATTTTCAGCACCTCCTCGCTCTGGAGCGTCTTCCTGAGGTCGCTGGCCTCGTAGCCGCCCCGGTTGCTGTCTTCCGCGTTCATCGGGTAGGCCTGGTCGAGATACTGGTCCAGAAGGAAGAGGGCGCCCGCCTGGGTGATTTTTTGGCAGGTTGCGGTGTACTTGCTGACATGGATCTGGTCCCCGACCATGATCTCCAGGCCCTTCGTGCTGGTCTTTCTGGTGACTTCGATCGGCTGATTGCTCTTGTAGATAGGCATTTGTGTGTCCTCCTTAATCTTTCTTGTAGAAGGGCGTCTCATAGGTGTCGCCCTTTAGTGGAAGCCCCTCGGCCCAGTCAATCGGCTGGGCCATGATGGCATTGATCCTGCCGGGGGCCTCGGTGTCTGTGTTCGGCACGTCAACGATCATCTCGTCGTGGACGTGCATCACGATCTTGTAGCCCAGGGCGCTGACCCTGGTCATGGCCACGGCCAGGCAGTCCCTCGCGGTTGCCTGGACGATGTTCTCGACCAGCTTCCCGCCATAGGTTTCGGTCTCTCCCCATTGCTTTGTCTCCTGGTTCACGCCCATGTAGGTGATGGAGAGCCGGCCGGTGTAGTCGTCCTGCTTCAGTCTGGTGTCCCAGTAGCAGAGCTTCCGGCCGCTTGGCAGCTGGATGAAGAGGTTCCGGTTGATGTAGCTGAAGGCGATGCCGTGGGCCAGGCGGACGGTCCGGTGCTCCTGGATCGCCGTCTTTGCTGCCAGCTCGCAGGTCCTCCAGAGCTTCACGACTTTGGGATTGGCTTCGCGCCATTGGTCCACGACGCTCTGGAGCTCGTCCTCCGGGATGCTGCCGCCTTTGTCCATGCGTTTCATGGCGCCGACGCCTCCCTGGTAGCCGCAGGCCAGCACGGCGACCTTGCCCTTCTGACGGAGGTGGCTGTTCTGTCCGTGCTTCTCGACCGGGACGCGGTACATCATGGACGCGGTCTCGCAGTAGATGTCCTTGCCCTGCCGGAAGGCCTCCAGGGTCCATTCCTCGCCAGCGATCCACGCCAGGACGCGGGCCTCGATGGCCGCGAAGTCGCTCACAACGAAGCGGCAGCCGTCCGAAGGGATGAAAGCCGTCCGGATCAACTCAGAGAAGACGAAGGCCGTCTCTCCGAAGAGCGTGGCCAGCGTGTCAAAATCTCCGGCAGCAGCCAGCTCACGGGCCAGATCCAGGTCTGGCAGGCTGTTTTTTGCGAGGTTGTGCGTCTGCACCAGGCGCCCGGCCCATCGCCCTGACCGGTTGGCCCCGTAGAACTGGAGGATCCCCCGGAGGCGGTGATCTTGGCAGACCGCCGTCAGCATTGTGCTGTACTTGGCCACGGAGGTCTTGCCGAGGGCGGTCCGGATCTCCAGCATCCTCCGGACACTGTCCGGGATGTCTGTCTGGAGCGTGGCCGCGATGGTGTCCTTTGTGACGCTGGTCATCGTGACGCCCTGCTTGGACAGCCATTTTTTAAGTTGGGCCAGGCTGTTCGGGTTGGCCAGCCCCGTGAGCACCTTGGCTTCTTCTTGTAGCTCTTGGCGCCGCTGGGTGTCATACTCGACGATCTTCTCGACCATCGGGATGTCCAGCTTCACGCCGTTGTCGTTCATGTGTTGATCCAGAGCCCAGAGCTGCTGCTCTGACTCCGGCGTCTTGTATATGTCCAGCTGCCTGAGGATCTCCTGCTCGGTGACGACGTCCTGCCGGTTGTATTCGATGAAGAGCTTCCACTTCGCGGGGTCGTGCGCCGGAAGATTGCGCGTCCTCTGCCCGTTCGTCCGTGTTGGCTTGCAGGGCTTTGAGAAGAACTGGATCAGGGCCTTGCCCTGGGGGCCCTTCAGCTTTTCCTCCGGTAGTCCCATAGCGATGCCGACGTCTGCCAGGTTGCCCGGCAGGCCCAGGGTGAGGGCCTTGATCATCGTGCAGCGCCATTCTTCCGGAGGCATTGCCGCGCCGGTCCACTTGGCCAGGCACGTCCGCTCGAAGTTCGCATTGAAGGCGGTCTTGATGATGCCCGGGTCGGTGAGAGCTTCGCGGAACTCGTAGAGCTCCGGGTCGAAGTCCCGGTCGACCGCGAGTGTGTCGATCACATGGACCTCCGCCTCGTCGTCGAATTTATAGCCGATCAGCAGGATGTCGAAGTCGGGCGCCTCCGTGTAGGCGTAGACGCCCGACCCGGCCAGATCCACGGAGCTGTAGGTTTCAATGTCCACACCCATGACTCTGTGCATCTGTTTTCTCCTCTCTTAGAAATCGTCCTCGTCGTCCTCGTAGCCGTCGCCGAAGTCGGTCTCGGCAGAAGCACGGGCAGCGCCCAGCCGCTCGTCGTCCTTGAGCTTCTGGATGTTGTTCAGCCCGACGCCGACGCCCTTGTTGCCGTTGGTGTTGAACGGGTAGAAGTTGATCGAGGCCCGGCCCCAGCTGCCGCTGTAGACTTCGTCCGGGTCGAGGATCTCGTTCAGATCCTTGTCCACGATGCCGGGCTTCTGGGTGCTGTTGGCGTTCAGGAAGAACATGCCCTCATACTCCGGAGCCTCGTCGGCCCGCTCGTCGTCGCCGTCACGCAGCGGGAGCTTCAGGTTGCCGGGCTTCTTGCCGCCCCACTTGGAAGCGATGCCCTCCTGGATGGCCTCCTCGATCGCGGCGCGGATCTTCTTGACGGTGGCCTTGTCCTCCTTGGGGATCAGAAGGCAGACGCTGTACTTCGCGTCCTGGCCGCTCTGGAAGGCGCGGCTCTTGAAGATGTTGACGTAGGAAAAACGGACCTTACCGGTAATGACTTTAGTGCTCATGATGTTATCCTCCTTAAAATTGCGGGACGTTCTCGGCGTCCTCGGTGTTGTCAAAGTCAGCCTTTGCTGCTTCGGTCGTGTTGATTGCTTCGCGCTTGTCGCTCTCCGGGACCAGGACGGGCTTGCCTGCCGGTTTGATGATCAGGTCGCCCAGGGTCGTCGTGAGCTTTTTCTTGCCGACGAGCTTCTCCATCGCGGTGATGCCGTAGAGCTTGCGCTCGTAGAGCATGGCCTCGTCATAACCGGCAGCCACCAGGGTCTCGGCCACCTTGACGTCGTCGGCATACTTCCGGTTGCTCCGGCCCTCGACGAGCTTCCAGCCGTCGAACTGTTTGCCTGCCAGAGCTTCCTCCAGGGCGTAGGCCTGGATGTCGCTGGTCCACTTCTGGATCTCCTCGGCGCGCCTCAGGACCTCGCCGATCTCTTCGTCCGTGAGGAGCGGGGGAGCCTTGAACTCGTCCTTTGCCAGCTCCAGATTGTACTCGGCCCGCTTCCGGCAGACCGCCTTCGCCGGGCACCAGCGGCACCAGTCGCCGCAGGCGGTGTAGTCTGTGCCATCCATCGCCATCCGGGCTTTCGGTGCAACTTCTTCCTCGGCCCAGAGCAGCAGCTCCTTCAGAGGGATCTCCTCGCCGCTCACATGGTCCAGCCGGGGCTGGATGATGGTCGTCCGGACAGTCTCAAAGTCATAGAGATCCCCGAAGAGGGCGGAAGCGCCCAGGCCGTAGAGCCTCAGCTGGGGGTTGTTCTTGGCTTCCACTTTGACCCCCTTGCCGTACTTCAGGTCGATGACTTCGATCGTGCTGCCGCCGATGATGACGGCGTCAGAGGTCCCGAAGCCCTCCGGCACCCAGTTGTCCAGACTGAACTGCTGCTCGATCATGAGCTCCGCGTCCTCGCCTACCGCTGCCAGATGCTCCTGGACGGTTTCAGCGTAGAAGTCGGTGGCTTCGTCCATCTCGCCGCAGTAGTATTCACTGGCCTGGATCTGGGCCAGCTCCTTGTCGTAGTTGCCCGCGTCGCCGAGGAACTTCCGGAGCTTCAGCTCGGCGAGTGCGTGGGCCAGGGTTCCTTCGTCCGCGTAGGCGCTCGACCCGGGGGCCGGGAGCTGGTCGGCCAGTACAACGGATCCGGGGCAGTTGATCCACCGGAAAGCGCTCGATGCGGACA
The DNA here is from genome assembly GCA_910583885.1 of uncultured Oscillospiraceae bacterium. Lineage (GTDB taxonomy): Bacteria > Bacillota > Clostridia > Oscillospirales > Oscillospiraceae > Pelethomonas. The sequence continues at coordinate 1,560 of CAJUAC010000072.1, read as the reverse complement.
GTTTTGCATGTTTACTCGGCATTGAGGGCCTCCTTTGCTTTGCTCATGAGAGCGGGGAGATCAGCCAGAGCGACCTCGGTCAGCTTGTCCACACCGAAGCCCTTGATCAGCTCGCTGGCGATGTTCTTCCCGACCTTTTTGTTCAGCTGGGCCAGGGTCTTCCGGACCTCCACGCGGAAGTCTTCGGTTACTTCGGGAGCCGTGGGCGTTCCGGGTGCGGGAGTGTCTTCCATCAGATCGTCCTCAGCGGGCGCCTGGGCGGCCTCCTGAGGCTTTGCGGCCTTCTTCGTGTCCTTCTTTGCCCCGGTGCCCTTCGGCGCTTCCTGGGCCGGTTTGCTCGGGGACTGGATCCCCATGTAGGTCTGGAACTCTTCCAGAGTGTCAAAAGTAACTGTGATTTTCATTGAAAAACGTCCTCCTTTTTGCTATAATTGATGTGTGTCTTCCTGGGCTCCGGAAATTTCTCCGGGGCCTATTTTATTGAGTCCAAAGGCCTCACCTCCTCCGCGTCGTCATGCTCCTGCCGGAGCTGCTCGGCCATCTCGATGACGCTGCTGGCGTACCAGCTCAGCTCGCCGCGCTCCAGATAGGCAGCCATGTGGTCGCCTCCGCCGTTGTAGTACATCAGAGCCGTGCCCAGATCGTCATAGCGCCGGATCAGCTCGTCCAGGAAGTCCGCCGCGACCATCATGCTCGGCCCGGCCTCCCAGAGGTCTGCCTCGGTCACTCCCAGGCGCTCCATCCGGTCTTCGTGCCAATAGGTCGCGATCTGCATCAGGCCGATGCAGTCACCGTTGACCGCGTCCAGGCTGTAACGGCTCTCATGAAATGCAACGGCTTCCAGAAGCTCAGGAGATAGGTCATAAGCCGCGCCAGCGGCTCGTGCAGCCTCTTCCACGTTGTCCGGGATGTTCGGGTCGTTGTAGGGCTCAGGAGGCGCTGTGGGCGTCTCTGGGGCTTCCTGGGCGGCCGTTATGGCCGGGGGCTCAGATGGCAATGAGACGATAGCCTGCCTGTGCTGCTGGACGCTGTTCGCGTGTGCCAGTCCTGCCAGGAGCCCGATCATGATGCCGATCGCCAGGCTGAGCAGCTGCTCCCGCAGCGTGTACCTCCGCCGCCTTCTTTTCTTCTCCATCATTTTCCTCCATGTTCCTCCGGATCGCGTCATAGGCGGCCAGCGCCAGCATTGTCAGATCCGGATTGTTGTTTTTTCGTAACATGTGTGTCCTCCTTGTAGAAAAATTTTCTACTTTCAGCTTAAAAAAATTTGTTCCCGTTCCTCCGCTGTTTCAATTCCGAGGATCTCGCTGAGCCGTTTGATCTCGGCAGCTTTGAACTGGGTCTGGTTTTCTATCTTCATGGTCAGCGCTTTGGGCGAGATCCAGAGCTGACTGGCGATGTAGGCGAGCTTCAGCCCGCTGGCTTCAATTTTTTCGCGGAGTAGCTTTGTATTGGTCATGACTTTCCTCCTTTCCTCCGTCTCTTTTTCTGTGACACGGCGATCTTGATGTCGGCGATCTGATTGGCGGTCAGAGCGCTCTCCTGATCGTAGCCGTGGAT
>CAJUAC010000071.1 GCA_910583885.1 uncultured Oscillospiraceae bacterium | reverse complement strand
TCACCCTCTACACCTGTGTGATGGACGAGCGGGACTACCGCTGGTGCGTGAGGGGGTACGAGGTCTGAGAGCCTGTCAGTTATCGGGCAGTAGACTTTGACAAACACCGCATGACGGAGCGGAACGGCCGTCCGCCCAGGACCGGCATCATTGATGGTTTTTCATTTCTGTGCTATCCTGCAATCAGAAGGAACCAAACGCAAAGAAAATGATTGGAGGATATGACTATGAAAAACAGCTGCATTCGTTTTCTGTCCAGCCTGCTGGTGGGCGCGGCCCTGTTTGGCGGCAGTACCGCCCTGGCGGCGGAGGCCACCGGAGAGAAAAGTGTCCAGTTGGATGCGTGTACCATCAACGGTAGCGTCTATGTCAGGCTGGAGGACGCTGCACAGGCGGCGGGCTTCTCCTATACCTATGATGCCGCAGACAACACCGTCACCATCAACCCGGAGACGGCCAGCAGCGCCGCCGCCACGGACAAGGCGGGCCTCACCCGGAACGCGGACGGCAGCATCAACGTCCCCCAGGACGGCTCCCAATACGTTCCCACGGCTGGCGATGTGATCCGCTGTGACGATGGCACCAATTACACCATTACGGACGTAAAACGCTGGGATGGGAATATGTTTGCCAGCGGCCCGGTGGGGCCCCTGCCTACCGCCGCCTGCGACTGGTCACAGTTTGACCAGCCGGAGCTGCCCAAGGGGGAGGCCCGGCACTTCACGGTGGAGAAGGAGGAATACCTGTTCATCCGCAACCTCTATGAGACACGGCGGATGCTCTACACCCTCTATAACGCCATGGGCTCCCACACGGCCACCTGGAAGGAGGGCCAAGCGGTCCGCCGCAGCGACGGCACCCCCTGGGTACACATCCAGCTCTCCCTGCCAAAGGGAGAATCCGTGTTCGGCTTCTGGCCCTGGAGCGCGGAGGAAGTGACCGGCTCCCTCGCCGCCGCCCCCTGCGGAGACCGCTATATGGAGGCGTGGGATGTTTACAAGGACGGCGTTTTCCAGAGGACTGAGTACAAAATGAAATAGCAAACCACGAACCATATCAAAACAAGAGGCACATGCTCTGAACAGGGCGTGTGCTCTTGTTTTGAATACTTTTCACAACAAGGAGGTCAACATGAAACGACGAATCATCGCCATACTTTTGGTACTGGCAACGGTGCTGGGCATGTTCCCCACGGCCCTGGCCGCCTCCAGCGAGGATGAGGCACTGGGGGAGGTGGGCATCTACCACAACGGGCAGAAGGTCTCCTACCTGTCCATTAACGGACGTGTACGGGAGCAGACGTACACATATTACAACTATGTGGACACGGACGGCGCATCCCGGCAGGTCCCCGCGTACTGCGTGAACCCCAATACCGCCGGTGTGCCCCAGACTGTACCGGCAGGCACCAGCATCAAGTATATGGCCAACGAGAAGGCCAGCGATCCCAAGGTGTTCGGCATCGTGGCCAGCGGCTACCCCCACCGCTCCTTGGAGGCCCTGGGCCTCTCCAATGTCAATGAGGGGTACTATGCCACCAAGATGGCCCTGTGGTGCCACATCCTGCCCAACTGGGACATTTCCGATCTCACCGTCAATCCGGCGGCAGATCAGGCTGCGGCCCAGCGGGTACTGGCGGCGGCAAAGGATATCTATCAGACCGGCATGTACTGGAACAGTATCAAGGAGCCCCATCTGACCGTCACAGCGGATCAGGAGACAGCCTATCCCGTCACTGTGGACGGGACAGACTATCTCCAGCAGGAGTTCACCGTCTGGAGCGAAACCTGGGTGGACGGCTACGCTGAAATCGCCTTTGCGGACCCCGGCTCCGTGCCCGAGGGCACCCGGATCGTTGGCAAGGAAGGCAATGACATTACAGGCGTGTATGTCACCGATATAGCGGAGGGCGGCGGCTGGAGCGGCATTTTTAAGGTCCTGTACCCCGCTGCCAGCGTGGAAGGAAAGTCTGGCAGCGACAATATCCGCGTGACGGCCAAGGTCCATGAGTTTGCCATCTTCTACGCTGTGTGCGCGGAGAAGAACAAATATGGCGAAATTCAAAATTACATGGTGGATACCGATCCCAGGGAGAGCCTGGAAACGGACGCGATTGCCCGCTATACGTCTGACCCGGACGCTGTGCCCCCGGATAATCCTCCGCCTGAAAACCCGCCTCCGGAAAATCCTCCGCCCGAAAACCCGCCGCCCGAAGAACCTCCGGAGCCCGGCATCCTGCGGATTGTGAAGGTGGAGAGCGGCACGGAAATCCCCCTGGACGGCGCGGTGTTCAAGGTTGTGGGCCCCAACGGGGACACCATTGGCCGCTTCAGCACCAATGCCAGCGGAGAGATTGAAATCCCCAACGCGGAGCCGGGGAATTACACCATTTACGAGCAGACCCCTCCGAAAAACCATTTGCTCAGCAATTTCCCCACCCAGAATGTAACCGTGAAGGAGGGGGAGACCGCCACTGTCACCTTTGAGAATGATCCCTATGGGGAACTGCGGATTGAGAAGGTAAGCGATACCGGCGAGGGCCTGTCCGGTGTGCGGGTACAGATCAAGCACATTGAGAGCGGCAGGACCTACTCCGGCACTACCGAGGCTGGCGGCTTCATCCAATTCACGGATTTGCAGCCCGGGGCCTACGAGGTGATGGAGACTGCGGGCATCAAGGGCTGGCAGGTGGATGTGAACACCATCAAGAATGTCACCGTTGTGACAGGCCAGATCTCCACTGTCACCTTTACCAACAAGGAGCTGCCCGGCCTCCGCATTGAGAAGTACGACAGCAGCAACAATCAGGTCCTCTCCGGCATCACCTTCCGCATCTGGCGGGACGGCGAGCTGCTGGACGACTACCGGACCGGGGAGATGGGCGAAATCCTGCTCACCGACTTGCAGCCCGGCACCTACCTCATCCAGGAGATCGCATCAGATGACGGCCACGTGCTGGACCCCACGCCCCAGCAGATTGAGCTTCGCGCGGGGGACGGCATCAAACAGGTGGTATTTTTCAATGGCCGCAAGCCCGGCATCCATCTCATCAAGGTGGACAGCGTGACCATGGCCTCCCTGCCTAATGTCCGCTTTGAGTTCAAGAAGGTGGGCGGCAGCTTCAGGAAGGAGTTCACCACGGATATCAACGGTGAAATTGACCTCAGTAAGCTGGAACCCGGTTCCTATGAGGTGCGGGAGCTGGAAGCACCGGACGGCTATCTCATTGACGATGCTGTCCGTGTTATTCAGCTCAACCCCAACGAAAACGCGGAATTTGTCTTTACCAACACGCCCAAGCCGGATTTTGAGCTGATAAAGTATGATCCCAATACGGGCAAGTACCTCCCCGGCGCAACCTTCCGCATTGCCAAAATTGAGGATGGGAGCCACTATCTGGACCGGATCACCGATATGGACGGTAAAATCCGGCTCGACGATTTGGAACCGGGCGTGTACTCCGTGAAAGAAATGGACCCGCCTCCTGGCTATGTGAAGGTGGAGCGGGAGTTCCATGTGGAGCTCTTCCCCGGCAAGCTGTCCAAGCTGGTGGTGGACAACGAGGCCAAACCGGACTTGAAAATTGTGAAGGTGGACGCTGTAACTGGGGAACCCGTGCAGGGTGTCCGATTTACTGTCAAGAAACCCGACAGCAGCACCATCACCACCGAGGCCACGAACGCAAATGGCGAAATCCTCATTGAGGACCTGGAACCCGGCGTGGTCGAGGTGTGGGAGCACTCCGTCCCGGACGGCTACATCATCGACACGGAACATCAGATGGTCACACTGGTCCCCAACCGGACCGCCACCGTCCATTTCAGGAACTATCAGAAGCCGAAGTTGACCATCTCCAAGGTGGACATTGACGGCAAGCCCCTGGCCGGCGCTGTTTTCGAGGTGAAAACCAAGGCCGGCGTGAAGATTGGGGATTTCCCTGTGGACAGCAGCGGTAAAATCCTGGTCCCCAGCGAGCATCTGCTGGAGGGGTACTACATCATCACCGAGAAGCAGGCCCCCACGGGCTACATCCTGGACCCCACGCCCCATGAGGTCTATCTGCGCCCCGGCAGGAATACCGAGGTCTCTATTGAGAATGAGAAGAAGCCCGGCCTGACCATCAAGAAAATCGACAGTGTGGTAGGCGACGGCGTAGAGGGCGCGAAGTTCGAGCTGTGGGTTGCCAAGGACAAGACCGAGAACGGCACCTATCAGAAGCTGGACGACACGTATTATTACACCGATAAAAATGGAATCATCCATATCGACAACCTGGACACCGGCTGGTACAAAGTAAAAGAGGTGGAGCCCCCCGCAGGCTTCATGCTCAAAGACCCGTCCGAGCAGACCATCTATGTTGAACACGACAAGACGGCTACGGTAACATTTGAGAACATCCCCAAGTCCGCTTTGATTATCCGGAAGATCGACGGGGAGACTGGTGCGCCCCTGGCGAACGCATGGTTCCGCATCCGCTACCTGGGCGGCACCTCCGGCAGCGGCGGCACCATTATCGGAGAGTACCAGACCAGCAGCAATGGCAATATCGTCCTGACTGGCCTGGACGCGGGCACCTATGTCGTGGAGGAAATCAACGCGCCCAACGGCTACGTCATGGACATTGCGCCTCAGACCGCCTACATCTCCGGCAAGGAGCAGGACTGCATTACCCTCACCTTTACCAACAGCAAGTACGGCTCCCTCCTTATTAAGAAGATTGACAGCATCACCAAAGCGCCCCTGAGCGATGTGCGCTTCTTTGTCACCGATTCGGACGGCAGCGTGGTGGGCAGCGGCAACGGATACTTTACCACCGATGCCGCCGGAACCATCCTGATTGGCGATATCAAGCCCGGCACCACTCTGGTGGTCAAGGAGGTGGAGACCCGGCCCGGCTATATCCTGGACGATGTGCCCCAGACGGTCAAAATCACCTCCAACGAGACAAAAGTGCTGGAGTTCCGCAACCAGCCCAAGGGCGGCCTGATTGTGCGGAAAATTGACAGCGCCACCGGCAGGCCCCTTGCTGGCGTGGAGTTCAAAATCACCAACGCCAACGGGGAGCTGCTGCCGGATAACGAGGGCATGACCAGCAGCAACGGCATGTACACCACCGATACCAACGGCCAGATTGTCCTCCCGAAGCTGTCTCCGGGGACCTATATTGTCACCGAGACCAGGACCCTGGACGACTATATTCTGGACGCCACACCCCAGACCGTGGTGGTCAATGCCAGCGATACGCAGACGCTCACATTCACCAACACCCCCAAAGGGGCGTTGGTGGTCTGGAAGTACGATTCTGTCACCGGCGAGGCGGTGAAGGGCGCGGTATTCCAGATCAAAAACATCACCGCAGGTACTGGCGGGACTGTGGTTGGCACCTATAAAACCACCGCCAACGGCAGCTTCACCGTCACCGGCCTGGACGCAGGCACCTATGTGGTAGAGGAAATCGCCAGCGACAGCGGCCACGTCATTGATACGTCACCTCAGACGGTAACAATCTCCGGGGACAAAAAGGAGGTCATCCAGCTCTATTTTGGCAATTCGCCCAAGGGGAACCTTCTGATTAAGAAGATCGACAGCATCACCCGCGAGCCTCTTTCGGATGTGGAGTTCCTTGTCACCAACAGCGACGGCTCCACCTTGGGCACCAGCGGCGGAAGATACGTTACAGACAGCGCGGGCAGTATTTTGGTGGAGGGTATTGCCCCTGGCACCACCCTGATCGTCAAGGAGACCCGCGCCAGGGAGAACTATGTGCTGGACGATACGCCCCAAACTGCTGTGATTAAGGCCGGCCAGACGGTGGAGCTGGAGTTCCGCAACCAGCCCTGCGGCTCCCTGCTCATCCGGAAGGTGTGCAGCGTCAATCCCAGCGTGACGCTGGCGAATGCGGAGTTCAAGGTGGCCTATTCGGACGGCTCCCTTGTGGGCAGCTCCAACGGCATCTACCGTTCGGACGAAAACGGGGAGGTACGCATTGACGGCCTGATTCCCGGCAGGAGCGTGGTGGTCACGGAGACCAAAGCGCCCGCCGGTTTCCTCATTGATACCCAGTCCCAGACCGTGGAGATTCAGGCGGGCAAGACGGTCAGCCTGACCTTCAAGAATCAGCCCAAGGGCCAGCTCATCGTGCAGAAGCGGGACAGCGCCACCAATCAGCCCCTCCCCGGCGCGGAGTTCCGCGTCACTACCGCCGCTGGCTGCGAGGTGGGCCTGGACGGTGTGATCGGCACCAGCACCCTGACGCAGAACGGGCTGTTCACCACCGATAGCAACGGTGAGATCCGGATCACCAATCTTGCGCCGGGGGCCTATGTACTGACCGAGATCAGGGCACCGGATGGCTATGTAATGGATTCGCCTTCCACCAATGTTGTCATCGGCACAAATGGCGATACCCAGACCATTATCATCAAAAACTCTAAGGCCGGTGTGCTGGTGATTGACAAGCGGGATTCTGTCACCAACAAGCCGCTGGAGGGCGTGACATTCAAGGTGACAACCGCCACGGGCGAGTATGTCCCGGATGCCAACGGCCAGATCAGCAGCAACGGTCTCTACATCACCGACAAGGAGGGTAAAATCACCATCCATGGCGTGGTGGGCACACTGGTGGTCACGGAGACAAAGACCATCCCTGGCTATACCATTGACCCCGCCACCCAGACCCAGACAGTGGTGGTCAATCCCAACGATACCCAGACCCTCCATTTTTACAACACACCTGGCACAACCCTGGTTATCCGTAAATTCATCGAAGGGACGGAAAACGAGCCGCTTTCCGGCGTGGCGTTCAAGGTAATGGATGGCTCCGGTGCGGCAATCGGACCGGATGATGGGATTTACTATACCGACAAAGCGGGCGAGATCGTCCTTAACGGTATTGAACCTGGAACCACAGTAACTGCTAGGGAAATCAAGACAGCAGAGGGCTTTGTTTTGGACGGCACCCCCCAGGATATTCTCATCAAAGCGGGGGAGGTCCAGCAGCTGACCTTCTGGAACAAGCGGGACTGCTCCTTGACTATTTTGAAGCAGAGCACCGCAAAGGAGCCCCTGACCGGCGCGGTGTTCCATGTGACGGACGAGGACGGTGCGGCTATCGGCACCAACAATGGCCGGTACACCACAGACCGCAACGGTCTCATCACCATCACCGGCCTACAGCCGGGGCAGGTCCTCATTGTCACCGAGGAAAAGGCCCCCAATGGCTATGTGAAGGACCCCACGCCCAAAACCATCCGTATCAAGCAAGGTACAGCCAATAGCCTGACATTTGAGAATGCCAGAACCGGCTGTCTCATTATCAATAAGCGCAGCTCCGCAGATAAGAAGACCCCGCTGGAGGGCGTGACATTCAAAATTACCACAACCAACGGCAGCTTCCTGCCGGACGCGGATGGGAAGATCAGCTCTAATGGCCTGTACTATACGGATGAAAATGGGCAGATTATCCTCAATAGTGTGGTGGGTTCCATCGTTGTGAACGAGATACAGAGCATTGACGGCTACACCATCCATGAGGCCAACCGGACCCAGACTGTGGAAATTGCTCCCGATGATACCCAGACCCTCTATTTCTACAATGACCCCCTGTGCAGCCTGACGCTCCGAAAACTGGATTCTGTTACCGGAAAACCCGTACCCGGCACAGAGTTCACTGTAAAGGACGGTAATGGTGGCATCATTGGCCGCTACACCACCGGCAAGGATGGCACCGTCACTGTGACCGGCCTCATACCGGGCAGCACGGTTGTCGTCGTTGAAACCAAGGTCCCCGCAGGCTATGTCCTCAATACCGCCCCCCAGACGATCATTGTCAAAAACGGGACGGGCAACAGCATAACCAGCGGCGGCAGCTCCAGCGGTTCCGGTACTGGCGGCAGCTCCGGAACAGGCACCGGCGGCAGCGGCGGGAATCATCTGGATTTTGAGAATGATCCCACCACAACGCTGGTCATCCAGAAAATAGAGGACAGCGCGGAAAACGAGCCCATGCAGGGTGTGGAGTTCCTGGTCACGGACGGCAGGGGCGCTCCTGTCGGGCCAGATAATGGCCGCTATATCACGGACCAGGATGGACGTATTACGATCCCCGGTCTGGAGCCGGGGACAACCATCACCGCACGGGAGACCAGGACCCTTCCGGGCTTCATCCTGGATACTGCGCCGCAAACCATTCAGATCAAGGTGGGAGAGGCGCAGACCCTCACATTCCGCAACAAGCGGGCTGGCAGTCTCATTATCAAAAAGCTGGATGCCAGCACCCATGAGCCGCTGGCCGGTGTGGAGTTCAAAGTGACCTATTCTGATGGCAGCTTTGTGGATACTGAGAATGGGGCGGTTTCCTCCAAGGGCCTGTATACCACTGACCGGAACGGGGAGATTACGCTCCCCGGCATTACCGGCAGTATCGTGATTACGGAGACCAGGACCATTGACGGCTATACCATCAACGAGAATGAGCGCAGCCAGACAGTCCAGGTGAACGCCAACGACACGCAGACCGTCACCTTCTACAATGCTGCCATTGGCGGTCTGGAGCTTATCAAGGTCAATGAGGCAGACAAATCCCAGCGTATTTCCGGCGTTACCTTTGAGATACGGAAGATGGACGGCGCTCTGGTGGATACCATCACCACCGGGGATAATGGCCGGGCCTTCAAATCTCTGGATGCTGGGGATTACTACCTCGTTGAGACCGAGTGCCCGAAGGAGTACAAGCTGGACCCCACGCCCCACTATTTCACCGTCAACGACAATGTGGCAACAACTGTTACCGTGACCAACAAGGCTTTCAGCGGGATACTCATTCACAAAATTGATTCCGCCACCCGGAAGGGCATCTACGGTGTGACCTTCCTGCTGTATGATGGCAATCACAACCCGGTGGATCAGTTTACCACCGATCAGAATGGGTACGCCTATGTCAACACCCTGGAGCTGTCCGGGAAGGTGTATCTGCGGGAGCTGGAGAACAAAGGGTACAAGGTGGACGAGCAGCTGAAAACCGTGTATGTGAAGCCCGGCGAGACCACAGAAATCACCTGGGAGAATACCGCTGTCTCCGGCCAGATTCAGATCACGAAAAAGTCCGCCGACTACAACGCCACCAACGGCCTGCCTGCCGGTACGCTGCTGGAGGGGGCTGTGTTTGAGATTTATGACAAGGCCAGCAATCTGGTGGACACCATCAGGAGCGACAGCCGGGGCCTTGCCGTATCCAGGCCCCTCCCCCTGGGCCGCTATACCATCCGGGAGACCAAGGCTCCCGCTAACTATGGCGTTTCCGGCGTCTATCTCACCGCCTATCTGGAGCATGAGGGGCAGATACTCCGCTTTGAGGTAACAAACAAGAGCATGGCTACCGGCGTTTCTATTACAAAGACCGGCCCGAAGGAGGTCATGGCAGGCCAGCCGGTGCGCTACGCTTTCTCCGGCATCGCCAACAGCTCCAATGTCCGGCTGGACAGCTTCTACTGGCGGGACAAGCTGCCTGCCCAGGTACGGCTGGAAAGCGTTGTTACCGGCACCTACAATTTCCCCGGCACTTATAAGATTACCTATCGTGTCAACGGCGGTGAGCCCCAGACCCTGGCGGACAATCTCAGTACCAGCAAAAACTATACGCTGGCCGCGTCCTCCGCAGCCCTTGGCCTTGCCTCTGATGAGCGGGTGACGGAGATCATGTTTGTCTTTGGGCAGGCCCCCGCTGGCTTTGCACAGGTGGAGAAGCCCTATCTGCACTGTAAAGCCGTATCCGGCCTGAAGCCGGAATCCTTTGTCAACGTGGCCGATGCGGGCGGTGTATATGAGGGCGTATGGGTACAGGCGGTCTCCCGCTGGGTAACAGCCGTCTACGGCAAGCCCACTCCGCTGCCCCGCACCGGCTATTAAGCCATTCCCGCAATATCCGCAGCACTCCGCCCCTATAGGGGCGGGGCGCTGCGCCCTAAGAGAGAGGTGATTTCCCATGCAGGAGGAAGTGGAAAACAGGACCCTGACCCTGATAATCAATGGTACAAAATTCTCTGGCCGTATGCTGAAAGCCGCTATCGGCAAATATCTGGCCCACCGCAGGGGGAAAAAACAGCGGACAGACCGTGATGTAACACCGCACGGAAAGCAGTCTGTAAAGAAGCTCACCCGGCAGGGACAGGGGATAGAAAGCTTAGAGCTGTCTGACCCATCCATCCGGCAATTTGAGCGCATTGCCCGGAAATATGGGGTGGATTATGCCGTCAAACGGGATCGGGCCAGTAATCCGCCGCGATTTCTGGTATTCTTCAAGGGCCGCGACAACGGCGCAATCACCGCCGCTTTCCAGGAGTACGCGGGGCGGAAGATGCGCAAAGCCTCCCGGCCCTCTGTGCTGCAACGGCTGGCACAGCTCAAACAGATGGTCAAGGCCCCGGTTGCAGACCGGGAGAGGCAGAGGGAGCGTGAGCGGTGATGCAGGTCAACCTCAAAAGAATCATCCTTCCCAACCTCCCCTATGTCTTTTTAGGGCTGTATGCCTCCAAACTGGGGCAGCTCTGGCGGCTGGCCCCCGGCATGAACTTCTCCGAGAAGTTCTGGCATCTGGGGGAGGGCTTCGCCGCCGCGTTCCAGTCCGCCCTGCCCAGCTTCCACCCCGCCGATCTGGTGGTGGGCCTGCTGTGCGGCGTCGCCCTGCGGCTGGCCGTTTACATCAGGGGGAAGAATGCCAAAAAATACCGCCACGGGATCGAGTACGGGGCCGCCCGCTGGGGCACAGCGGCGGATATTGCCCCCTATGCCGCACCAAAATTTGAGGATAACATCATCCTCACCCAGACCGAGAGCCTGACCATGAACAGCAGGCCAAAGGACCCCAAAACGGCGCGGAATAAGAATGTACTGATTATTGGCGGCTCCGGCAGCGGCAAAACACGCTTTTGGCTGAAACCGAATTTGATGCAATGTACCTCTAAATCTTATCCGGTATCGTTCGTGGTCACTGACCCAAAAGGAGGAATCGTCTGCGAGACAGGAAAATTATTGCAGAAACATCAGTACCGCATCAAGATTTTCAATAGTATCAACTTCAAAAAGAGTATGCACTACAATCCCTTCGCCTATGTACACAGCGAAAAGGATATTTTGAAGCTGGTCACTACCCTGATTGCCAACACCAGGGGAGACGGAAAGGGCGGGGACCCCTTCTGGGAGAAGGCGGAGACGCTTTTGTATACTGCACTCATTGGCTACATCCACTATGAGGCCCCGGTAGAGGAACAGAATTTCTCCACACTCATCGAATTTATCAACGCCATGGAGGTAAGGGAGGATGATGAGGAATTTAAGAATCCCGTGGACCTGATATTTGATGAGCTGGAGGAAAAAGATCCGAATCACTTTGCTGTACGCCAATACAAAAAATTCAAGTTAAGCGCAGGCAAAACAGCAAAGTCGATTCTGGTGAGCTGTGGGGCGCGGCTGGCGGTATTTGATATTGCCGAGGTGCGGGAGATCACGGCCTATGACGAGCTGGAGCTGGACACATTGGGGGATCGGAAAACAGCCCTGTTCCTGATTATGTCCGATACAGACGACAGCTTTAATTTCCTGATCTCCATGTGCTATACCCAGCTATTCAATCTGCTGTGCGAAAAGGCGGACGATGTATATGGTGGGCGGCTCCCGGTCCATGTGCGCTGCCTGATCGACGAGTGCGCCAACATCGGGCAAATCCCCAAGCTGGAAAAGCTCATGGCCACCATCCGCAGCCGGGAGATTTCTGCCTGCCTCGTTTTGCAGGCGCAAAGCCAGATGAAGTCTATTTATAAGGAAAATTGCGACACAATCATAGGAAATTGTGACTGCTCCATTTTCCTGGGCGGCAAGGAACCAACGACGCTGAAGGAGCTGTCCGCCGCCCTGGGCCGGGAGACCATAGACAGCTACAACACCGGCGAGAGCAGAGGCCGGGAGGTTTCCCACTCGCTGAACTACCAGAAGCTGGGCAAGGCACTCATGGATGTGGACGAGCTGGCGGTCTTGGACGGCAGCAAGTGTATTTTGCAGCTGCGGGGCGTTCGCCCCTTTTTATCCGAAAAATACGACATTACGCGCCATCCCAATTACAAATATCTGGCGGACTATGATAGGAAGAACACGTTTGACATAGAACGGTTTCTGTCTACGAGGCTCAAGCCAAAGCCGGATGACGTGTATGACGTATTTGAAATAGATGACAGCGAGGATTCTGCCTCTGAGTAGGTAAAAAGGTGTTCTGTGAGAGGGAATGGAAAATGCGTCCTCAAAATTAAAATTCTGAGGAAAGGGAAAACCGGAGCGGACCATCCGCTCCGGTTTTGGTATTTCATATGACTTTTTTTACTTCCGCTGTTGATGTGATGAAAACTCTGGTGATCGCCCTGGGCGCTGGTCTGGGCGTGTGGGGAATTGTCAATCTCCTGGAGGGCTACGGCAATGACAACCCTGGCGCAAATGCTCATGTACGGTAAAGAAGCAAGCAACCGAAAACAAGAGATAGACCGCCAGCACCACACTATTCCGAACCAAAGAAACCAAAGACCAAAAGACAAGCACCGTGGAAATGTGTATAACTTGCTATTCCGTCATGGAAAAGTCCGTTCACAGAACATGGAAAAGCTAAAGTGCAGCTTTCCCACATTCTGCAAACAGACTTTCCCACAACTCCATAAGACAGCAAGTTATGCACATTACGCACAGTGCCGACTACTACGGAATCCCCCTTCTTTCATATCTTTTTATAAATTCTTAAATTTCTTTTAGGGTATTGCATTATCACCTACAAAGTGTTAAGATGTTTATACACCCACAAA
>CAJUAC010000070.1 GCA_910583885.1 uncultured Oscillospiraceae bacterium | reverse complement strand
CCGACTGCATGAAGGCGGTGGCCAAGAGCTGCGGGAGCGCGATCTCCGACCTGGAGGCGTTCCGCCGGGCGGTGAGGTTCTACTTCCCCGGCGCCGATGTGAAGTTCCACATGGCGGTCAACCTCTGCGCCGATGTGGAGGCCGAGGCCGCAACTGCGGTGCCGATGGCCAGCAGTGCCCCCAAGATCATCGACCTCGACAGTTTTCTGTAAGGGGGCATGAGGCGTGACGAGCCAAGAGAAAGCCGAGCAATTCGCCGGCAAGGCTCCGCCTTTGAACCAGGCGGAGCGGGACGCCATCAACGCACTGTTCCCTGCGTACATCTTCCGCCGATCCTGCGCCAATGAGATCTGGACTACCTGCTGCCGCAGGCACATGGTGGTGAAAGATGAGGACATGATGGTGACCACCCCGGAACGGAACTTCCCTGCGGTCATGTGGGAGCCTCACCAGCGGGAGCAGAGAAACCGCTGGGATGACCCACCCAAGCCGACCGTGCAGTGTCCCCTCTGCGGGAAGATGGTCATCGTTAAGGAACTGCGCTACTCCGGGGGCCGGGACAACCTGAGCCGGTACCGGCGGGCGGTAGTCCTCCGATGGTACCGGGGGGCGTTGTGGGCCAGAGCCTATGACTGCGGCAAGCACTACAGCAAAAACAAAGGGTACAGCCTCACGGGTGAGCCCAAAATCAAGCTGGTGGGCGTGTATCGGTTCAAGCCTGGGTCAGTGGAGGCAACGACCCGGTATTGGTGGGACTACCCGTTCGGTTCGATTGAGCGTCAAGACGGGCCGCTGGTCAAAGGCCATTGGAACATCCACGGTCCATTCAATGCCAATGCAGATTATGGTGTCGGCTACGATGTGATTGGCCTGGAGGAGGTACAGAAAAGCCCCTTCCGCTACTGCATGGTGGCGGAGGCGGAGAGAAAAACCGATAAGCTCCTCCAATTCCTGACCGCCTGCTGTTTCTATCCCCGGCAGATTGAAATGTTGATGAAGGCCGGGATGAGTGATGTGGTGATGGATTTCACAGAGCGGGGCGTGAAACACGCCGCAGTCATTAACTGGGACGAGCCCAGTCCCGCAAAAGCCTTCAAAGTGCCCCGTCAGGACATGAAGACGTTTCTCGGCACAAACCGCGATATTCGGATTCTGGAACTATACAAGCGGCTGAAAGGTCACGCCTCCCTGGAGGAGTGTGCAGAGTGGATGTCTATGGGCCTTAATGTCCATAGAACCGCCAAGGAGGCGAAAAAGTGGAATATCCCTATGGAAAAGCTGATCCGGTACTTACACGGCAATGTGGGGTGCGCCCGGTACGGCGGCATGAGCAGCATGGACGCTGCGCTGCGTTACTGGGAGGACTACCTGACCGCCGCCGAAGCCACGGGCTACCTCCTCCACAGGGAGAACGTCCTTCTCCCCCGGAACTTGGGTGCGGCCCACGACGAGGCCACGAAAAAGCACCAGGCGAAGCTGGAGCGGGAGCGGGCGGCCCAGCGGCGGGAATGGGAGCGCCAGCAGAAAGAGGCAAAGGCCGAACACGACCGCCAGGTACGTCTGGCTGAAGAAAAGTACGAGGAACGCCGTCAGAAGCTGGAGAAAAAATACGGCTTTGTCATGGATGGCTATGTAATCCGAGCCCCCATGAATAAGGACGAGGTTCTAGCCGAGGGGCGCAAGCTCCAGCACTGTGTTGGCGGCTATGCCGACCGACACATCCAGGGAATGACGACCATTCTTTTCATGCGGAAGGCCAAAAAGCCGGACGAGCCGTGGCTGACCATTGAAATGGATGGGAACAAAATGCGGCAGATCCATGGGTTCAAAAACGAAGGAGAGCACACCCTCAAAGGCCGCTTTGCCCCCGATCCGCGGGAGGTCTACCGGGAGTTTCTGGACGCTTGGCTTGACTGGATTGAAAAGGGCAGCAGGCGCGACAAAGAGGGCAATCCCAAATTGCCTAAGAAGAAAGGAGCAGCAGCATGAGCGAAATGGAATTAACTGAGGGCCAGCTTCTCAGTCAGGACTTTGGGGTGGGTGGCCCGCCGGCCACGGCGGGAGATGCGCCCCTACAGGATTCCGGCAAAACGCCGGATATCCTAGCGGCGGAGATCCGCACGATCAAGTCGCAGACCGGCAGGATGGTGCTCAACGCCTCCATCGAGGTCGGGCGGCGGCTGACGGAGGCCAAGGCCAAGCTGCCCCATGGGAGCTGGGGCGAGTATCTGAAGAACGAGGTGGATTATTCCCCCTCCCAGGCACAGAACCTTATGCGGGTGTTCCGTGAGTATGGGAGCGACCAGCAGAGCTTGTTCGGCGGCGAGGCAAAATCCCAGACGTTTGGGCGTTTAACGTTCTCCCAGGCGTTGAGCCTCCTGGTGATCCCGGACGAGGACGAGCGGGAGAAGTTTGTGCTTGAGAATGATGTGGAGCACATGAGCGTCCGGGAGCTGAACGAGGCGCTCAAGGCGCGGGACGAGGCTGAAGAAAAGGCTGTGGCCGCCGAGGATGAGGCCCGCAGACTCCGGCAGGAGGCCGAGCGGCTCCAAGGGCAGCTTGCCGGACAGGCGCAGGTCTATGAGGCAAAGCTGACCAGCGCCGGGGTGGAGGCTGACCAAGCCAGGGCCGCTGCTAAGGCTGCGCAGGATGCCCTTGATAAGCAGAGGGACAAGGCGCAGCGGCTCCAGGACGCTTTGAGTGAGGCCAACACCTCCGCCCAGGCCGCCGAGGAGGAACACGCCCGCCTGACACAGGAGCTGGAGGAGCTTCGCAACCGGCCCGCCGAGGCGGACACGGCGGCGGTGGAGGCCGCCCGGCAGGCCGCCATTGCCGAGATGACGGAGAAGGTGGACAAGGCCAAGGACGCCAAGAAGAAGGCCGAGGAAAAGCGCAAGGCCGCCGAGGAGTCCCTTGAGGCCGCGCAGAAAGAATTGGCTGACCTGAAAGCCAAGGGGCCGGAGGTCCGGGAGCTCACCCAGGAGGAAAAGGATGCCCTGACCGCCGAGGCGGTGGAGCGCATCAAGGCCGAGAACGCAGAGCGAATGCAGGCTCTTGAAAAGCAACTGTCCAAGGCTGATCCTGATACAACCACCCTCATGGTACTGTTCAAGGGCTGGCAGGAGACCTATACGAAGATGTGGGAAACTCTGCATCGGATCGAGGCCGCAGACAGTGATAAGGCCCAGAGGCTGCAGGGCGGCATCCGAAAGGCACTGGAAACCGCGCTGGAGCAGATGGCCACACCCTGAGATGTCTGCTTTGCCGAATCAACAATCGGTATTTACATAGCAGAGTTCCACAATCTACACGGAAGGAGGTAACCGTATGAACCCCGAGATGCAAAAGTCTATCCTGCAAATGGCGCGAGGGGCCATCATGGAGCGGGCGGACTATGAGATGTCCCGTCTGCTGGCCAACATCCTGGACCCGAACACATCCGCCACCGCAAAGCGCAAGCTGACGCTCACCCTGGAGTTGAAGCCGGACGATGACCGTCAGACTATCACCGTCAGCTGCACCGCAAAGTCCACGCTGGCCGCTACCAACCCTGTTGTCACATCCCTGTATGTGGCCGACGAGGACAGCGTTGTGGAGATGGTGCCGCAGATTCCCGGTCAGACAGGAATGGATGGAACCGTCCAGGAAGCACCCCCGGTTTTGAAGATCATCAAATTTGCGTAAGGAGGAGACTCAACCATGTTGAAAGAGTTCATCGAACACATCCAGAAAACCACCCAGCCGCTCATCCAGCAGGTCGGCAACAGCACATTTGCCATCGGCAGCGATGGCTGTGCGGAGGAGATCCGGCCCACCATCGACCACCCGGACACCCTGCCCCTCCACAGCCTGGACGCCCTGGTGAAGCTGGTCCGCACCGAGGCATCCAAGGCGGAGAACCCGCTTTACATCACGATTCCCGACCACCTGACCGTCCGCTGCTTCGGCCAGCCCCATCCCGACGCCCGCTTCTTCCGGCAGGTGTACTACGAGGCCAAGGCTACCGATGTCCCTGGCTGGGGCGAGAAGGTGCAGTTGGGCTTTGAAGAGGCCCAGATTGCCATGCGCACCCGTTTCCAGGAAACGGCGGATACCATCTACGCTCTGAAGTTGCTGTCGGACATCTGCTGCGGCGCCAAGGTGATTTACAACGACAACGGTATCGCCACCACCGTTACCACGCAGAAGGGCGTGGCACTCCAGAGCAATGAGCAGATCCGACCCATCATCACCCTGAAGCCCTACCGCACTTTCCAGGAGGTGGAGCAACCGGAAAGCATCTTCCTCATCCGTGTCAACGAGCGGGGCATCACCTTCACCGAGGCCGACGGCGGGATGTGGAAGCTGAAGGCGCGGCAGACCGTCAAGGTGTTCCTGGAGGAACAGCTGGCCGAGGAGGTCGCCGGCAACAGCGTGTACATCGCCCTGTAAGGAATACGGCGGCAAGGACCAAAGTACCCAATATCAAGTGCAGTTATTTGTGTAGTTTATGGTCTGAATCAACTTGCTATTCCCTTTGAACAGAGTGATTAATGTGATGCCAAAGGCCCGCCGGGTGCGCTACCACCCGACGGGCCAAGGGGCAAAAAAATATTAAGGACACCTGCATTATAGCAGGCCGGAAAGGAAAATGCAATGAAAACCACAAAAATCGTCATCAAGAACCTGTTCGGCATCCGGGAGGCGGCCTTGGACGGGCGCTCGGTGGAGCTGGCCGGACCCAAGGGCAGCGGAAAGACCTCCGTGCTGGACGCCATTCGCTATGCCCTGACCAACCGCTCCGACCGGGACTACATCATCCACCAGGGCGCGGATGAGGGCGAAATCATCATCGAGACGGACACCGGCCTCTCCATCGACCGCAAGACCCGGACCACCAAGGCGGACACTGTCAAGGTCCGGGACGGCAGTATGCTCCAGACCCGCCCGGCGGAGTTTCTCTCCGGCATCTTCACCCCCCTGCAGCTCAACCCTGTGGCCTTCACCCAGCTCAGCCGCCAGGAGAAGAACCGGGTCATCCTCTCCCTGATCGACTTCGCCTGGGACATGAACTGGATCAAGGAGCAGTTCGGGGAGATCCCCCAGGGTGTGGACTACTCCAAGCACATCCTGGAGGTCCTCAGCGATATCCAGGCGGAGAGCGGCATCTACTTCCAGTCCCGCCAGAACCTCAACCGGGACATCCGCAACAAGCAGGCGTTCATCGCCGACATCGCAAAGGACATTCCTCCGCACTATGACGCCGCCCGTTGGGAGGCGTACCCCACCCGCGAGAAGTACCAGGAGTTGGAGCGAATTCGGGAGGCCAACAGCCGAATCGAGCGGGCAAAGTCATTCCGGGAGGGCTTTGACGCTAAAAAACGTGGCTTGGAGGCAGAGCGGGCCATTCAACTCACTGCCATTGAGCAGGACATCTCTGCCCAACGGGAGGCTATCACTGGCGACATTCAGCGGATGGAGGCTCAAATCGCCGCCGCACGGGAAAAGCTGGATGGTCTCGCTCAGCGGCGGAAGGAGCGGGAAGAACTGGAGGACGCCCGGTTCCGCGAGTCGCTGGCCAAGCTGGAGCGGGACGTTGGCGTGGCGGACCAGTACGCTGAGCAGGAGGTTCAGGACACCTCCGCGCTGTCTGCTGAGCTGGACGAGGCAGAGCAGATGCGCAGCCACCTTAACGAGTACCGCCGGATGCGGGATATGCAGACGGAGTTGGACGAGCTGACCGCAAGGTCTCAGGCACTGACTGACAAGATTGAGCTGGCGCGAGAGCTCCCAGCGACCATTCTGGCCCAGGCCACCATTCCCGTGGAGGGGCTGACGGTGGAGGATGGTGTTCCGCTGATCCACGGTCTGCCCATCAGCAACTTGAGCGATGGTGAGCTTTTGGAGCTCTGCGTAGATATCACGGTCAGCAAGCCCGGCCAGCTGGGGATTATCCTGGTAGACGGCGCGGAACGATTGGACAGCGTGAGCCGGGAGCGGCTCTACGCCAAGTGCAAGGCCAAGGGCCTCCAGCTGATCGCCACCAGGGTAACGGACACTGAAGAGCTTGAGGTGGTGGAGTTATAAAATGGCATTTGCCGACTTGACAGGACGGCGGTTTGGCAGACTTGTAGCTCTACGAAGAGTCGAAAGTGATTCTGGGGGGCGAACTGTATGGGAGTGCCGCTGTGATTGCGGAACCATAAAACGCATTCGAGCGGCGTCTCTTACTCAAGGACTGACAAAATCATGTGGATGCTTGCGGCACGGAAAATCCAAAACAAGGCTATACCATATTTGGGCACACATGATTCAGCGTTGCGAAGACCCCAAAAGCAACAGATTTCATTTATATGGTGGGCGGGGAGTTTCTGTATGCAAAGAGTGGAGAGAAGATTTTATGAATTTCTACTCTTGGGCAGTCCAAAATGGCTATACCGACACTTTGTCTATTGACCGAATTGATGTGAATGGAAACTACGAGCCATCGAACTGCCGATGGGCAACCATGACCGAACAAAATAAAAATCGCCGTCCGTTTGTACACAAAAAGAACAGGGACTCAGAACAGGAGGTTAAGCTTTGAAAACTCATTGGAAGAAGGTTGTCTCTGACCCCAACTTTATCGGCGAGGGCGACTTCCAGGAGGGTGAGGAGAAGGTATTGACCATCGACCGGGTCAACGCCTCCGAAACCGTCCAGACTGCCGAGGGCAAGTCCAAGAAAGCGGTCGTTCACTGGAAAGAGCCGGGCAATAAGCCCATGATTTTGAATGTGGCTCGCTCCAAGAACATTGAGAAAGTGGCCGGGAGCGGTTACTTCGAGGATTGGCCGGGGGTATCGGTGCAGCTGTACATTGAGCATGGCATCAAGGCTTTCGGAGAGGTGGTTTCCGCTGTGCGTGTCCGCCCCTATAAGCCCCGCCTCCAGCCTGGCCAGCAGCGCCCGCCTGTCCCGCCTTGCACGGACTGCGGGAATCCGATCCAGCCCGCTTACGGCATGACGGCGGATCGTCTGGCGGGATATACCGCAAAAAACTATGGCGTCCCGCTGTGTGCGGAGTGCGCCCAGAAGCGCAAAGACGCAGCAGCGGCGGCAGCGACTGAAGGAGAATCCAAGGAAAGCGAGGGGACCGAGCATGACGGAGATGAACGCCCTGCCGGCGGTGACGGCGAAGAATTACTTTGATCCTGATATTGAGATTGCCTATATGGGCTCCACTCAGGTCAAGAACTTTATGCGCTGCGAGGCGGCGGAATTGGCCCGACTGAAGGGAGAATACCGGCCTGCCGCGACCACGGCCATGCTGGTGGGCAGCTATGTGGATGCCCACTTCGAGGGGAGCCTCGATGTGTTTCAGGCCCAGCACCCGGAGTTGTTCAAGCGGGACGGGACGCTGAAGGCGGAATTCTCCCGCGCCAACGACATCATCAGCCGCATGGAAACGGACGAGCTGTACAGCCTCCTGATGTCTGGTCAGAAACAGGTTATTTGCACCGGCGAGATTGCCGGGGTGCCTTTCAAGGCCAAGATTGATAGTCTGCTGGACGGGGACACCTGTGCGGAAATCGTCCGGCGGTTCCCGGAGACGGCGCCGGTGATGGGGATGTGCGATGGGGCCATCGTGGATCAGAAAGTCATGAGGGATCTGGAGGACGTCTGGGACGGCACGGAGCGGGCCTACGTGCCCTTCTGGAGGGCCTGGGGGTATGACGTTCAAGGCGCCATCTACCAGGCCGTTGAGGGGCATTCGTGGCCCTTCCTGCTGGCTGTCGGCACCAAGGAGGATGAGCCGGGCCTGCAGGCGCTCCACATCCGGGATGAAATCCTGGCGCCTAAGCTGGCGGAGATTGAGGATGCTGTCCCCCGTTTCCAGGCCATCAAAGAGGGCCGGGAGGTGCCGCACCGCTGCGAGTGCTGCGCATACTGCCGCGCCACCAGAAAACTGACCAGGATCGCCGATGCGGAGGAACTGGGGGCTTCTTATGGGGATGCAGAGGATTGACCTTGCTGGTCAAGTCAAGAGCCTCGTGACGATCCAGGAGGTGGCGGAGCATTACGGCTTTCACCCAAATCGGGCCGGATACATATGCTGCCCATTCCACCACGAAAAGACTGCCAGCCTTAAACTCTACAGCGGCCAGCGCGGGTTCCATTGCTTTGGCTGCGGGGCCGGAGGCACGGTAATCGATTTTGTAATGAAGCTGTTTGATATCCCATTTCGCCAAGCGATTCTGCGTATCAATGCGGATTTTGCCTTGGGACTCACATGGGATAAACCTGACCCGGCGGTGCGGTCTGCTGTTCTGGAGGCCCGCCGCCGGGAGGCCCAGCGGAAAGAGAAGCTGGAACGGCTGGAGGAAAAACACCGGGAACTGGCTGCAGAGCACTGCTATTGGTGGGAAGTGCTGAAGTATTTCACACCTGTCAGGGATGGCGATTACGTGTACATCCATCCGCTCTACGCTGAAGCGGTAAAAAAACAGCCGTATTTGGAATACCTGCTGGATGAACTGGAAGAAGAAATTGCGGAGGTGAAAGCGGACCGTGGAAGAAAAGGCACTGCAGCCGGGAAACACAGTCCCGGTGGCCCCGGACAAACGGCCTGACTTTACTCTGGCTGATTTCAAAGAGGGTCGGGTATTTGAATGGCTGACCGGCTTGAAATCCGGCTACCAGCAGGCCATGGAAGAACAGGCGCTTGCAGACCTCGCCAAGGAAGTCGGGTTTAAGGGCTTTGCCAGATGCCTGAGAGAATATAGGAAAGAACTGAGGGCCGTCTCCCTGTCCGTCGTCCGGGACGATGGAATTTCCGAGTTTTTCGATCAAGCCCTGGAACTGAATGTGGGGGAATGGACGGCGGACGAGAGCGGTATCTGGCGGTACGCCCAAGGTGGCGGGATCACATACGCCTGCACCCACCCAATCATGCCGGTAGAAAAGCTGGTGTCCATCGATACGGGTATGGTCAAGATCAAACTGTGGTACCGGCGCAGCTATTCAGACCGCCGGCCCTGGTCAGAGATTGTAGTTCCCATGAGCCGAATCGCCAAGGCAACCGACATCGTGGCCCTGTCTGACTGCGGCATATCCGTCACCTCCGGGGAGCGGGCCCAGGCACTGGTAGACTTCCTCCGGGACGCCATTGACAAAAACCAGGACATCATCCCGGAGGTAAAGGCCGTCTCCCGCATGGGCTGGAACGAGGAGGGTTTTTCCCCCTACGTGGGGGGCGTAGCCTTCGACAGCGCGGACAGTTTCCGCCCGGCATATAAAGCCATAGGCCAGGTTGGAAGCCTCGAAAATTGGCTTGTAGAGGCCCTGGACGCCCGCTCCTATAGCCTAACTGCCCGTATCGTACTGGCAGCATCCTTCGCCTCCGTCCTGGTAGAGCCGCTTGGATGCCTCCCATTTTTTGTCCACCTGTGGAGCATGGACAGCGGAACCGGCAAAACCGTGGCGCAGATGCTGGGGGCGTCGGTGTGGGCCAACCCCACCGCAGGTGGAGCGTATTTCCAGACCTTCAAGAGTACATCCGTAGGCGTGGAGCTGATGGCTGGGTTCCTACACTCGCTCCCCCTGTTTCTGGACGAACTGCAACTGGCCAAGGACCGCCATGGGCGGATAAATTTCAATGTGTATGAGCTGGCGGCGGGTTCTGGGAAGCTACGTGGCAACAAGTCCCTCGGTTTGGACTACACACCCAAATGGGCCAATTGCTTTATTACCTCCGGGGAGACGCCGCTGGTGGCGGAGACCGACGGCGCCGGCGCAGCCAACCGCGTGGTAGAGATTGAATGCCGCTACGGAGAGGCTGTCATCCGGGATGGTCACCGCACCGCAAATGCCCTAAAACTCAACTACGGCCACGCTGGGAAGATATTCATTGACCGCTTGTGCGAGGTTGGCGAGATGGATAGGGCGCGGACGCTTTACGAGAAGAACTATACGGCCTGCATTCAAAGCGACACGACTGAGAAGCAGGCAATGGCGGCTGCGCTGATTATTACCGCCGATCAGCTTGCCACAGAGTGGATTTTTCACGATGGCAACGCTCTGACAGCCTCTGAACTGGGCGAATTCCTAAAGGAAAAGAACGAGGTCAGCGTGTCGGATCGAGGCTATGAGTATATGTGCGGCTGGGTAGCGTCCCATGTGAACCAGTTCCGGGAAAGCGCAGAACGCGGGGAGCACTACGGCGTCATAGACGGAGATATGGCCATTATCAACCGTACCGTCTGGAATAAGGCGTGCGAGGAGGCGGGGTTATCACCCAAGGCCCTGCTTGGACATTTGAAATCGAAAGGGCTGATCATCACCGGCAGTAAAGGGTACACAAAAACAAAGCGCATTGATGGCGTGTCCGTTCACTGCGTCTGGATGCGCTTACCGCCAGACGATGAGGAAACAGGGGAATACGACGAACTTCCTCTGTGAGTGCGACTTTGTGCGACCCTGCTTTAAGAAAATTCGCACGTGGAAAAGTCGACGGTTTCAAGGTCTTGCGGAATTTTGTGCGACTTGTGCGACTGTGCGACTTTCCCCCACATAGACCTTACGTGCGTGAAGAAAAAAGTTGCGTCCGCTGAAAAGAAAAGTTTCTCCCTGCGCATAAGAAAAATGGGGGGATTTTGGTGGCACAGTCGCACAATGCGGCTGAAAGCCTTGCGACACAGCGGTTTCGCAATGTGCGACTTTGGTGCAAATTCAAAAATGAAGGTGGCACGGTCGCACCAAAAGGAGAATCGAGATGAATTTAAGACCATACCAGCAAGATTGCATTTCAACCATTGAGGCCCAGCCTCCTGGCTCTTACCTGGTGCAGATGGCAACGGGGCTGGGCAAGACGGTGACCTTCGCCAACCTGCCCCGGCACGGGGAGCGGATGCTGATCCTGTCCCACCGGGAGGAACTGGTGGAGCAACCCCGGAAATACTTTGACTGCTCCTACGGCGTAGAGCGGGCCGGGAACCACGCCAACGGCGAGGAAGTGGTCAGCGCATCGGTACAGAGCCTTGTGCGGCGGCTGGAGCGGTTCAGCCCGTATGACTTCGGCCTGATCATCTGTGACGAGGCCCACCACGCCGCCGCCAATACCTACCGGAAGATTTTTGAACACTTCCAGCCGCAGAAACTCATCGGGTTCACGGCCACGCCCAATCGCGGTGACAAGGTTCGCCTAAGCGATGTGTTCCAGAAGATCATCTTCCAGCGGGACCTCCGCTGGGGGATACAGAACAAATACCTGTGCGACATCCTTTGCAAGCGGGTTGACATCGGCTATGACTTGCGGGCCGTCCACACCCGCAACGGCGACTACGCCCCTGGAGAACTGGACGAGGCCATGGAGGGCACGGCGGACGCCATTGCGCAGACCTACCGGGAACACGCTGCCGGCGCCACACTAATCTTTGCCGTCAGCGTCCACCAGGCAGAGGAAATCGCCGGACGCATCAAGGGGGCCGTGGTGGTGACAGGAGAGACCAAGGACCGAGCTACCATCATCGAAGCCTTCACTGCCGGGGAGATCCCCTGCATCGTCAACTGCATGGTGTTCACCGAGGGGACGGACATCCCCAGGGTGGAGACGGTCATTGTGGCCCGGCCTACCCAGTCGGAGAGCCTGTATGCCCAGATGGTGGGCCGCGGCCTGCGGCTGTACCCCGGCAAGGAGCGGCTGGTTCTGATCGACTGCGTGGGCATTACCGGGAAGGCATCCCTCTGTACCGCGCCGAGCCTGCTTGGGCTGGACCTAAGCAATATCCCGGCGCGGAAAATCAGCGAGATACAAGGCGACCTGTTCGACCTGCCTCTGAAGATTGCTGCCGCCGGCGACTGCCCGGAGAGCTGGATCAGGAACGTGGAGATCGTCGACCTCTGGGCCCAGGAGCAGAAGTACAACACTCACGACATCAACTTCTTCAAAATGCCGGACGGCGAACTGGTGGTGTCCCTGACGGACGGCAAGAGCCTGACAGTCCCATGCCCCAACTCCCTCGGCCTTGTGCATATGTCAGATGGGTCACAGGTCGGGATGCAGGAGGCAATTGACCGGGTATACATGGAACTTCTGAGGGATTATACGGACTGCCGCCAGCTGTGGGATCTGGAATCGGTCAGGCGCTGGGGAAGGTACCCGGCCACGGACAAGCAGGTCGCTATTATCCAGCGGCGGTGTAAGGGATTTGATACCTCCGGGCTGAGCAAGGGCGATGCCAGCCAGATTTTGAATCGGCTGTTCAACGCACCGAAGAAGAAAGGGCGGAGCGCATGAAAACGCAAGTGAAAATCCTGTCGAATCCGAAAACGGAGGCGCAGCATCAGATGAACGTGATCAACTGGTCCATCCTCCACACCTCTGAATGGCCGGAGCTGGTCTTACTCCACCACATTCCCAACGGCGGGACGCGGGATGCCGTAGAGGGGCGGCATTTGAAACAGGCGGGCGTGAAGGCCGGGGTTCCCGACCTGTGCCTGCCGGCCGCGAAAGGGAAATACCACGGGCTGTACCTGGAGATGAAGACGGAGACCGGGCGGCCCACCGCAGAGCAGAAATGGTGGGGGGAGCAACTGGTGCGGCAAGGCTATATGTGGGAGGTCTGCTATGGATGGCAGAGCGCGGTTCGGGCTCTTGAGTGGTACCTTTCCCTCCCGGCTGCGACTGCGTCATGAGCGCACCAGAATCGGGCTATGCTTTCCCCTGGGAGCGGGAGGCAATGCAGGGCGCCGAGATGCCGGATGGATTGTCCATGTACGATCAGATGGCCTACATATCCCTGCGGACGCTCTATCACGACTACCACGAAAAACGGCTGGACCGGGCAACGGCATCAGCGGAAAAGCGCCGGATCTTCGGGGCCTGGGACAGGGCAAAGCGCACAGCCGATTTTGAGCGCAAGCTGGCGTTCTTCCATGCGAGGCTATACAAAGATACCGAGTGGGCAAAAACGGCGGTCAGAAAAGACCCCAGCCCGGAGAATGCCATACGGCTTGTGAACGTACTGGACGGGCTGGAGCGGTACCGGCCGCAGGAGACCGCGTCGGGGACGGATGATAGCACCTGACTGCAAGGGAGATTCCCAAACGTTTGTGAATTTGGAGGTTTTGCAAAATGACAGCGAAAGAATTAGCTGAAATGCTCTCCGGCCGGGAGGTCGGAAATGAAATTAGCGGCCCGGAGGCGAAATGGATAAAAGACATTGGTCTGGTTGTAGTCTACGGTTACTCCGACGACAATGTAGAATTCTCCGGGGCCATCGATGAGGAGGTCGGGGCCTACGAGGACACCACCATCTACATCACCAAGGACGGACTCTTGGAGGAGCCTGCCTGCAACGATGCGGAGAACTGCACCTGCCCATACTTCGAAGTGGTGAAGAATGCCGCAAAGACCATCACAGCCATTTGGCGCGATGGAGAGAGGCCGAGCAGAGTGTTCTCCACCGATATTCCCCACGAGACCTTCACCATCATGGAGGACGGCGAACCGTGGTGCATCGGGATCG
>CAJUAC010000069.1 GCA_910583885.1 uncultured Oscillospiraceae bacterium | reverse complement strand
GCAACAACGGCTACAACCTTGTTACTGACAAGATGTACGACACTGGCGACAACGTGATTGCTGACAAGGGCGAGGAGATCAAGGTCAAGGATCTCGCCAAGGAGAAGTCTATCTCCGTCACTGAGAACACCGAGTACTTCGTCAACTTCAGCCAGGCTACTGACAAGTGGACCTCTGATTACCTGATTCGTTACGCGATTGCCAAGAACAGCGTTACGGATGCTGCCCAGCAGGAGTTCCTACGTGCGAACGCAGAAACCAAGACTATCACGTATTACTACACCGACAATGACGGCAATGAGCATCCCAAGACCTATGAGTCTTGGATTCGTACCATCAAGTCCGGCACTGTGTTCGATGAGATGGATAAGACCCTGATGAAGGCTATCTTCGACAACGCTGGCCGCTGGGTTGCGTATGATAATGATGCTCAGATTGACCTCTATACCTGGGGCGAAGTCTATGTCGGCACCACCTCCCTGAAGGATTACTCCGACACCATGTCCTGGAAGGGCTTCCGTGCTGATTACATCCTCGAGGATCTGGGTGACTTCGACAAGACCTATAATGGTAACTACCTCAAGCTGGTCGACAACAACAACGACGGTATTGTCGAGTATGCCCTGCGTACCGACTACGTCCTTGATGAGGTCGTCAGTGTCACCACCAAGGATGAGAAGGATACCTACTACTATCGTGGTCTGAAGACCGACGCTGATGTTGTCACTCCTGACGGCGGCGATGTCAGCTTCAAGCTTGACGATGTGATCCTCTATGCTGAGATTGATGGCAAGTTCTATGCCGAGGTCGTCACCCCTGTGAGTGCTACCATCAAGGCTATCTCCTTCAAGGATGAGACCGTCACCACCACTGACGATGTGACCTACGGCCAGTCTGCTATCGGCAACGAGACCAACATGGACGATGTGATCACCGCCATGGACGAGCAGGTTGAGTACAATGTATATCTCGATAAGTTTGGCTTCGTTCGTGCCTATGAGCTCGCTCAGGGCAGCCAGTACGGCCTGCTGACCGAGATGTATCCCTCTCGCGTCAACAACGGTGCTTTCGTCAATAACGGCTACTGGATTGCCGAGCTGATGGCTGGCGAGGACAAGGCTCCCGCTGAGTACACTGTCCTCAACTCCTACTATGGCCGCAATGATGCTTGGGCTACCATGGGCAATAC
This sequence comes from uncultured Oscillospiraceae bacterium, assembly GCA_910583885.1. Lineage (GTDB taxonomy): Bacteria > Bacillota > Clostridia > Oscillospirales > Oscillospiraceae > Pelethomonas. Next base: position 12,506 of record CAJUAC010000069.1, on the reverse strand, counting down.
CAATCCCTTCATCCGCAGCACGAGTTGGGATGGTACTGTTGGTAACGGCCACCCCGGCTGGAGCAATAACAACATTGCTGGTATCTATGCCTACAACTATCTGCAGGAGGCCGCTGGCCACCTGGGCAAGAGTGGTAGCTTTAGATTCAACTATGGTACTACAAATGCTCCCATCTACTCCAACACCAACGTTGCCAAGTACACCAAGGCAGCTGACGGTGTAAGCCTGTACCCTGCTACTGAGTATGCCTACGAGAAGGAGAGCGGCCTGCAGCTGTTCTACTACGATCTGGACAAGAACGGCGTCTTCGAGAAGTACACCGTGAACAGCTTTGCGGATGCTTGGCGGAAGGCTGGCAACACCACTGCTGCACCTTCTCTGGTAAATCCTGTCTATGCTCAGGATTACATTGAGCTGAGCATCGAGAACATTAAGTCTGGTGCCGCTCACTACACCATGGCCGACAATGGTCTTGTTACCAACTACGCCAGCACCAACAGCTATGTTGACGCAGTGGACGACACCGAGTTCTTCATCGTCAGCGGCCGTTCCATCCAGCACTTTGTTGGTTACAAGAACATGCCCAAGGTCGATGCAAAGGATATCCGCGCCATCTATGCTGTTGCTGAGAACGTCAACGAGAACTACGAGGGCCGCGACTATTGGGTTGCCAATGTCATCGTCGTCGAAGTGACCAGAGAGTTCAACTATGACAGCGTTGTCATGGCTTACTTCAACAACAGCCAGGCCAGCCGTGCCGCTGCCACTCTGGCCAACGGTGTGAAGTACTTTGATGTTGTTGACAGCGAGAACGCCAGTATCACCACCCTGATTCCTGAGTATTCCAGCTGGGATCTCGAGTGGGATGCCAACTATGGTTGGACGACCTACGGCTTCTATGGTGTGTACGATTCTGCTGAGCGCGATGCCAACACCCTGACCGGTGGCGTTGACCGTCTGGGCGTGAACGGTGTCGGCTACAACGACAACGGCGTGTACGCTGGTACCATTACCCGCGAGGCGGAGATTGGCACCAACCGTGCTTGGTACATCGACTACAACGATGATGACTTTGCGTCCAACAACAGCGAGCGGATCAACGTCAATGGCGCCCGTATCCTGGCTGTCGGCGTGAACAGCCGTGGCGTGTCCAGCATCAAGGAGCTGAACAGCTACAAGGAGCTGAACAAGAATGATGAGATCATCATTGTCAAGAACGCCAAGGGCGATGTCTCCTTCATCGTTGATATCGACTACTATGCGGATGCCAAGGACAAGAACATTAAGGACGCTTCCTGGCTGAACAGCGAGTGGAACAAGATTATTGCTGAGCAGCAGAAGGTCGAGACCGGCCTTGTCACCTTCAACGCTGTAAACGGCAATGATGCCTCCAAGCTCTACTACCAGGGCGAGCCCCTCACCGATATTAACGGTAAGGATCATTACCTGCCTGACTACATCAATAACGGTTACAATGCAGACGACTGGACCACAGGCAAGTATGTTTACATCCCGGCAAGCGTCTTCTCTACCGCGATTAACGCAGAGTTGGCTCAGCCCATTAACGGCCTGACTCATATTTATCAGCTCTTTAATGGGTATACTGTGAAGGCTGTTCTCGTTGACGGCACCTCTGTTTCTTGGACAAACGAGACTTACAAGGGCGTTCCCTGCTTGAAGATCGAGAACAACTACCAGAACGTGGTGGTTGAGGTTGCCTATGAGCTGGCTTCTGGTGTGACTGCGGACGATATGACCAGGCAGAACATCAGCACCAATGACGAGGGCAGCGAGAACACCCCGGCTCCGGCTGTTCTGGATCCGGACAACAAGCCCACCTACACCTTCCTGGCTCCCGAGGCACTCGATGACGATGCGATCTATCTGGCTGCTAAGGCCAACGATGTCATCGTTCGGGTTGACTTCAAGCTGGCTGCTGGTTGCGTCGAGCCCTCTGTCTCTGTGACAATTGCTGGTGAGACGCGCGAGCTCAAGGTATACGATGGTGCCGAGGCTGATTCTTACTATGCATTCTTCAGATGGAACCAGGCTGACAGAGTTCGGGTGAACTTCAGTGCAAAGGGTGCTCCCGTGCCTGATGGAACCTACACTGTCTCTCTGGATACCCTGCCCGCAGGTGTGACTGGTGTTATCACCAGCGCTACCTACACGACTGGTGAGGACACCGCTGTTACCCTGAAGGTTACGACTGATGCCACTTACACAGTTCGTTGTGACACCGTCAGCACCAATGCTGTTGTTAAGATTGCTGATCCCATGATTAGCAATGGCACCGCTACCTGGATGATCACTGTCTCCGGTGTTACGGCCGACACCAAGATCACTCTGGCTGTTGACAAGAAGGATGCCCCGGTTGATCCTGTCGAGCCCAGCGAGCCTGCTGATCCCAGTGATCCCACCGCTCCTGTCGATCCTGCTGAGTAATTTTCCCAACGCAGTATCCTGAATTTTCAGCAGGCTTCGTAGGAAGAACCTGTAATCTCTAAAAAGCACCCCCAAGGGTTTCGGCCCTTGGGGGTGCTTCCTGCTATTCGATCAAACCGCCGCCATACCCCAGCCGTAGAGGACGATTTCCCCGCCTGGATTGCATCGTGCATTCAGCTGTAGGGAGGTAGTGGCAGGGATGGAAGCGTTCCTTCGGAATTCCATCTCCGCCACGGCCTTCCCATCAATGTTGGTCAGCTCCCGTGTCCTGACAGGGGTGAGCACCGCGCCGTCCCAGTTGAGGGAGAGGGTGCCGCCTGTCCCGATCATGCGGTAGTGGACGAGGACAATCCCGTCCGTCCGCGCTTCTCCGCATGGAATTGTGCGGGAGATGGTGCCGGTGGTATCGGCTGTAAGGCTGTCAGCAGTGAATTTAGCAATCATAGGATCCCTGGTGGGATTATAGTTGCCGGTGCCGCTGTAGTGGCAGTCGCTGGTGGAAATTTCAATCCGGTAGGTAAAGCCGCCGCTGAAACAGAGGGGGACGCGCAGAATACTGAAAGCCGTGCGGCCGGAATGGGGGCCGAGATCCAGCGGGTAATCAATCTCCGCCTCATACTCCCCTGTGTTTTCATTGTAGAGCGCGATATGAAGGGTGGTCATCCTGCTGGAAATGTCGTTAAATGCATTCGTAAAGGGGAACTCCCTGATACATACCGGCCCCGGCGGCGTAAAGCGCACGACCATAGGTGTGTTGGCTGCCGCGTTGCCTTTTACGACGGTCATCTCAGAGACCAGCTTAATCTGGGAACGGATTTGCTCTGTGGTATAGGAGGCCGTCCCACGGGCAATCCAAAGTGCGTCGCCCCGCACCAGGAAGCCGTTTATGGCGGAAGAGGTTGGTGAGCCCTTGAGCTGCTGGAAGAAACATCCGCTCTGGGGCGGCTGCTTTTCCACCGCTGCCAGGAGGTGGCAGTGATTGTAGGCCAGCCGCAGCAATCCGGTTTTCAAGGAAGCCTGGGAGGCTGGGTCAGCCGCCTGTAGCTGGGCCCTCGCCTCTCCTGCCACCTGTTCAATCCTGCCGGACAGCTCACTATCCTTCTGCCGGAACTCTGCCCGGTTGCCGGTCAGGCCGTTTTCAAGATCAGCGCACATCCGGTTAAAGTCGTCCATCATGATGCGGTCGGACTTCACCCACTGGGGCAAATGATAGTTTTTTGTATAATCCATCAAAACTTCTCCACTTCGTAGTAGTATCGCAACAAAAAGCCGTTACACCCTGGAGTGTAACGGCGGAAAGTCGACGGAAAAGCGGCAACGTCATATGTACCAAAAAAGAGGCGGCAGCCATTCTTTTTCTTGGAAAGAAAAAGAATCAAAAAGAATTAAAAGCTGCCGGGCCACAGATGCCTGCTTGTAAAGTTTTCTTTTGATTCTTTTCTTTTTCAAAAGAAAAGAATGGCTGCCTTTTAATACCTTGCCAGCGCTTCGCCTGCCAAGCGGCAGAGCGCCTCCCGTGCGGAGGCTGGCTCCAGGATCCGCGCCTGGCCGCCGAAGCAGAGCACCCAGCTGAGGAAGGTTGGGCTGACCTCCACCTGGGCGGAGACGATGAACTTCCCGTCGGGGCCTGCACGGTAGTGCGCATCCAGCCCGAAGCGGTCCATGACCACATTGAGCAGGCACCTGTCCATTTCCAGCGTGACCTGCTGGGTGTCGCCGCTGTGCATGTCGAAGATCGTGCGCACATAGCGGGCGGGATCAAAATCCACTGGCAGCGCAGGGCGGGCCAGATCTGCCACCCGCAGGCCGCTGATCCGGTCAACCCGGAAATGGATAAAGCGCCCTTCCTTCGGGCGGTAGGTGATGAGGTAGTAATTCCGGTCTACGCACAGGGCTGCCGGGCACTCCTGGTAAACCTTGCCGCCATGGCGGAAGGAACGCCCACCGCGGAGTGTCCAGTCAAAATACTGGAAATGGATACATTTGTCCTCGCTGATGGCCTTGTTGATGCCATCAATATTGTAATAAAGCTGTTCATTGTGGGTTTTTACCCGGTTCAGTACGTAGACCTGCCGCCGCAGGCTCCCTGCCTGGGCTGTGCTGGCGAGGCTTTCCAGCTTCCCAATCAGCTCCATGCTCTTTTTGGCCGTCAGGAAGGGGGAGGCTTGGACAACATCAACCAGCAGCTTCAGCTCCGGCAGTTCAAAGGTGCGCTGGCCCAGGTGGTAATTGTGGGTCTTTGTCTTGGTATGTACGATGTCCATACCGGCCATCCGCAGCAGCTCCAGATCGTCATAAACTGCCTTCCGTTCAGCACAGATGCCAAGCGTTTCCAGATAGTCAATCATCTCCTTGACCGTGACGGGATGCTCCTCGTCAGTGTGCTCCTGGAAGAGCTGCGCCAGATACAGCAGCCGTAATTTCTTATGTGCCATAGGTATCCTCCTGCTGGCTGCGCACCGTCTGGAGTGCCTCCTCAGATGTGGGGACGTACACCGTCCCCGGATAGCAGAGCTCCAGGAACTGCGCTCCCGGCTCCAGCAGCACGGCAGCCAGCGCCTCCTGGAAGGCGGCATCCAGCTCCTCCCGGGCCGCTGTGACCGCCACAACGTAGTCGCCCGCCTCTGTCATCAAAAGCGCGTCCACCTGGGGCTCATGCTCTATATAGTCCGCCGCCGGCATACAGGCCGCATCAATGCCGCCCTCCGCCAGGGCGCTGCCGGTGATGCCGCCAGCTGTACTGATGGTCACAGTAATCCCCTCTGCCGCGTATCCCTGGGCCAGCAGCCCTTCGCTGAGCAGGCAGGAGAGCTGATCCAGGCAGGCCAGGACCCTGTCCGTCTCCTCCCAGTCCAACACCAGCTCAACGGTCAGGGGGCCCAGTACGGCGGGCCCGTCCACCTTCTGTGTCTGGCTGGCCTCCGGTTCCACTGCGGGCTTGTCCGGCGGGCTGGGGGCAGGGCTGGGATCCTTGCAGGCTGCCAGCAGCAGGCAGAGCAGCAGTAAGGCCAGCCAAGGCTTTCTATTCATGAAGGGTTCCTCCTCATACGTCTTTGCTTATCAATATACTATATTTCCCCTCCGGATGCAAGGGGAGGGATGGCCGGCGCCATCCCTCCTGTCCCCTATTCTGCCAGTGGGAGCGCCGCCATCTCCGCGTTGATCCGCTCCTCGCAGGAGCGCATGGCCTGGATCGTCCGGTCCATCAGCAGCTCCAGCTCCCAGCCCAGCCGTTCCGCGCCCTGGCGGATCACATCGCGGCTGCATCCGGCGGCAAATTTCTTGTCCTTGAACTTCTTTTTCAGGCTGCTGACCTCCATATCCATTACGCTCCGGCTGGGACGCATTTTGGCGGCTGCACCAATCAGCCCTGTCAGCTCATCGGCTGCGAAGAGGACCTTTTCCATCTCATGGACCGGCTCCACATCAGAACAGAGGCCGTAGCCGTGGCAAACCACGGCATGGATCAGCTCCTCAGCAGCCCCAGCCGCCCGCAGGAGGGCGGGGGCCTTCTGGCAGTGCTCCTCCGGCCACTGCTCAAAATCGATGTCGTGGAGGAGGCCCGCCATGGCCCAGAAACCCGCCTGGTCCCCATAGCCCAGCTCCTGGGCATACCAGGCCATGACGCCCTCTACGGTCAGGGCATGGAGGAGGTGGAAGGGCTCCTTGTTGTACTGGCGGAGCAGGGCCAGCGCCTCGTCTCTCGTATTCAGCATTGCCGTATGTTCTCCTTATTGTATATGTTCTCTTCTTTTCTTTTAGGAAAAAGAAAAGAAGCAAAAGAAAACCACTTCACCGGATTACAGAAGTATTGGATTCCCTCGCTTCAGCAGACGAGCCGCCCCAGCAGGGCCATGATATCATCCGCGTGCTGATAGGATTGCTTCCCCAACTGAGTGAAGAGCCTTTGCAGGCAGGGATCCATGGTCTCATCGGCTGCCCGCTGGTAATTCAAACCATTGCAGGCCTCCTGGTGGTAGCAGGAGCGCAGGGCCGCCGCCAGGCTGCCAAACTGCATGTTCTCAACTGCGATGGCGGAGCGGTAGCGGTTCCCGGTGGTGAGATAGTAGGCCGCACACAGCTCCCGTGCCGCCGCCTGCTTCTCCGCAGCAATCCGGCGCAGCAGCTGGGCTACGCCCTGCTGGCGCACCCCGTAGGCCAGGGCCAGGGTGTACCGCCGCCCGGCCAGCTCCTCCTCGAGGAAGCCCTCCAGCACGGGCAGGCTCTCCCGGGCATTACTGCCCATACAGCAGGGGTCCCGGTCCGCCCCCGGCAGATTCGCCTCACCAGCTGCGGCGCCCACCCCCTGGGCTGGCAGCGTGACCGGCTGGGGCACAGCTGGCTGCGCCATACCCGGCATCACCGGAGCGGCCGGGCCGCTGGCCGCCCCGGATGGCTGGCCCGTCCCGGCGGGGTTCTCTGCATAGGGGTCCAGGCCGGGGGACACCCGCTTCCAAACCTGGTCGTAAACACGGTAGTCATAGGCGGCAGAGGGTTCCTGCTGTCCGCCGAAAACGAGATTTTCCATAGCAACAGCCTCCTTTATAGGCCATTGTATGTGAATTATCCGCAAATGGTTATTCCTCCGCGCCCCTAATCACACCATTTTTCAGCGCCAGCAGGTGTTCCGCCGCCATGCGGTAGCCCTCGAAGCCATGCCCGGCATAGGTTTTGCAGCAGGCCATCCCGGCATAGGACACCTGCCGGAAGGGTTCCCGGGCCGACACGTCGGACAGATGGACCTCCACTGCGGGCAGGGATACCGCCTTCAGCGCGTCCAAAATCGCCACACTGGTATGGGTGTAGGCCGCTGGGTTGATGACGATGCCGTCCACCCGCCCATAGGCGGCCTGGATGGCATCCACCAGCTCCCCCTCGTGGTTGGACTGGAAGATCTCGCAGGTGATCCCCAGCTCCCGGCAAAAATCGCGGATGAATTGCTCCAAGCCGGTATAGGTCTGCGTGCCGTAGATATCCGGCTCCCGGATCCCCAGCATATTCAGGTTGGGGCCGTTGAGAAACAGCAGCTTCAACGTGTATTCAACTCCTTTTCGATTTTTTCCGCCGCTTCCTCCAGGGTCCCGCTGTTCTGTACGGTGATCCCGGCAAAGGCGGCGTAGAGCGGCGCACGCTGCTGCCACAGTGCGGATAGGCCTGCCTGCTGGGACAGCGGGCGGCCCTTCGTGGGCAGCAGGGCGAGATCCCTGGTGAGGTGGACAATCACGCCGTTCTGGCGCAGGGGGGGCCGGTTCCCCGGCCGGGTCACTACACCGCCGCCGGTGCTGATGACGCACCCGGTGCGGCTGCCGGCCTCCCGGACCGCCCGGCTCTCCAGGGCGCGGAAGGCAGCCTCCCCCTCCTGGGCAAAGATAGCGGGGATCGGTTTTTTGGCCATATCCTCCACCATCCGGTCTGTGTCCACAAACTGTTTTCCCAGCCTGCGGGCCAGCAGCCGCCCTACGGCGCTCTTGCCGCAGCCGGGCATCCCGACAAGGACAATGTTCTGTACCTGGGCGGTGAGGGAGCGGAGGACCTCCTCCGCCCGGCTGTCCGGGATCTCCCGCCCGGTGAACAGCTCCGCCGCCCGCTGGGCCTGCACCACCAGCATGGGCAGGCCGCCGGAGCAGGGGATGCCCCGCTCCTGGGCCTCCAGGATAAGGGCAGTACGCAGGGGGTTAAAGATCATATCCAGCACCCCGTCCAGATGGGGGAAGGCGTCCAGGGAGACCGGGGTTTCCCCGCAGCCGGGATACATCCCCACCGGGGTGGTGTTGAGGAGCACCTGGGCGTCCGCATGGCGGGAGAGGTTCTGGTAGTTGTCCTCCCCCCGGCGGGAGACCACCACAATCTCCGCCGCGCCCAGCTCCCTGGCGGCGGCCTGGGCGGTGCGGCTGGTGCCGCCGCTGCCCAGGATCACCACCTTTTTCCCGGCCATGTCCACCCCCGCCCGGCGGGCCATGGCGATCAGGCCGGTGATGTCCGTGTTGTAGCCGGTCAGCTGCCCGTCCCGGTTGACCACCGTGTTCACCGCGCCGATGGCGGCGGTCTGGGGGTCTATCCTGTCGCACAGGGGGATCACTGTCTGCTTGTAGGGGATGGTGACGTTCAGCCCCCGGAATTCCCGGCGGCGCAGGAGCGCCTCCACCTCCTCCGGCGGCGTGGGCAGCAGCCGGTAATCATAGCCCGCCAGGGCTTGGTGGATCTGGGGGGAGAAGCTGTGGCCCAGCTTCTCTCCCAAAAGGCCGTATTCCATCATACCGCCCTCCTTGTCTGTTTCATAGGGACCGTCATTCTCCGGCCTGCGGCCTCCGAACAACCGGTCCTGGCGGCCTTCCGGCCGCCTGCCTAAAACACCTCGCTGTAGGCCCCCAGGAAGGTAAAGAAATCCTCCTTTTCCAGCTGGCTGAGGACGGTCTGGGTATCCCTGCTGCGGATGGACGCCTCCACGTCGAAGTAGAAGCGGAACTCGAAGTCCTTGCCCGGGATGGGGCGGCTCTCCAGCTTGCAGATGTTCAGCCCCCGGGTGGCAAACTTGGCGATCAGGCTGTACAGGGAGCCGGGCCGGTGGCTGGCAGAGGCCACGAAGGTGATGCGGCTGGCCCCGTCGTAGATCTCCATTGTCTTGGAGATGCAGATAAAGCGGGTATAGTTGTGGTCGGTATTGGCGACCCTCTGGGAGAGGATCTCCAGGCCGTAGAGCTCCCCGCAGCCGGCGGAGGCGATGGCGGCCAGGTCTGCCCGACCGCTCTCAGCCACATACTTTGCCGCCGCTGCGTTGTTGCTGAACACCGTCACTTTGACACCGCTGTTCTTCAGGAACTCGCTGCATTGGTTGAGGGACTGCTCATGGGCCACGACCTCCTTCACATCCCCCAGCTTGACACCGGGCCGCGCCAGCAGGCAGTGCTCAATTTTCAGCTTCAGGCTGCGCACAATCTTGCAGTTGTGCTTCTCTATCAGGTCGTAGACCTCGGTGACGGATCCGGCGGAACTGTTCTCAATGGGCAGGATGCCGTAGCGGCACATGCCAGTCTCCACCGCCCGGAACACGCCGTCAAAGCGGCTGCAATACAGGATTTGGGGCAGGGCAAACATCTTGCAGCAGGCAAGCTGGGAGTAAGCCCCCTCAATACCCTGGCAGGCCACCACGGCCCGGCTGGGGAACTGCCCGCCGCTCTCCGCCGCCGCCAGGATATCCTGGCACAGCTTCGATTCCCCGGTGGACAGGCGGTCCTCCTGGTAGTCCCGGCTCAGCTCCAGCAGGGTGGAATAGAGGATTTTTGTGTACTCCTGGAGCTCCTCCCCGCACAGCCCAGTCACCCGGTAGAGGATATCCCGCTCCCGGCCCGCGTTCAAAACGGGGGTGTTGTGCTCCCTTTTGTAGTCCGCCACCTGCTTGACGGTCTCCATGCGCTGCTTGAACAGCGCCGCCAGCTGGTCGTCAATCCGGTCAAGCTGCTCCCGGTAGTCTTTCAGTTCCATCTGTTCAGTCCTCCATCAGCATATCTAGTAGTGTCAGTGCGGTCACAGCCTCCGCCACCGGCACGGCCCGGGGTACAATACAGGGGTCGTGCCGGCCATGGATGGTGAGGCTGGCCGGTTCCTTTGTTTCCAGGTCCACCGTATCCTGGGGCATGGCAATGGATGCGGTGGGCTTGACGGCGATGTTTACCACCAGGGGCATCCCTGTGGTGATGCCCCCCAGCACGCCCCCGGCGTGGTTGGTCCGGGTGGATACCCGCTCCCCATCCATGACAAAGGGGTCGTTATGGGCGCTGCCCCGCATGGCAGCGGCAGCGAATCCGTCTCCGAAGGACACCCCCCGCACAGCTGGGATGCCAAAGAGGGCGGCGGCCAGCCGGTTCTCCACGCCGCCGAACATGGGCTCGCCGATCCCTGCCGGGAGCCCCAGGGCAAAGCAGCGGATCACCCCGCCCACCGAGTCCCCGTCCAGCCGGGCCGCCTCAATGGCCTGGCGCATGGCATCCCCGGCATCCCCGTCAAACACCGGGAAGGAGTTCCGTCCGACTGCGGCCAGCGCCTCCTGGTCTACATGGGCAAAATCCGTGGCCTTGTCCCACACCTGCCCGATCTGGGCGATATGGGCCCCCACGGAGATCCCACGGCCAGCCAATACCTGCAGGGCCAGCGCCCCGGCAAAGCACAGCGGGGCGGTCAAGCGGCCGGAGAACTGCCCGCCGCCCCGGATATCGTAGCTGCTGCCGAACTTCACCAGGGCGGTGTAGTCGGCGTGGGAGGGGCGCGGTGTGCGCTTGAGGCCGCTATAGTCCCTGCTGTGCTGGTCACTGTTGCGGATGGCCATGGCAACGGGGGCCCCGCAGGTCTTCCCGTCCACCAGGCCGGAGAGGATTTCCGGCCTGTCACTCTCCTTCCGGCTGGTGGACCAGGCGTTCTGTCCCGGTGCGCGGCGGGCCATGAAGGCCGCCACCTGCTCCATGTCCGGCGCAAAGCCCGCAGGCAGGCCCTCCACCACGCAGCCAATCGCGGGGGCGTGGGACTGGCCGAAGATTGTCACCCGCAGCTTATTCCCCAGGGTATTCATGGATGATCCCTCCTAACATACGGTAGTGATCCCAAAAATTGGGGTATGATTTGGCGACGCACTCCGCCCCCAGGAGCGTCACGGGCCCCTGGCAGCGGGTGGCCGCGACAGCAGCCATCATGGCGATGCGGTGGTCATTGCAGCAGTCCACGGTGCCGCCGGCGAGGGACTCCCTCCCGTGGACCACCAGGCTGTCCGGCAGTTCCTCCACCGCCCCGCCCAGGGCGTTGAGCGTCCCGGTAATAGCGGACAGGCGGTCGCTCTCCTTGATGCGCAGCCGGGCGGCGTTGGCCAGGTGGGTGTCCCCCCGGCGCACTGCCGCCATCGCCGCCAGGGGCGGGGCCAGGTCGGGGCAGCCGGAGAGGTCAATCTCCACATCCCCGGGACGGGAGAGGGCCTGGGCCCAGAAGCTGGCAACCCGGTCCCCCTGCGTGGACCGGGGGTTCAGGCCCTGGATGTCCACCGCGCTGCCCAGGCACTGGGCGGCGATCCAGAAGGCCGCCTGGGACCAGTCCGCCTCAACGGACACCTCGCAGGGTTGGTACTGCTGCCCGCCGGGGATGAGGAAACGTCCCGTTTCCTCCGCCACCCGGATGCCAAACTGCCCCAGCGCCTCCAGGGTCATGTCCACATAGCCCCGGCTCTCCAGGGGCGTGGTCAGGACGAGCTCGGACTCCCCTGCCAGCAGGGGCAGGGCGTAGAGCAGTCCGGTGACAAATTGGCTGGACACATTGCCCGGCAGACAGTACCTGCCGGGGGGCAGAGCCCCCTCCACAGTGAGGACGCCATTTTCCAGCCCATAGCGGATGCCCTTCTCCGCAAAGAGGTCGAAGTAGGGCTTCTGGGGCCGCTCCATCAGCCGCCCGCGGCCGGTGAACACCCCGCCGCCCCGCAGGGCCAGGGCGATGGGCAGGAGGAAACGCAGGGTGGAGCCTGATTCCCCGCAGTCTAACCGCGGTAAACCAGTACCCTCCGTTTTCAATTCCGCCATGCACCGGCGGGTGGCCTGGATGTCCTGGGAATCCGCGAGGTTGTGAATGACGCTCCCCGGCCCCGCCAGGGCGGCGGCAATGAGGCAGCGGTGGGCCTGGGACTTGCTGGGGGGCGGGGTGACGGAGCCGCGCAGGGGCGCAGGTGTGATGACCAGCTTCACAGGGCCGCCTCCGTAAAGGCGCGCAGGCCTTCCATGTCCAGCCGGACGGTCTTCGCCTGCCCGACCTGCTCCAGCACCACCACGTCAATCCCGCTGCCAGAGCGTTTCTTGTCGCTGGTGGCGGCGGCGTAGAGCTCCCCAGCAGTGTAGGGGCAGGAAGAGGGCAGATCAAAGTGCCGGTTGGCCGCCAGCACCGCCTCCAGCGTCCCCTCTGGGCTGTACCCCATCCGCTCCGCGGCCCGGGAGGCCAGTACCATGCCGATGGCCACGGCGTGGCCGTGGGTGACGGCGTAGCCGCTGCACTTCTCAATGGCGTGGCCCAGGGTGTGGCCGAAGTTGAGGAG
>CAJUAC010000068.1 GCA_910583885.1 uncultured Oscillospiraceae bacterium | reverse complement strand
ACATCGATATGTACATGCGCATCGCCACGGAGCTGCCCCTCAAGCGGCTGATCGTAGGCGGCATGGAGCGCGTCTATGAGGTGGGCCGCATCTTCCGCAACGAAGGGATGGACACCAAGCATAACCCGGAGTTTACGACTGTGGAGCTGTACGAGGCCTATGCGGACTTCAACGACATGATGGATCTGTTCGAGGAGCTGCTCAGCGGCGCGGCGAAGGAGATCTGCGGCAGCTACCAGGTGACGTGGCAGGGGGAGGAGATCGACCTGGCCCCGGGCTGGCCCCGCCTGAGCATGGCGGAGGCGGTGAAGCAGCACCTGGGGGTGGATTTCATGTCCATCACAGATGACGGCGAGGCCGTGGCTGCGGCCAGGGGCGTTGGGGTGGATATGGACGGCGTGGAGCCCACTTGGGGCCATGCCCTGTATGAGTGTTTTGACCAGAAGGTGGAAGGGAAGCTGGTACAGCCCACCTTCATCACCATGCACCCAGTGGATGTGTCCCCGCTGGCGAAGCGTTCCCCCAAGGATCCCCGGTTGACGGAGCGGTTCGAGCTGTTCATCTGCCGCAGTGAAATGGGTAACGCTTTCTCGGAGCTCAACGACCCCATTGACCAGCGCCAGCGCTTCCAGAAGGAGGTGGAGGCCCGGGCCAAGGGGGACGACGAGGCGGGGATGATGGATGAGGACTTCCTCACCGCGCTGGAGTACGGGATGCCCCCCACGGGCGGCCTGGGGATCGGGATTGACCGGTGTGTGATGCTGCTGACTGGCAGCGATTCCATCCGGGATGTCATCCTGTTCCCGACGATGAAACCGTTAGACTAATGAAACCGTTGCGGCGCAAGGGTTTTAGTGGCGTTGGGTTGATTTGAAATGCCCATTTGCCCAGATTTTGCCCATTTCAGAGAGAACTTTTCATAAACCTATAGAGGCATAATGAGGCGGAAGGAAGCCCGAGGCAATCGCCTCAAGGTTTCCTCCCGCTTCTTTTTGTTGGCTGCCAGCCTTATCCATCGGCCTCAGTTTTTGGCTGAGAAGTCTCCCACTGCTTTTGCAGCTTCTCCGCCAAATTGTCAAACTCGCTCTTTTTCATGTCCTGCGTGATGTGCGTATAGATGTTCATGGTGGTATCAAAATCGGCATGACCAAGGATCTCCTGGATGACCTTGATATTGACGCCATTCTCAAACAGGCGGGTCGTGAAGGTGTGGCGCAGGGAGTGGTAGTGTTATAATAGGGACAACACAGGAAACCCTTGATTTGCAAGGCTTTCTGGTGCCTACCCTAAATTCCGTTGACCAGGAAAACAGGGCGGAACGTCAAGCGCAGGCGTTCAACGGCTAATTTCGCCGGTATAGACATTTTGCTTCCGGGGCAGAGTACGTCTAATACATAACAGAAAGAGGTGACAAATATGGCAGGGGTGCAGCTTATTGCTGCACCCCTGCAAGTAATGAAAATCAGGCCCCGATAGATTTTATCAAGCAAGTTACTGCAAGGAGAATTGTATATGTCAGACTATCAACTTGAAATCAAACAAGTCGTGGACTATCCACGCTGCCGCATCTACCGGGAAGTTGTTCAAACCCTGATCGCAGACCGGAGCATCCGAACCAACGGAGGCTCCGGTCTTTTTTATTATACCGTCCTCTGCTCCTACGCCAACTTCCGAACCTCGTACCGCCGGCTGGACGGCATCACCTACACTGTCCACCCTGGCGAGTGGGTCTGCCGGGTCAGTGAGCTGGCGGCTTGCTTTCGTGTCCGGTTCCAGCATAAGGCTCTGTCCATCCTGAAGGTCCTCCAAGACCGGCAGCTTATCACCTTCACCCAGTTGGGACACGGCCATCTGGTCAAGTACAGCATCAAGGGCTGGCGCAAGCATAACACGGTGCTGGACTACAACTGCCCCTGCCAAAAGGAAAGCGGCTTCTTCTTTATGCCCATCGCCGTTGCTACAGAACTGATTAGCTATGACAAGGCGTCTGAGATGGATGTGGTGCTGGATTTATGGCTCTCCGCCATCTATAAGGACAGCCAAGTACGTGGCTCTGAGGTCGGCCCGGTGGTCTATCTCCGCAACGGCACAGGCAATCCGCTGTTGAATTACTCCGACCTGGCCCAGCGGTGGGGCCTCTCCCGATCCACGGTTGGACGGCTGCTGAAAAAGCTGGCTGACCTGGATTACCTTACGCTCATGTCCTTCCCAGGCCGGACTGGCAGCGTGATTTATCTGAACAGCTATCTGTCCACCATGTTCCAGGTGTCTGATGTGATGGTGGACAAGGACGAGGTTGCGATGTCTCTGAATATCAAACTCCAGCTCCCAGATAGCATGGACACAGCAGACAATATCCCGGACGATCCCAAAGTCTGCGTTTCAGACCAGCTCATTAGCGTTTCAAAATCGCAGGTGGAGCGCATTGTTCAAAAAGTGGCGCAAGTCCTTGCGACACAAGGGATTTTCCGCTTTCACTGCCCCAAATCCACTGTTAAGTTATATCCCTTATCCGGCGACTACACGGAAGCAGTAAAGGGGGACAGCGGACAAATGAATGTTCTCAGGATTGGTACGGCGATCCAATGTGGAAACAATCATCCGATTTACAGCTTTGAACTTACCATGACCCCAATATCAACGAATTTTTGAAAGGAGAAATCCATGATGGCAAGGAAAAAGGTTGAGCGCAAGGTGACGGAGGACCCTCGTTACCACAACACCTGGAAGCTGCTGAAGAAGTACCGGGATGTGGTCTGGAGCCTGGAGCTGTCCGTCCAGCAGGTCAGGACGTAGTTTCAGATCGAATATGATACCAGCATTGAGGACTTCCTGGAGTCCATCTACCTGGTCGGCGCGGATCTGGGCGGCACGGACATTGAACACCAGGCCCAGTGCATTGAGCGTAGCCACAAAATGCTCACGCTGGTACAGAACGCGGTTGATCTGCTCCGTACCCGGCACAAGAACGGAGAGGCATACTACTGGCTTCTGCATTACACGTATCTGTCCCCCCAGCAGCTCAAAAATGTGGAAGAAATCATCGAGCAGCTGCGTCCCCACATCCACGACATCAGCTTCTGTACCTACTACCGCCGCCGGAAGGAGGCGATTGAGGCGTTAAGCTCTGTCCTGTGGGGATACACGGCGCAGGGCAGTTTGTAGGTTTTGGAGCAGTTTTTCCCCACAGAGTCGGGTGGCAGGTAATTGGCGCAGCATTGGCAGAGTTTTGCTATTGAAGCGTAAATCCTTATATGTTAAAATAAGTATGCTTAAAACTGTAAGCAAAACTGAAAACAGCCGCAGAAGGACGCTGGGAGCGTCTTTTTCTTTGCCCTTCTGCGGCAACTGAGGCAGCATCCAAATTTCCGGGTGCTGCCTTTTTTCAGGACAGAAGCCAACGAAAAAAGGAGGTTTTTCATTGAAACAAGACAAAACGCTATCTCCGCCCACTCCCCGGCGCAGGTTTGACCCCGGACGCGGCGCGTTCATGGTCTATCTGGGGATCTGCACGTCCACACTGCTCTGTCAACCGGCTTTTGCGGCTGACACGATTTGGACGAAGGCCAGCGACATCATGAAGGACGTCTACACCCAGATTCTCGCCATCTCCACCATTGCCGCTATCGTAACGGCCGCCGTGGCCCTGCTGATGATGAACTTTTCCCGCTCCGGCCGGACAGTAGACAGCGCCGTAATCACCTATGGGCATTTTAGACGGCATTGTAGCATGGATTGCGGAACAAGTCATGCACGGCCTGGATTTGATAAACACATCAGTTTTGGGCGCTCTGGGCTGTGATATGGCCGTGTTTCTGCGCTACCTCCCGGCGGCGGAGACGATGTATAATGTCTTTGTGGCTCTGGCAATCGGGCTGATTCTGCTGCTTTGGGTATGGAACCTGTTCAAGAACTATGGTCTGGGCGTGGGAGCAGAGGCGGAAGATCCTGTTAAACTGACCATCCGGGCCATCTTGTTTATCGGTCTGGCCTACTACGCAGACTCCATCGTTGATACGGTGCTGACTATCAGCGGTACACCCTATGATTGGATATTGACATCCACACTTCCAAATCTGGATTTTGCCAGCTTCAACTCGGTCCTGCTCACCATCATCGGTGTCTGTGCTAATGGTGCGGTGACATTGATCGTCTTGATTCTGGTGCTGGTCCTGGCCTGGAACTATCTGAAGCTGCTGTTCGAGGCGGCGGAGCGGTATGTGCTGCTGGGTGTCCTGGTTTACACAGCGCCAGTGGCCTTTTGCCATGGGTGCGTCCCAGGCCACGTCCAGCATCTTCAAAAGCTGGTGCCGGATGTTCGGCGGCCAAGTATTCCTGCTCCTGATGAACGCATGGTGCCTGTGCCTGTTCACCAGCATGGTGGGAGCATTCATCGCCAACCCGCTATCACTCTGAGGAGGCTTTATGAGAAGATCCAAGAAACTCTTGAAATTTATACTGTTGGCGGCGCTGATACTTTCGGTCCTGTGTGTACCGGTCTTTGCCCTTGACGAAAGCGAGGTGGAGGCTGCGGTCGCGGCGTCCAGCAAGGAGGCCGTCACCGGGAACGTCCTGATCTGGTTTCTCTGTGCGGTGGCTTTTTTGAAGGTGTCACAGAAGATTGACAGCTTCATGGCAAGCCTGGGCATCAACGTGGGTCATACTGGTGGCTCCCTGCTGGGCGACGCTATGGTAACCTTCCGGGCGGTCACAATGGCAACCGGGGGTGCGGGCCGAATCCTTGGCGGAGGACGGCACGGCACTGGGGCCTCCGCAGCTGGGGGCGCTTCTGGCAGCGGCTCCAGTCCCGCCGGGCCCGCTGGATTCTTCAAAGGCGGTTTAATCGGTATGGTTGGCCGGCACATTACCAACAGCGCAGTCAAAACCGCTACTACACAGACTTCCGCTGTCCACACCGCCCAGAAACAGGGCGCAGCTGCTGTGCATACTGCCAGTGAAAAGTTGTCCTCTTCGGATGCCCGTACCGACAGCACAGCGCAAAGGGACAGCACAACTCAGCGGGAGGGTATCATCCTCACTGGAAACGATACGCCTCCTGCCACGCCCATTCAAACAGGCGGCGGCTCTCCGCCTGCTGGCAGTCCTACTTCTGTTGGGCCAGCACCTGTTGACAGCAGCGTTTCCTCCAGTGTCACCCCCCAGGAAAATGGAATTATCCTGACCGGAACTGATAGACCGCTTGGGGCCCCTGTCCCTGTGGACGCAGCTATCCCAGCGGACAATATCCCAACTTCAGACATCGGAATCCAGCCCACACCGGCTGCTTCACAGGAAGAAACTATCCTTGCCGGCGGTGGGCATATCGTTCACAGCGCCAGCGAGAAGGCCCATTTGGAGACGGCCCGGCAAGGCGGCGGGGGCGGCGGCACAAGTGAAAGCCATACGGTTAATCACACCCGCAGCGTGGAGAACATTCATCGAAGCAGCCACAGCATATTCCCCGTCCGTATGCCGACCCTGGGCGGCAAAATCTTCTCCAACTCGCTGCAATCCGGCGGTCAGTTCGCCAATGACGTAATTGGCATGGTGGCCCGGGGCGATATGCGCTCCACAGGTTCCATCACCGGCGATTTAGCCGCGCAGTCCCTCCAATCCTACATGGGACACACCGCTATCGGCCCTGATGACACCGAAAAGGTGTCCTACTCTCAGGTGGAGATCGGCGGCGGACGCATCACTGGCCGGGAAGTGACCCCGGAACACCCCCAGGGCATCGACTTTGCCATGTACCATGCGGGTCAGTACGCCAAGCCCGAGGGCAGCTATCAAAAGGTGTTTTCTGCAGATGGAGCAGCATGGTATAAGCAGCACGCCGTTGATACGGTGGTCAAGACCCCCTTCAAGGCCCCGGACGGCGAGATCGACTATCAGAAGGAGATCGTCAAGCGGCTCCCCACCCCGCCGAAGCGGAAAGACCGTATGTAAAGGAGCGAATTGTATGGAACACGAACAGCGGGACAGCTACCTGATCCCGCCTAATTTTATCGAGGGCGGCACCCTGATGGGCGGAATGTTCAAGACCCGGAACGTCATCGAAGCTGGTATCCTGGGTGCCGCCGTTGGCCTGACGGCCCTGCCCCTCGTCCTCCTGGCCCTGATTGGCGTTGGGGGGAGCAGTTTGTCGTCGTTCATTCTGCTGTTTTTCAGCTATCTGCGAAACCGCCGAATATTATCCCAGGACGCTCCGGCGCGGGGGCGGGACGGCAAGGAGCTGTCCATGCTCCCTACCTGGATACAGAGCAAGCGGCCCGTAGAGGAACAGGAGGCCGAAGTCCAGTCCAAAACCAGAAGCCGCTTTCAGGTGGATTTGAAGGCGCGAAAGCTGGACCAGTTCAAAACCTTCCTGGAGCCGGAGGAGGTGGTACGTCCCATCAATCCGCTGGCTGACTACATTCCCATTGAAAAGGTCGCCAACGGCATCATCTACACCAGAGATCACCGCTATGTCAAGCTGGTCGAGGTGGTCCCGGTCAACTTTCTGCTCCGCAGCGCCCGGGAACAGCGCAGTATCATCTATTCCTTTATCAGCTACCTGAAAATTGCGCCGGTGAAGGTACAGTTCAAGGTGCTGACCAAGCGGGCGGACATCAACCGGCACATGGATACAGTGCGCCGGGAGCTGGTCCAGGAGACGGACGAACGCTGCCGCCAGCTGCAGGAGGACTATCTGCGGCTGATTCAACAGCTGGGGTCCCGTGAGGCCATCACCCGGCGGTTTTTCTTGGTGTTTGAGCATGAGCCGCTGCCCGGCACCAAACGGGGCCAGGAAGAGGCCGAGGCGATTGCCTCCCTCCAGACCGCCGCCCGCACCGCCGCCAGCTACCTTCGTCAGTGCGGCAACGAGGTCATCAGCCATGAGAATGAGGATGAAGCCACCTGTGAGATCCTGTATAACATCCTCTGCCGTCAGGCCAGCAACGAGAAGCCCTTTCCCCAAAAGGTAAAGGAGGTGCTGGCCGAGTACATGGTGGCCGGGCGCCCCCTGGACACCATCCCCTCCAACGATTTCTACGCCCCTTCTCATATTGACCTGACCCATGGGCGGTACATCTGCATTGATGGTGTTTACTATGCCTATCTGCTTGTACCGTCGAACGGCTATAAGGCCCAGGTTCCCGCCGGCTGGCTGTCCCTGCTGGTCAACGCCGGGGACGGGATCGACATGGATATGTTTCTCTCCCGCCAGCCCAAGGACCGGATGATCCGAAAGCTGGGCCAGCAGCTGCTTATCAATCGCAGTAAAATCAAAGAGACCAGCGACACCAACACCGACTTCGATGACCTGGACAGCGCCATCCGCAGCGGTTATCTCCTGAAAGACGGTCTGAGCAACAACGAGGACTTCTATTACTTGAATCTGCTCATTACCATCACGGCTGACAATGTGGACGACCTGGAGTGGAAGGTGGCCGAGATGAAAAAGCTGCTGCTCAGTCAGGATATGGATATCCAGCCCTGTTCCTTCTGTGAGGAACAGGCTTTTTGTCCTCCCTGCCCTTGGTATCCCTGGAGCGGCGGTTGTTTGAGCGGTCCAAGCGGAACGTGCTGACCCTGGGTGCGGCCAGCTGCTACCCCTTCACCAGCTACGAGATGTGCGACAACAACGGCATCCTGCTGGGGGTGAACAAGCACAACAATTCCCTGATTATCGTGGACATCTTCGACTCCCGCATTTACAAGAACGCCAACATGGCAATCCTGGGCACCAGCGGGGCCGGCAAGACCTTCACCATGCAGCTCATAGCTCTGCGGATGCGGCGGAAGGGGATACAGGTGTTTATCGTGGCTCCGCTGAAAGGCCACGAGTTCCACCGGGCCTGCACCAACATCGGCGGCGAGTTCATCCAGATTTCCCCGGCCTCCAAGAACTGCATCAACGTTATGGAGATCCGCCGGGCGGACAAGTCGGTGGACGAGCTGTTGGACGGTCCAGGCGGAGTGGACAAATCTCTGCTGGCGGCCAAAATCCAGCGGCTGCACATCTTTTTTAGCCTGCTCATTCCCGATATGAACCATGAGGAACGGCAGCTTTTGGATGACGCCCTCATCCGCACCTACGCCAAGCGGGGCATTACCCACGAGAACAGCACCCTGAACGACCCCGGCCACCCCGGTCAATACCGCACCATGCCAGTGCTGGGGGATTTATATGAGGTGCTGAAGGACTCCCAGGATACCCGGCGGCTGGCAAACATTCTGAACCGGCTGGTCAACGGCTCCGCCAAGACCTTCAACCAGCAGACTAACGTATCCTTGGACAACAAGTACATCGTGCTGGACATCTCCGAGCCGACCGGCGACCTGCTGACGGTGGGAATGTTCGTTGCCCTGGATTTCGTCTGGGACAAGGCCAAGGAGGATCGGACGGTGGAGAAGGCCATCTTCATTGACGAGTGCTGGCAGCTTATTGGGGCCAGCAGCAACCGTCTGGCCGCCGAATTTGTGCTGGAGATTTTCAAGATCATACGGGGCTACGGCGGCTCCGCCATCTGCGCCACCCAGGACCTCAATGACTTCTTCGCCCTGGAGGACGGCAAGTATGGCAAGGGCATCATCAACAATGCCAAGACGAAAATCCTGCTCAATCTGGAGGATGAGGAAGCCCAGCGTGTCCAGTCCATCCTCCATCTCTCCGAGGCGGAGGTCATGGAGATTACCCACTTCGAGCGGGGCAGCGGCCTGATCAGCACCAACAACAATAACGTGACGGTGGAGATCAAGTGCAGCCAGATGGAGAAGGAGCTGATTACCACCGACCGCCGGGAGCTTCAGGAACTGCTGAACCGGGCTGGGGACCAGGAGGCGGGGTAATGCGTATTCGAGCGGCGATATTACGGCGGCAATACGCCTTTATACGTCTACCTGGGTTCGATACGGCTGCAATACTTCGATAATACGTCAAACAATTTTTGTACGGCGGTAATACGGCGTTTATACGTACAGAGGTCTATGCCGTGCGTATAAACACCGCTCTTATACCGCTGGAATACGCCAATAATACGGCAATGATACGTATGGGAGGCAGAATATGAAAACGAGAGAACAAATCTACGGGCAGGAGGCCACCAGTATTCTCCGGGACATTACCATGTACCGGGCGCTGACGGAGGAGCAGCTTCTCCGGCTCTACCCTGGGAAACGGAGCAAGGTACAGAACATTCTGTCCTATCTGACCAAGCAGGGGCGCATCTGGCACATCGACGGCCTGTACTGCGCCGCCCCGGAGTGCGCCGGGGATGTGGACAAGGGGCTGCTGGCCGCAATTTGGGGGCTGGCGGACTTCATCGACCTGGTGGAGTTCCACTCCGTGGGCGATTTCCCTGCCAAGCTGATCTTTTTCGCAGACGGCGAGGTGTACGAGGTTATCCATGCCGCCAACGGAAAAGAGACCCTGATCAACCACATCCTGTCCGCCTCGGCAGAGGAAGCGTCCAGCTATCTGATTCTGGTGGACAAGCCGGAACAGATCCCGGAGTTGGAAATTCCCAACGTCCGCAGCTACTGTACTGTTTCCCCGGAAGGAGAGGTTCAATACTATCAGAGAGAATAAGGAAGGAGGACGGTCTTGAACCGAGCGATTCTATCCCAGCGTATTACATCCATTCTGGCCGATTTGAACCGGCTGACCAATGCCCTTTACGCTATGAATACCACCGACATCCAGCGATACCCCGATAACTACGAGGTGCTGTCCACCGACGCGGCTCTGCGGGCGGAGAATATCGCCTGCCGGCTGCGACACCTGATCTACTCCACTACCAGCATCAAAAAGGAGGAATATCTGACCTCCGCTGCTGTTATGCAGGGGATCAAGGTGGAAGAGAACGATGGTGTTCTGGAAATCACACTGCCCTGTCTGCTTCCAAAACGGAAACAGCGGCAGAGTACGGAATACCTGCTTGATCCTTTTACCGCCGCCATGAGCCAATATGCCAGGAGCCGTCCCCTGCCCCGGCTCCAGCATTGCGTGGTCTGCTTTTCCCACGTCTACTGTCAGGACCTGCCCAAACGCCGGGTACGGGACTACGACAACCTGGAGCTGAAGCAGTTTCTGGACGTGGCAGCCTCGTTCATTTTGACCGATGACAGCGGACTGCTGTGTGACGCCTACAACACCACTGAGCTGGGCGAAACGGACTGCACCCGCATCTCCATTATGGACAGCGCACACTTCCCGGAATGGCTGGCGGAGCGTCAGGCGGCATTGCAATCCATCACAGATTTGTAGCAAAAATCTCCCCTAACAGGGGTCCCATTTTTGGGCTGTTTTGACGCCTCCGTTTTGGGACCCTCGGTAAATTTTAGCAAAGCCTTGTGCGGCAGATGGTTTCCCGCCCTTGGGCCGGTATGGAAAATACCGAAGTTATACGCACCCTCGGTAAAAAACAGGAGAAAAGAGGTGGTATCAACATGGCTGCTGGCAATAAACAGATTCCGCCCGAGGACACGCTGGCGAGCTTGCTGCTGACACTCACCGCTCTGTCTGGTGAGTTCCCCACGGCCCAGATAAGCCGCCTGCCCAGTACAGGTGCATATCAGGAAAAAATCCTCAAATCGCTCAAAGGGGAAAGACTCCTGCGGACTTATTATCGTGATGGGCTGCGGGCGCTTCGGTTGACCACAGCTGCAAAAAAGCTGCTGGTGGACAAGTGGCCGGATCGGTTTCTGCCCTATCTCTCCGGCAGCACTGAGACGAATGTGTTGAAGTCGGAAGTGCCCCACCGTCTGCGGCTCCACCGTATGGCTGAGGTTCTGGTGACAATGCTCAATGCCAACGTCACTGTATTCCCCTGGGAAAAGCCAGCTATATTCAGTCCCACGCCGCTCGCCGACGCTCCGTACATCAACCGGCCCGCCTACTACAGTTCCAGAGAAGTAAAAGGCTTGGGGGCACAGGCGGTCAAGATACGCGGCTCTCGCTCAACGGGCCTTCTTCTGACAGGTGGTGTCATTTTCACTATCTACAACACCGGCATCTTTGCCATGAAGTGGGAGTACAAAGCGGAAATGCGGCTCAAAGCCATGCTCCAGACAGAGCTATGTCAACGCCGGCTCCCAGGACAGTACCAAAACGCCGCATTGAATGCCATCGTGTTCGGTCGGGACATGGAGCAGATGCTGCCGCTGATGAATGACGGTGGTGGACAGCGGGATTACTTTGTGTTGGACGGAAATTACCAGCATTTCTATTACCTGACCAGCGACCACCATGGAGAACTGATTTTGCAGCTGCTCTGTGACGCCGAACAGCAGACGGTTCTGGATGCTATTCTCTCCCAGGACTTGTCCCCCTGCCGCTCCGATTGGGTGGTGGAAAACGACGCGATGGACGGCGATTCCCCGGTGCTGTTCGCCTACACCTGTGATATGCCCCGCATAAAACGGTTTGACACCGCGCTGGAGCTGCATGGGAAAACGGGGACGTTGTTTTGCTTCGATTTCCAGAAGGACGCACTGCAGCAGGTCTGTGGTCAGAGGGTAAAAATAGAGAGCCTTGACTTTGAAAAGGTCAAGGCTCTGCTGTTTGACGGTGATTCTTGATCCGATGGTGGATTACACATTTTCAAAATCAGTTTCTTCCATCAGTTGCGAGATGTCACGTCCAGCATAGAAAACTCTGGCGATTTGAACCAGCTGTTGCTCAGAGTCTACAAAGTAAAGTACCTTATAGTTCTTTACCAGCAGCTTCCGAATCCCAAGAGCACGAAGCCGTTCGTCATCCTCATACGGATAACGCTCCGGCATCTGCTTTAAACTGAGGATTTCTTCTTTCAGGAGGCGGTATAGATTTCCTGCGGTCCGGGGTTCTAAAAGGACTTGTCCGATATAGCGTACGATGTCAGTAATGTCTGCCTGTGCCTGTATACCAATTTCGACCCGGTATTTTATCATAGGCCGAACTCAGCCTCAATATCCCGGAACACATCTTCTGCTGGACGTGTACGGCCAGCAGCACAGTCATCATAACCACGCTTTATTTCGGCATAAAACTCGTCGCTTGTCAGACTTCCTGCGGCAACCGGCGTCTTGACGGGCAGCGTTACCTCAAAGGGAAGGCCGCGCCGAAGTACGATCTGGTTCAGGAAAATATTGATTGCGCTGGACATTGGCATTCCAAGCTGGGTCAAAATGCTCTCCGCTTGCTCTTTAAGCGAGGCATCTACTCTCGCAAAAACATTGGCATCTTTCGCCATAGCTATCACACCCTTTCACCGCTATTATACGCTGTTGTCTACACAATAGCAAGCATTTTCGGAGGGATTTCAAATATCAAAGAAAACGATCCTAAAGCTGCTGCTCATTTTGCCGGTCGCTCTGGGCGCTCTGCTCTACGGAAGCGGCTATATCGCCCAGTTCCTCTACAATTACGATGTGTGGCAGGCGGCGGGCGGAGTTTTCGGTACTGCCCCGGAATTTCCAGACGGTAACTTCTTTATCTGTATCGCCGCTGTGTTCCGCTGGCCCTACGGTCTGTACGGCGTGGGCGGCTGTGTGGCGGCCCTGAGCGTACTGGTGTTCATGGTCATGCGGATGGGCTACAGCGAAACCGGCGCGTATGACCGGGAGCGTAATTTGATTTATTCCAACAAGGGGACTTACGGCACAGCGGGTTTCATGACTAAGAAAGAGCTGAAAGGTGTGCTGGACCTGGTTCCCAACATCCGCAAGCATCCCGGCATCATCCTGGGTGAGATAGACGGTGAAGTGATCTGTGTCCCGGAGAAGACCCGGTTCAACGGCAATCTGGCCGTCTATGGGGCCAGCGGCTCCAAAAAGACCCGGGCCTTCTGCATGAATATGATCCTGCAAAGTGCCGCCCGGAAATCCTCGCTGGTTATCTGTGATCCCAAGAGCGAACTTTACGAAAAAAGCAGCGCCTACCTGCGGGACCAGGGCTACACCGTGAAGGTGTTCAACCTCGTCACGCCCGCCGCCTCCGCCTCCTGGAACTGTCTTGCGGAGATTGAGGGCCTGGAGCTGATGGCCCAGCTGTTTTGTGACGTTATCATCAAAAACACTGACAGCGAGCGGGGCGACCACTTCTGGGACTCCGCCGAGTTGAATCTGCTGAAAGCCCTGGTGCTCTACGTGGAGCGGGGGTATCCACCGGAGAAGCGCAATATTGGCGAGGTGTACCAGCTTCTTGCCATGAGCAGTGAAAAGGAACTGAACGCTATTTTTGATGTGCTGGACATTTCCCATCCAGCCAAGGCCCCCTACAGCATTTTCAAGCAGTCCTCAGAGAGCGTCCGGGGCGGCGTCATGATCGGCATTGGTTCCCGGCTTCAGGTATTTCAGAACCAGGACATCCGCAATATCACCGGTCACGACGAAATTGACTTGGAGCTGCCGGGCAAACAGCCTTGCGCCTACTACTGCATTACCAGCGACCAGGACAGTACCTTTGATTTCCTGTCCTCGCTGTTTTTGTCGTTTATTTTCATCAAGCTGGTGCGGTACGCAGATCAAAAGTGTCCCGGCGGGGTGCTCCCTGTCTCCGTCCATGTGCTGGGTGAGGAGCTGTGCGCCTGTTGGGTCATTCCAGACCTGTCCCGGAAAATCTCAGTCATCCGCTCCCGGAACATCTCTATGTCCTGCGTGTTCCAAAACCTGGCTGGCCTGCAAAACCGATACCCGCAGAACCAGTGGCAGGAAATTCTGGGCAACTGCGACATCACCCTGTTTTTAGGCTGTACCGATGCCCTGACCGCGCAGTTTATCTCCGACCGCACTGGTGAGGCCAGCATCGCTGTCACCAGCAAGGCCAAGCAGTTGGGCACATGGCGCATCTCCAACTATACCCCGGAGTACCGGGAGACCAGCGGCGTGGGCAAGCGGAAGCTGATGACCATGGACGAAGTATTGCGGATGGATGTTGACCGGGCACTGGTCATCCTGCGCGGAAGAAATGTACTGGAGGTTGATAAATACGACTATTCCAAGCACCCCGAAGCAAAGAAGCTGCACCCGAGCAAGGCCGCCTCCCATGTTCCCGCATGGCAGACGGCTCAAAAGACGGCAGAGAGGGAGGAGGTGAAACCAGCTCCACCCAAACCCAGGTCTGTGCGTAAACCCAAATGTTGGCCCCAACAAGGGCATCTACAAAACGGACGAATATGGCCGCATTGTACT
>CAJUAC010000067.1 GCA_910583885.1 uncultured Oscillospiraceae bacterium | reverse complement strand
CATATTTCCCAGTTTATCACATTTTCTCAGAATTTCAAATGCTGTTGCCCTGCTTTTCTCCACATCCGCCCTTGCTATAGACGGGAAGGGATGGTAAAATAACCGCAGAGTATCTTTTTGCGGGGGATTCGCCCCAGGGCAATCCCCTACAGTGCCCGATATGAAAACATTCCAGAAAACCTTTGTGAGATATACCAGAGAGGAGCGCTTTTTGTGATCCAGATCCACGACTCCTTTTTTCTTTTGGAGACGAACCACACCACCTACTGCTTCCAGGCGACACCCGAGGGCTTTTTACAGCACCTGTACTACGGCCGGCGGCTGGATCTCAGTGCAGGCTGGAAGGCCCTGATCCCACAGGTACGGCACATGCCCGGCAACAGTACCGGCTGGGCGGGGGGCGTCTCCCTGGAGGATATGGCCCTGGAGACCTCCGCCCCCGGCCTGGGGGATCTGCGCGAGAGCATGGTCACGGTCCGTACCGCCGCCGGGGATCTCCTTACCGATTTCCGCTTTGAGAGCGCTGAGCTCCTGGAGGGGAAGCCGGCCCTGGAGGGCCTGCCCTCCGCCTGCCCGGGGGATGCTGCCTGCCAGAGCCTGCGCCTGGTGCTGGCGGAGAAGGGGGGCGCACTGCGCCTGGAGCTGCTCTACACCACCTTTGACAGCTGTGATGTCATCACCCGCTCTGCCCGGCTGGTCAATCTGGGCCGCCAGCCGGTGACGGTGCTGCGGCTGCTGAGCAACCAGGTTGACCTGCTGGAGCAGGACTATTGTATGACCACCTTTAACGGCTCCTGGGCACGGGAGTTTGAACCAACAGTTACCCCCTGCGGGCCGGGAACCGTTGCCAGCGGCAGCCGGACAGGGACATCCTCCAGCCGTGCCAACCCCTTTGTGATGCTGTGCCAGCAGGGGGCCGGGGAGGAGCACGGCGCCTGCCTCGGCTTCCACCTCCTCTACAGCGGCGACCACTTCGCCTGCGCCAGCGGCAACCCCTATGGGAAGCTGCGCTTCCTCCACGGCATCCAGCCGGAGGGGTTCGCCTGGCATCTGGAGGCGGGCGGGCACTTCACCGCCCCCGAGGCTGCCATGACCTGGGGCTGGGGCCTGGCGGATATGAGCCGCCAGCTCCACGCCTTTATCCGGGGCCATATCCTGCGGGGCTGGTGGAAGGACCGCCCACGGCCGGTCCTGGTCAACAGCTGGGAGAGCTTCTATTTCCGCTTCAACCAGAAGGATCTCCTCCGCCTGGCCCGGCAGGGCCGGGATCTGGGGGCGGAGCTGTTCGTCCTGGATGACGGATGGTTTGGCAAGCGGGATAACGATCACTGCTCTTTGGGGGACTGGACGGAGGTTAACCGGAAAAAACTTCCGAACGGCCTGAAGGGCTTGGCAGAGCAGGTGCGGGAGCTGGGGATGGGCTTCGGCCTGTGGGTGGAGCCGGAGATGGTCAGTGAGGACAGCAGCCTCTACCGTGCCCACCCGGACTGGGTGCTGGGGCGGATGGGGCAGGCTGTGGGCCGCAATCAGTATTTGTTGGATTTGAGCCGTCCAGAGGTGCAGGATCATCTCATCATCACCCTGACCCAGGTGTTCGGCGAGGCCCAGCCCGCCTATGTCAAATGGGATATGAACCGGAATATGACAGACACCTTCTCCGCCGCCCTGCCCCCGGAACACCAGGGGGAGGTCCGCCACCGCTATCTCTTAGGGCTGTACCGGGTCCTCACGGTGCTGACAGAGCGGTTCCCACGGATCCTGTTTGAGGCCTGCGCCAGCGGGGGGAACCGCACAGACTTGGGGATGCTCTGCTATATGCCCCAGGTATGGCTCTCGGACAACACGGACGCCCTGTGCCGCTGCCGGATGCAGTACAACGCCAGCTTTGGCTATCCCCAGACGGTGATGGGCGCCCACGTCAGCGCCAGCCCCAACCACCAGACCATGCGCACCGCACCCCTGGACAGCCGCTTCCAGGTGGCGGCCCTTGGCCTGCTGGGCTATGAGCTGGATCTGGGGGCCCTCTCCGAGCGGGAGCGGACGCGGATTGCGGGACAGATTGCTTTCTATAAAAAATACCGGGATACCTTGCAGTACGGCCAGCTCTACCGCCTGCGGGGCGGGGAGAGGGGGATCTGGCAGTTGATGACAGCCTCCGAGGACGGCGGGACTGCCCTGGCCCTGCTGTTCCAGCAGGAGAACCACCCCAACGCCCCGGCCCTGCGGCTGCTGGCCCGGGGGCTCGTCCCCGATGGGCATTACCGCCTGGCGGTGCGCCCAGCCCTGACAGAGCTGCGGGATCCCGGCTTTATGGCGGAGATCGCCAACCATCCCCAGGTGGGATTCCTGGGGGAGGCGCAGGCGTCGAAGATAGCAGAGCTGCCCTGTGAGCAGGAGGATTTGACCGCTACCGGTGATCTGCTGATGGGCTGTGGGGTTTGGCTCCGGCAGGGCTTCTCTGGGACTGGCTGCGACCGTGAGACCCGCATAATGGGCGACTGCGGCAGCAGGCTGTACGTGCTGGAGCGGGAGGCGTAGGCAGCAGTTCTTCATAACAGGGTATAACGGTTTTCTTCTTTTTTACCCACAAGGAAAAGAAGCGGCGCACAATAAAATATGGATGGAGGGCGAGCATATGAGACGAGGAGATCTGTGGAAGTATCTGGGCAGCGGCGGGGCCCATGACACGCTGGCGGCGGTCTATGGCGAGGATGCAGATGCTGCGGCCGCACGGCTGCAAGAGCTGATGCTGGAGTTCGCCGGGACGTTCCCCTGCGGCGAGGAGGCGGAGACCTGGCTGTTCTCCACGCCGGGGCGCACAGAGCTGGGCGGCAACCACACAGACCATCAGAATGGGCTCGGCCTGGCGGCCAGCGTGAACCTGGACACCATCGCCTGTGTGGTGCCCAACGATACGGGGGTCATCCGTATCAAGTCCCGCCACCACCGGATGGCGGAGGTGGCCCTGGACAGCCTGTCCATCCACCCTGTGGAGACCGGCAGCTCCCTCGCCCTGGTCCGGGGCGTGGCCGCCCGGCTGACACAGATGGGGCACACGATCGGCGGCTTTGACGCCTACACCACCACCCGCGTCCTCCGGGGCAGCGGCTTGAGCTCCTCTGCCGCCTTCGAGGTGCTGGTATGTACCATCATGGACCACCTGTTCTGCGGCGGCCGGCTCTCCTCCGTCCAGCTGGCCCAGGTGGGGCAGTATGCAGAAAACGTCTACTTTGGCAAGCCCTGCGGTTTGATCGACCAGCTCTCCTGCGCCACCGGCGGCGTAACAGCCGTCGATTTCCAGGATCCCGCCACGCCTTCCATCCAGCAGGTCCCAGTGGATCTGGCGGCCCACGGCTACGCCCTGTGCATCGTGGACGCCCACGCCAGCCATGCGGACCTGACCGCCGACTACGCCGCCATCCCCCGGGAGATGCGCCAGGCCGCCGCCTGCTTCGGCCGCGAGGTGCTGGGCCAGGTGCCCTTTGCGGAGTTTATGGCGGGGATCCCGGCAGTGCGCAGCGCCTGCGGTGACAGGGCGGTCCTGCGGGCCTACCACTTCTACCGGG
This sequence comes from uncultured Oscillospiraceae bacterium, assembly GCA_910583885.1. Lineage (GTDB taxonomy): Bacteria > Bacillota > Clostridia > Oscillospirales > Oscillospiraceae > Pelethomonas. The sequence goes on along the minus strand of CAJUAC010000067.1, from coordinate 11,099 downwards.
ACAACCAGCGGGTTTTGCTCCAGAAGGAGGCCCTGGAGCGGGGGGATTTTGAGACGTTCCTCCACCACGTCCGGCAATCCGGCCGCTCCTCCTTCATGTACCTGCAAAATGTGTCCAACTACCGGGACAGCCGGAACCAGCCTGTGGCGCTGCTGCTGGCGCTGGCAGACGAGCTGCTGGCAGGCCAGGGGGCGTGCCGGATCCATGGCGGCGGTTTTGCCGGCACGGTCCAGGCCTTCGTCCCCATGGAGCAGTTGGGGCACTTTGTCTCCGGCATGGACGCAGTGGCGGGGGAGGGATCCTGCCATGTCCTGTCCATCCGCAACACCGGCTCCGTGCTCCTGCTGCATTGATCCCTCTTTTGGAAAGGAGAAGCGCCTTATGCTGCATGAAACCGTCCAGCTCCCCGTCCCAGGAACAGAGGAGGCCGTTGAGCTGATTACATACGTCCCTGGGAACTTCCCCGAGCTGGGGCTGGACCGGCGGCGGCCCGCCCTGATCATCTGCCCCGGCGGCGGCTACAGCTTCCTGTCGGACCGGGAGGGGGAGCCGGTAGCGCTCCGCTTCGCCGGGCTGGGCTACGCCGCTTTTGTCCTGCGCTACCATGTCGCACCCCGGGGCCGCTGGCCGGTCCCCCAGCGGCAGCTGCTGGCTGCGATTGATTACGTGCGCACCAACTGCGGCCGCTACCATGTGGATCCCGGCGCTGTCATCCCCATGGGCTTCTCCGCCGGCGGGCACCTGGCGGCCTGCGCGGGCCTGCTGTGGAACCGGCGGGAGGTCTACCGCCCGCTGAAGAAGAAGTCCCCCGCGTTCCGGCCTGACGGGGTCATCCTGGGGTATCCGGTCATCACCAGCGGCCCCCTGTCCCACCGGGGGAGTATGGAGAACCTGCTGGGGGAGCGCCGGGAGGATCTGGCAGGGCTGGTATCCCTGGAGAAGCGGGTGACGCGTAAGGCGCCCCCGTTCTTCATCTGGCACACTGCCGATGATACCAGCGTACCGGTGGAAAATTCACTCATGCTGGAAAAGGCGCTCCTGGCGAAGGGGATTGACACGGAGCTGCACATCTACCCCCACGGCGTCCACGGCCAGTCGCTGGCGGACCACACGGTGTTTACTGCCGATCAGGCTTGGAAGATGTCCGTCCCCTGCGCAGGCTGGGTGGCCCGCTGTGATGCCTGGCTCCAGAGCCGGTTCGGGGAGCGGGCACTCCCGCCGGAGGGCCGCCCGTCCATACAAAAAGAATAGCAGCAAGCGGGAGGACAGCCATGTCCTCCCGCTTGTCTGGTATGGAAGGCGCTTACTACGCCTCTGCGTCTTCACGGAATACGATCCCGTTTTCATCTGCGCTCTCGATGATGGCGAGGGCGTGGTAGTTCAGATCCATACTGCGCAGGCGGTCGCCGCCACCCTGGAAGCCCTTCTCCACGGCAATGCCGATGCCCACCAGCTCCGCGCCCGCCTGGCTGACCAGGTCGCACAGGCCCCGCACAGCTTCGCCGTTTGCCATAAAGTCATCCACAATGAGCACGCGGTCGCTGGAGGTGAGCCACTCCTTGCTGAGGATCTGCGTCACCTTCTTCTTATAGGTATAGGAGAAGATCTCGCTCTGGTAGAGGCCGCCCTCGATATTGTCGCTCTTGGCTTTCTTGGCAAATACCATGGGTACATTGTACTTCTGCGCGCAGATCGTGGCCAGGGCAATGCCGCTGGCCTCTGCGGTGAGGACCATGGTGATGTTTGCCACGTCAAAAAACCTGGCAAATTCATCCGCAATGTCCGCCATCAGCCGGGTGTCCACCCGGTGGTTGAGGAAGCCGTCCACCTTGATGATGTTGCCGGGCAAGACCTTGCCCTCCTTACGAATGCGGTCCTTGAGCTGCTGCATCGTTCGTCACATCCTTTCTTTTTCTCTGCCTGCGGGATGCTTTTTGCCGTCACATATCGCTCAGGCAGTCCCGGTTTTTCATAAAATACTCCACGCCGGAGTAGATGGTGGTCACGACGATCACCCCTACGCAGGCGATATTCAGCCACGGCGGGATGGGCAGGAACATAATGACTACGCACACCATGGTGGCAGCAGTCTTCACCTTGCCGGACCACCCGGCGGCAATGACACGGCCCTTGTCGCTGGCTACCATCCGCAGGCCGCTGACAGCGAACTCCCGGACAATCACCACCAGCAGCGCCCACCCGGGCATCTGGCCGTTTTCCACAAACCAGAGCATGGCGGCTGTCACCAGCATCTTGTCTGCCAAGGGGTCGGCAAACTTGCCGAAATCCGTAATCAACTGGTATTTCCGGGCGATTTTCCCGTCCAGCAGGTCGGTAAGGCTGGCCAGGATGAAGATGGCCAGGGCAATATAGGACGCCCCGGGGATATCCAGGTACAGCACCAGCAGGAACGGCAGAATCATTACGATGCGCAGAAGGGTAAGCTTATTGGGCAGGTTCATAGCGCGTCACCCCCTCTTTCGGTGATCAGCTCCCCAGTGAGCTCCCCGTCCATGGCCTCGGTGATCCGGACCTGGACAAAGGTGCCGGCCTCCACTGGGCTGTCTGCGGTGAAGTAGATTTGCCCGTCAATATCCGGGCTCTCGGCGTAGCTGCGGCCCACATAGGACATGGATTGTCCGTCGAAGCCCTCACAGAGGACCTCCAGGGCCTCCCCCTGCATGGCCTCGTTCCACTCGTCCATAATGCGCGACTGGATATCCACCACCAGCTCCGCCCGGCGGGCCGCCTCCCCGGCATCCACCCGCTCCATCGCAGCGGCAGGGGTCCCCTCCTCAGGGGAGTAGGGGAAGACGCCGGCCCGCAGCATCCGCTGGTCCCAGAGGAACTGGCACAGCTCCTCGAAGGCGGCCTCGTCCTCCCCGGGCAGGCCGGTGATGATGCTGGTGCGCAGCACCAGGCCGGGGATCCGCTCCCGCAGGGTGTCCAGCAGGGCTTCGATATACGCCTTGTCCCCCCGCCGGTTCATCCGGCGCAGGATGGTGTCGTTGCAGTGCTGAAGGGGGATGTCCAGGTACTTCAGGATCTTCGTCTCCCGGGCGATCACGTCGATGAGGCGGCTGTCCATCTGGTCCGGGTAGAGGTAATGGAGCCGGATCCAGTGGAAATCCATCCGGCACAGCTGCTCCAGCAGGTCCGCCAGATGGTGCTGCCCGTCCCAGTCCGTACCGTAGCGGGTGATATCCTGGGCAACCACAATCAGCTCCTTCACCCCCCGCGCCGCCAGATCCCTGGCCTCATCCAGCACCTTTTCCATGGGGCGGCTGCGGTAGCGGCCCCGGAGCTTGGGGATGATGCAGAAGGCGCACCAGTTGTCGCAGCCCTCAGCAATGCGCAGGTAGGCGTAGTGGGCGGGCGTGGTCAGCACACGGCCGCCCTCGTCTACCGGCCCGTCAATATCCCCGAAATGGCTGGGCTTCTCCCCGGCCATCACCGCCTCCACGGCAGCCACGATCTCCTTGTAGCTGCCGGTGCCCAGAAAGCCGTCCGCCTCGGGCAGCTCCTGCCGGATCTCGTCCTGGTAGCGCTGGGGCATACAGCCAGTGACCAGGATCCTTTTCAGCTTGCCCGCCTGCTTCAGCTCCGCCATATGCAGGATGACGCCGATGGCCTCCTCACTGGCAGCGGAGAGGAAGCCGCAGGTGTTGACAACCGCAACATCCGCCCCGGCGGGATCCTCCTGGAGGATGTGGCCGGCGGACCGGCACAGCGCCATCATCTGCTCACAGTTGACCACGTTTTTGGCGCAGCCCAGGGAAATAAATGAGATGGTATATGGCATGGATGCCTCCTTTCCCTAAAACCCCCACTTGTACCCGTAGCCCCAGACAGTATTGATATAGGTGGGGTTCTGGGCGTTGTCCTCAATCTTCAGCCGCAGCCGCCGGATGTTCACATCGACAATCTTCAGCTCCCCGAAGTAGTCACGGCCCCAGACCATGTCCAGAATTTCCTCCCTGGAGAGGGCCTTGCCGGGGTTCTCCATAAACATCTTCATGATGGAATACTCCACCTGGGTGAGCTTGACCCGCTGGCCGTTTTTCTCCAGGGTGCGGTTGCGGGTATTGAGCAGGAAGGGGTCCTGCCGGATCTCCCCCACCTGCTCCGGGGCCGCGCCGCCGGCCCGGCGGAAGAGGGCGTCCACCCGTGCGGTCAGCTCCGCCGGGGAAAAGGGCTTGGTGACATAGTCGTCCGCGCCGGTCATCAGGCCTGTCACCTTGTCCATCTCCTGGCTGCGGGCAGTGAGCATAATGATGCCGATGCGGGTGTTGGTGGCCCGGATCCGGCGGCAGACCTCGAAGCCGTCGATACCGGGGAGCATGATATCCAGCAGGGCCACCCGGATATCCCCGCTGTCCTTGAGCTTCTCCAGGGCCTCCTCCCCGGTCTCGGCTTCGATGACCTCGTAGCCGGCGCGGGTGAGGTTGATGACAATAAAACTGCGGATGCTGGACTCGTCCTCCAGCACCAGGACTTTTCTCGACATGTTCTGCCTCCGTTCTCCGGCGCGGCTGCGCCGTCAGTTCTCTCCCATGCTCCACCGCTTGTGGATGGGCTTGAAGCTATCCTCGATGACCTTCCGCTCCGCCGCGTAGCGCCAGCCATCATAGGCTGTGCTGTAGGATATGGCGTAGATGGCGTCCGTGCGGCGGCGCAGGATGGTCCGGCCGCCCTTGGCGGCCTGGGCCTCCCGGTTGGAGCCGGTGAGGGTGTAGATGGTCAGCAGCTCGTCGCCCAGGCTGCGCCCGCGGACGCTGTAAAAGGTAGTGGCATGGACGGCGGAGCTGGTGTTGTTCTGGCGGACGGTGAAATGCCCGTCCCAGGACTCCGGGATGAGCAGGTACCAGCTGTCGGACTGGTTGTGGTAGGTGGTGGCCTGGAGCTCGTCTGTGCCGTCCACATGGTAGCTGTGCCAGTAGATTTTCCAATATTCCTCCCCAGGCTCTGCGGGAAGGGCAGCCGGCCGGGGGACCTCTGTGGCCCCGTCACCGTTGATGTCCGCGGGCTGGAGGTTCAGGAAACGGGCGATCTGGCCGGACACACCGGTGTCACTGCTCAGGGCGATATTAGTCAGCTCCGGCTGGCGGTAGACCAGGATATCCGTAATCGCCCGGCTGGTCTCGTCCACACCGGCATCCCGGCCAGTGACAAATACCGCCGTCTCCCCCTCCCGCAGGGTGCCTACCTGCATCCATTGCAGCGCGGCCACCGATACGGACAGGCGCGCCGTGGACTGGAGCTGGAGGCTGCTGTTGCTGCTGTCCCAGTCGTAGTAGTCCGCCAGGCTCAGCCCCGCCTCCGACTCATCGCTGCGCAGGACCACCAGCTCCTGGTCATCGTCCCCATCCAGATCCACGACCTCATAGCGGGCATAGGGGGTGGACATCAGCCGAAGGGGCTCCAGCCCCTTCATCGTGTATACGCTCATGGCCTGGACCTCGGCGCTGGCCCGCCAGCTGACAATGATCTCCTGGACGCCGTCACCATCCATGTCCTCGTAGTGTACGCTGTGGAAGGAGGTGCCGGTACCCTCAATGAGCGCTGCCTGCTCATAGTCCTCCCCGGATGACCGGAAAATATAGATTTTCAGAGGGCGCTCCTCGCTGTTGGCCCGGAAGAATGCCAGTACCTCATTGCTGCCGTCACCGTCCAGATCCACCATCTGCACCGGCGGCAGATTCCCCCCCGCCTGGGGCGGCGCGTACTCCGCGCCGTTGGAGAGGATGGCCGTGAGGTGGGCGCTGAGGGATTCGTACTCCGCAGGCAGCTGGGGCAGGGCATACAGATCCTCCGGGGAAGCGGACATCATGCATCCGCACAGTACCACCGGCAGCAAAGCAAGCCAGATTAGCAGAAGGGGTCGCCGCATCACCGTCCGCTCCTTTCCCAATGGGGATGCTCCTCCCCATTTTTCTATCCTATAATCTACCACAAACCGCCGGGCTTGGATAGCCCTGTTTTTGGATTTTTTAAAAAGTTTTCCCCAGGCGAACAAAAGGGGAGAGGCCCCGCCGGTATCCGGCAGGGCCCCTGTCATGTTCCTGATGGTTTGTTTTCCACGGCACGCAGGGTGATTCCCACCACAACAGCGGGGGTATTCCCGGCATTCCAGATTTCATGGAGATCCGCCCCGTGTACCAGCAAAGATCCGTCGGGGCCAAACCGGCGCACGCCCTCTGGCAGCCGCGCCTCCATGATCCCCTCGGTGACGATGAACAGGTGGTCGCGCTCCGGGTGCCGGTGGGGCGGCTCAGGCCCGCCGCCGCCCGGCTCCAGGCGGGCAATAGACACATCCAGTACCCCGCCTGCCTGCCCAAAGACCCGCTTGGCCAGAAACCCCACATGGCCTGGGACTGGCTGGAACCCCGCCATCTCAATCCACCTGCGGCAGCTGGGCCAGGCTCCTGGCGATCTCCTCGTCTGTGGGGATGATGCTGGACATGCCGCCGTTGTGGAAGCGCTCGTAGGCGACCAGGTCAAAATAGCCGGTGCCGGTCAGGCCAAAGAGGATCGTCTTCTCCTCGCCGGTCTCCTTGCACTTTTTGGCCTCATTGACTGCGGCCAGGATGGCATGGCTGCTCTCCGGGGCGGGGAGGATGCCCTCCACCCGGGCGAACTGCTCCGCCACCTGGAACACGTCGGTCTGGTTGACGGAAACCGCCTCCATATAGCCGTCGTGATAGAGCTGGCTGAGGACGGGGCTCATGCCGTGGAAGCGCAGGCCGCCGGCGTGGTCGGCGGAGGGCATGAAGCTGCTGCCCAGGGTGTACATCTTGGCCAGGGGGCAGACCATGCCGGTATCGCAGAAGTCATAGGCAAATTTCCCCCGGGTAAAGGAGGGGCAGGAGGCCGGCTCCACAGCGATGATGCGGTAATCCGCCTCACCCCGCAGCTTCTCACCCATAAAGGGGGCAATCAGGCCGCCCAGGTTGCTGCCGCCACCGGCGCAGCCGATGATAATGTCCGGCTTGACGCCGTACTTATCCAGGGCGATCTTGCTCTCCAGGCCGATAATGGACTGGTGGAGCATGACCTGGTTGAGCACGCTGCCCAGTACATAGCGGTAGCCGGGGGTGTTCACGGCGACCTCCACTGCCTCGCTGATGGCACAACCCAGGCTGCCGGTGGTGCCGGGGAACTCCGCCAGGATCTTGCGGCCCACGTTGGTGGTGTCAGAGGGGGAGGGGGTGACAGAAGCGCCATAGACCTTCATAACCTCACGCCGGAAGGGCTTCTGCTCATAGGAGCACTTGACCATGTAGACCTTGCAGTCCAGGCCCAGGTAGCCGCAGGCCATGGACAGGGCGGTGCCCCACTGGCCTGCGCCGGTTTCAGTGGTCACGCCCTGGAGGCCCTGCTTCTTGGCATAGTAGGCCTGGGCAATGGCGGAGTTGAGCTTGTGGGAGCCGGAGGTATTGTTGCCCTCGAATTTATAGTAGATCTTGGCCGGGGTTTGCAGCTGCTCCTCCAGGCAGTAGGCCCGCACAAGGGGGGAGGGGCGGTACATCTTATAGAAGTCCCGGATTTCCTGGGGGATGGCAAAGAAAGCGGTGTCGTTGTCCAGCTCCTGGGCCACCAGCTCGGTGCAGAACACGCCCTCCAGCTCCTGGGCGGTCATAGGCGCGCCAGTGGCGGGGCTGAGGAGGGGGGCAGGCTTTACCTTCATATCAGCCCGCAGGTTATACCAGGCCCTCGGCATCTCGTCCTCGGACAGGTAGATCTTGTAGGGGATCTTCTTCTCGCTCATCGTGGTTGTCTCCTTTCAAATGTGGGTCGGGACAAAGAAAAACGCCTCTGTCCCTAGCTTTTCCTGCTGGGACAGAAGCGATACAAGCTCCTGCGGTGCCACCCGGCTTGACGCCCCATCAAGGGGGCGCCCACTTAGCGCGCACTGACATGCGCCGGCTTTGTTAACGGAGATCCCCTCCGGCTCGCCTACTTGCCAACGGCGTTCGGTCTGCCCTCGAGAGCCCATTCCATCCGGCCATCCCCGCCGCGTTCCCACCATCCGCAGCTCTCTGAAGGGTACATGCCCGATCTACTCACACTCTCTCAACGGTTTTGATGGAGGTACTATAGCACGTCCCACCGCAAATGTCAAGGGGGATCTCCTCCTTGTGGGGAGGCCAATGTACCGGATGGTCAATCAGCCCCTAAAATCTGCCAAAAAATATCTCTTGCTTTTCCATAATTTTTGTGATATACTAACCACAGATCAATTGAAGAAAGGATGTGATAGTGAACATGGTTTACAAGTTCACCGGCGTCGATATCGACGACATGATTTACGGTGAGTGCGACATCATCATCAGCGAGCGGTAAACTCCCCCGGCGATTGATAGAACGGTAGTCCACGCTTCACAGCGTGGGTTTTCTTTTTTCGTAAGGATCCCTTTATGGAATACCATCGCACCCATGGCCCACCACGCACAGAGGCTGCGCGGCGGGCCGTTTCCGTGTCCAGAGCCCCGGCGTCCCCCACTTCCTGCGGGGACGCCGGGGCTCTTTTGTCAAAAGGCAATCGGTTCTGTCGTGGTGGGCAGGGAGGGTTCTGCTGGCTCTGCGGGGAGTGTCTGCCCATCGCCGCCGGTGCGGTCGGGATTGTCCTCTGTACCGCTGGGCTCATCGGGGGTGGAGGGGGTGCTGGTGCCCGGATTTGTGCCGCCTGGGTTATTCGTCGGATTGTTGGCCGGGTTGTTGGGTTCCGGCGGCGTCCAGATGCTGGTGGGCCATTGGTAGTTCGGGTCGCCAGGCAGCGGCTCACCTTCCGGCAGGCTGGGATCAGGCACATAGTTCTCGTCGTGGATGGGACAGGTCCCCAGGGCGGAAAAGTAGGTCAGATGGGCTTCACTGTCCTCGGCGAGGATGATGCTGCCGGAATGGGGGTTTTCCAGATGCTCCCGCCCTGTGAGCATGATGCGGGTGGTGACAGTGTCCTCCGGGCAGTAGTCACCAGCCAGGTGGGCATCCCCGGTGGCGGGATCCGTGCAGACCTGGACCTCTGTATGGCAGGTGCATTTCTCCGTAGGCGCACCGCTGGCCTGGATCTCGGCACTGACGACCCGGCTGCCCCGGTAGTCAGCGGCGCACAGGGGCGTGGGGAGCAGTCCGCAGTCCGCGCACACCTGGATGTTGGTGATGCCGCTGGGCTTCTCCGGGAAGGGCTTGTTCTCCAGCCCCTCATGGATCTTTTCCATGATCTTCTTCCAGACCAGGGCCGCCGGGTTCTTGCTGCCGGCGTTGACCTTCTCATTGCCGTCCCGGTAGCCAACCCAGACAGCGGCGGAATAGTAGGGCGTGTAGCCCACGAAGTAGCGGTCAAAGTTGTCGGAGGTGGTGCCGGTCTTACCGGCAATGGTCATGCCGTTGAAGTTGGCCGAGCCGCCTGTGCCGCTGGTGACGACGCTCTTGAGCATCTGGTTCATCAGGTAGGCGGTGGTCTCCTTCATGGCCACCCGGGACTGGGAGGCATTGTCTACGACGACCTCCGAGTGGTCGTTGTTCTCAATACGGGTAACAGTGCGGGGTGTGGTATAAACGCCGGCGTTGGCGAAAGCGGCGAAGGCGGCGGCCATCTCCTCAGTGGTCACGCCGTAGGTCAGACCGCCCATGGCCAGCGGCCCCATGCCCAGGTCCCGGGTGTCCAGGTCAAAGCCCAGGTTCTGCTCCATGAAGTCGAAGGAGCGGCTGTAGCCCAGCTTCTCCAGGGTGCGGGAGGCCACGGTGTTGATGGACCAGCGCACGCCGTAGGCTACCGTCATGTTGCCCTGGTAGCGGCCGTTGGAGTTCCTGGGGTAGCCGCCGGTGCCAGTGTCGTTGATCCGGACAGGGTAGTCGTCAATGATGCTGCCGGGTGTGACCACGTCCTCATCAATCGCCGGGGCGTAGACCGACACCGGCTTGATGGCGCTGCCGCAGGGGCGGCGGGAGGTGGCCAGGCTCAGCTCCCGGTTGGCGGTTTTCTGGCCCACGCCGCCCGCCACGGCCACCACGTCCCCAGTGTAGGGCTCCACGATGGTGATGGCGGAGGCCAGGGGTGTGCCCTTGGCGGAGGGGTAGTCAAAGTTGGAGGGATCCTGATAGACCTCGTCCACAATAGCCTGGATATCCATGTCCAGGGTGGTGTAGATGTGGTAGCCGGCCCGGTAGAGGAGGTTTGTGGCCTCCTTCCGGCCCACGCCGCGCGCCTCAGCGATGAGGTCGATGGCGTCCTCAATGACCTGGTCCACAAACCAGGAATTATACTTGCCGGAGGTGTCGCCTTCGCCCTCTGCGTCGCCTTCGCCGTCCTCCGTACCGGTATCCAGGCCGTGGAGGGCCTTATATTCGTCGGTGTCCGTGAAGAGGAGCTTTTCCGCTTTGGCGGACCGGCAGGTGGCCTCGTCGATGATCTCCAGCTCCAGCATCCGGTCCAGGATGGTCTCCTGGCGCTGCTTGTTGAAGTCACGGGGGGTCTTGATGCTGCCATCCGCCTGCTCAAACTTGGCGTTGCGGAAGGGGTCGTAGAGGGAGGGATTGTTGGTGATGCCGATGATGGCGGCGCTCTCCGCCAGGTCCAGCTCGCTGACGTCCTTGCCGAAATAGGACTTAGCGGCGGTCTGGATGCCGTAGCAGCCGTTGCCGAAGTAGACGCGGTTGAGGTACATAGTGAGGATATCCTCTTTGCTGGTGGTCTTTTCAAACTCCAGCGCCCGGAAGATCTCCCGGAATTTCCGCTTGACCGTGACCTCGGTGTCCTCGGTCATGTTGCGCAGCACCTGCTGGGTGATGGTAGAACCGCCCCGCGTGGAGCCGCCCAACAGGGTGGACTTGATGGCGCCGGCGGTGCCATACCAGTCCACGCCCTGGTGCTCCCAGAAGCGGTGGTCCTCAATGGCTACCAGCGCCTCAATGAGGTGCTTGGGCAGATCCTTGTACTCAATGAGCTCCCGGTTGCCGCCGCCGGAATCGGGGTTGTTGTCGAAAAGGGTCTGGAGAACCACCTGGTTGCCGTTCTTGTCCGTGGCGTAGATGGTGGAGGCCAGGGACATGGTCATCTCCTCGTAGGAGATCTCCCCCAGGGAGGGGATGAGGGTGGT
>CAJUAC010000066.1 GCA_910583885.1 uncultured Oscillospiraceae bacterium | reverse complement strand
ACGAGGTGGTCTACATGACCGCCGACGTGGAGGACCAGTATATCGTGGCCCAGGCGGCAGAGCCCACCGATGCAGACGGCCATTTCCTCAACGAGCGCATCACCTGCCGCCACCGGGACGAGATCATCGGCGTGGAGAAGACGAAGGTGGACTTCGTGGACATCAGCCCCCGGATGATGGTGTCCATCGCCACAGCCATGATCCCCTTCCTGCCCAACGACGACGCCAACCGCGCCCTCATGGGCGCCAATATGCAGCGCCAGGCCGTGCCCCTGCTCAAGCCGGAGGCCCCTGTCATCGGCACCGGCATGGAGCACAAGATCTGCATGGACTCTGAGATCGTCGTCCTCGCGGAGGGCGACGGCGAGGTGGTCAAGGTGGACGCCAACGCCGTCTCTGTCAAGTACGACAACGGCATCACCAGGGACTACAAGCTGGTCAAATACCTGCGCTCCAACCACACCACCTGCATCAACCAGCGGCCCATTGTCTCTGTCGGCGAGCGGGTCCACGGCGCGGACCCTGCTGCCGGGATCTCCGCCTCCGTCCTGGCCGACGGCCCCGCCACCGACCAGGGGGAGATCGCCCTGGGCCGGAACATCCTGGTGGGCTTTATGACCTGGGAGGGCTACAACTACGAGGACGCCGTCCTGCTCAACGAGCGCATGGTCCGGGACGACGTGTACACCTCCATCCACATTGAGGAGTATGAGATCGACGCCCGGGACACCAAGCTGGGGCCCGAGGAGATCACCCGGGATATCCCCAACGTGGGCGAGGACGCCCTCAAGGACCTGGACGAGCGGGGCATCATCCGCATTGGTGCGGAGGTCCGCTCCGGCGATATCCTGGTGGGCAAGGTGACGCCCAAGGGCGAAACCGACCTCACCGCCGAGGAGCGCCTGCTGCGGGCCATCTTCGGCGAGAAGGCCCGGGAGGTTCGCGACACCTCCCTGAAGGTCCCCCACGGCGAGAGCGGCATCGTGGTGGACGCCAAGGTGTTCACCCGGGAGGCCGGCGATGAGCTGGGGCCCGGCGTCAATGAGGTAGTCCGGGTCTATATCGCCCAGAAGCGCAAGATCAGCGTAGGCGACAAGATGGCCGGCCGCCACGGCAACAAGGGTGTTGTCTCCCGCATCCTGCCCCAGGAGGATATGCCCTTCCTCCCCGACGGCACCCCCCTGGACATCGTGCTGAACCCCCTGGGCGTGCCCTCCCGTATGAACATCGGCCAGGTGCTGGAGGTCCATCTGGGCTACGCCGCCAAGACCCTGGGCTGGAAGGTCGCCACCCCCATCTTCGACGGGGCCAACGAGCAGGATATTGCCGATACCCTCCAGCTGGCTGGGCTGGATCCGGAGGGGAAGAGCTGGCTCTACGACGGCCGTACCGGTGAGCGCTTTGACAACAAGGTCACAGTGGGCTACGTCTACTTTATGAAGCTCCACCACCTGGTGGACGACAAGATCCACGCCCGTTCCACAGGCCCCTACTCCCTGGTCACCCAGCAGCCCCTGGGCGGCAAGGCCCAGTTCGGCGGCCAGCGCTTCGGCGAGATGGAGGTCTGGGCCCTGGAGGCCTACGGCGCGTCCTACACCCTCCAGGAGATCCTGACGGTCAAGAGCGACGACGTGACCGGGCGCGTACACACCTACGAGGCCATTGTCAAGGGCCACAATGTACCCAAGCCCGGCGTGCCCGAGTCCTTCAAGGTGCTTGTCAAGGAGCTCCAGAGCCTGTGCCTGGATATCCAGGTGCTGGATAAGGACGGCAACGAGATCGAGCTGAAAGACGATGACGACGATATGACCACCTTCAACCTCAACCGCATGGACGACCGGGATGACCGGGAGGAGTATGTGGCTGACGACGCCGCCTTTGAGGAGTCCGGCTATGCCATTGAGGACGTGGAAGAGGACGACTTCGAAGCCGAAGGCGGCGACGAGGATGAGTTTTAATCGGAGGAGGAGCCGGAAAATATGAGTTATGTGGAATTTGACGCCATCAAAATCGGTGTCGCTTCTCCGGAGATGATCCGTGAGTGGTCCTACGGCGAGGTAAAAAAGCCGGAGACCATCAACTACCGCACCCTGAAGCCCGAGCGGGACGGCCTGTTCTGCGAGCGCATCTTCGGGCCCACCAAGGACTGGGAGTGCCACTGCGGCAAGTACAAGAAGATCCGCTACAAGGGCAAGATCTGCGACCGCTGCGGCGTGGAGGTCACCAAGAGCAAGGTCCGCCGGGAGCGGATGGGCCACATCGAGCTGGCCACCCCCGTCAGCCACATCTGGTACTTCAAGGGCATCCCCTCCCGGATGGGCCTGCTGCTGGATATCAGCCCCCGTATCCTGGAAAAGGTGCTGTACTTTGCCAACTATATTGTCACCGAGCCCGGGGAGACGCCGCTGATTAAGAACCAGATCCTCTCGGAAAAAGAGTACCGGGATATGCGGGAGAAGTACGAGGACGACTTCCAGGCCGGCATGGGCGCGGAGGCGGTGAAGCAGCTGCTGGCTGATATCGACTTAGAGCAGCTCTCCGCCCAGCTCCACGCGGAGCTGCGCAGCGCCGCCGGGCAGAAGAAGGCCCGCATTGTCAAGCGCCTGGAGGTAGTGGACGCCTTCCGTATCTCCGGGAACAAGCCGGAGTGGATGATTATCGACGTACTGCCGGTGATCCCGCCGGAGATCCGCCCCATGGTGCAGCTGGACGGCGGCCGCTTCGCCACCAGCGACCTCAACGACCTCTACCGCCGCGTCATCAACCGCAACAACCGCCTCAAGCGCCTCATCCAGCTCAAGGCCCCTGATATCATCGTGCGCAACGAGAAGCGGATGCTGCAGGAGGCTGTGGACGCCCTCATTGACAACGGCCGCCGGGGCCGCGCCGTCACCGGCGCCAACAACCGGGCCCTGAAATCCCTCAGCGACATGCTCAAGGGCAAGCAGGGCCGTTTCCGCCAGAACCTGCTGGGCAAGCGCGTGGACTACTCCGGGCGCAGTGTTATCGTGGTGGGCCCGGAGCTGAAAATCTACCAGTGCGGCCTGCCCAAGGAGATGGCCCTGGAGCTGTTCCGCCCCTTCATCATGAAAAAGCTGGTGGAGGACGGGGCTGCCAACAACATCAAATCCGCCAAGAAGATGGTGGATAAGGGCCGAGCCGAGGTGTGGGACGCCCTGGACGTGGTCATCAAGGACCACCCCGTCATGCTCAACCGCGCCCCCACTCTCCACCGCCTGGGCATCCAGGCCTTTGAGCCGGTACTGGTAGAGGGCCGGGCCATCAAGCTCCATCCCCTCACCTGTACCGCCTTCAACGCCGACTTTGACGGCGACCAGATGGCTGTCCACGTCCCCCTGTCCGCCGAGGCCCAGGCCGAGGCGCGGCTGCTGATGCTCTCTGCCAACAACCTGCTGCGCCCCCAGGACGGCGGCCCTGTTACCGTCCCCTCCCAGGACATGGTCCTTGGCTCCTACTACCTCACCTATGTCAACGACGAGGAGGTTGGCGCAGGCAAGGTGTTTGTCAACGAGGACGAGGTCATGCTGGCCTACAATGACCATGTGATCGGCATCCATGCCCCCATCCGGGTCCGCCGGAGCTTCACCTACAAGGGTGCCACCAGCCAGCGGCTGGTGGAGATCACCGCCGGGCGGATCATCTTCAACCAGAACATCCCCCAGGACCTGGGCTTCGTGGACCGGGACGATCCCGGCCATGTGTGTGACTACGAAATCAACATGACCTGCGGCAAGAAGGAACTGGGCAAGATCGTGGACCGTACCATCCGCTCCCACGGCTTCACCGTGGCCAGCGAGGTGCTGGACAACATCAAGTCCACGGGCTACAAGTACTCCACCCGGGGCGCCATCACCATCTCCATCTACGACATGTCCGTGCCCTCCAAGAAGTACGAGCTCATTGAGGAGACGGAACACCGGATCCTTGCCATTGAGAACGAGTACAAGATGGGCTTCATGACCAATGACGAGCGTTACCGTGCAGTGGTCAGCGAGTGGGAAAAGACCACCGAGGACGTTACCGACGCCCTGCAGAGCAACCTGGAGGAGCTCAACCCAATCTATATGATGGCCACCTCCGGCGCCCGTGGCTCCATGAAGCAGATCCGCCAGCTGGCAGGTATGCGCGGCCTGATGGCGAACACCGCCGGCCGCACCATCGAGATCCCCATCAAGTCCAATTTCCGTGAGGGCCTGAGCGTGCTGGAGTACTTCATCTCCTCCCGAGGCGCCCGGAAGGGCATGGCCGATACCGCCCTGCGTACCGCCGACTCCGGATACCTGACCCGCCGCCTGGTGGACGTGTCTCAGGAGGTCATCATCCGCGAGGACGACTGCGGCGTCCAAGAGGGTATCTGGGTGGAGGAAATCAGCGAGAACGGCCAGGTTATTGAGAAGTTTGCAGAACGCCTCCGGGGCCGTTTCCCGGTCAATGATGTCACCGACCCTGAGACAGGGGAGGTGCTCTGCCCCGCCGGCCGGATGCTGGACGAGGAGGACGCGAAGCTGCTGGAATCCCGCGGCATCCACCGCATTGAGATCCGTACAGTGCTGACATGCCGGGCCAAGAGCGGCGTGTGCGCCCGGTGCTACGGCATGAACCTGGCCGCCGGCAAGCCGGTAGGCACTGGCGAGGCTGTCGGCATCATCGCTGCCCAGTCTATCGGCGAACCGGGCACCCAGCTGACCATGCGTACCTTCCACACCGGCGGCGTGGCCGGCGGCGACATCACCCAGGGTCTTCCCCGTGTTGAGGAGCTGTTTGAAGCCCGCAAGCCCAAGAAGATGGCCACCCTGGCCGAGATTGGCGGCAGGGTCCGCTTTGAGGAGAGCCACAAGGGTTCCCTGCTGAATATCCACGTAGTTGCCGACGACGGCGAGACAAAGATGTACTCCGTGCCCCACACGGGCCTGCGGGTCAACGATGGCGACCTCATTGAGAAGGGCACGGCCCTCAACGACGGCGCCCTGAACCCCCACGACGTGCTGCGCACCCGTGGTGCCTCCGCAGTCCACAACTACCTCATCCAGGAGGTTCTGCGTGTGTACCGCCAGCAGGGCGTGGATATCAACGACAAGCATATTGAGGTTATCGTCCGCCAGATGATGCGCAAATGCCGGGTGGAGGACGCCGGGGATACCGGCCTGCTCTCCGGTGCGATGGTGGATGTGTTGGATCTCTACGAGGCCAACGGGCTGGTCCGCCAGCGCAGGGCTGCCGGGGAGCTCCGGGAGGACGGCGAACCCCTGCGGGAAGCGGAGGTCACACAGCTCCTGATGGGTATCACCAAGGCCTCCCTTGCTACGGAATCCTTCCTCTCCGCCGCCTCCTTCCAGGAGACCACCAAGGTGCTGACCGAGGCCGCCATCAAGGGCAAGGTGGACCACCTGGTCGGACTGAAGGAAAACGTTATCATTGGCAAGCTGATCCCCGCCGGTGCGGGTATCAACGCCTACCGGGAGATGGCCGAGGTAGTTGTCCCCGACCCTGCGCCCCTGGAGGAGCCCACCGTGGAGATGGCGGAGGAGTTCGTCCCCATGGACTCCTTTGAGGCAGAACCAGCGGCCAATCTGGAGAGCGCGGAATAACGCGCCGCAGATCACAAAAAATAAACCATAGCACCCAGGAGGGGACGCTGCGGCGTCCCCTCCTTTCTGCGTGCCAACTGCTGTGCTGTTTTTACGATCCCATCCAGAATCCTATTGACAACCTATATACTGTGTGGTACGATATACCATGCGGAGGTGATATAGCGTGCGTGTAGAGGAGTGGCGCTCCCAGAGCAAGCGGGGGACGCTGGAGCTGTGTATCCTGCTGATGATCGAGAAGAGGGAACGCTATGGGTATGAGCTGATCAGTGAACTGGAGAAGCGGCCGGTCCTGGCAGCCAAGGAGAGCACGATCTACCCCCTGCTGCGCAGGCTGCTGGGGGAAGGGCTGCTGTCCTCCTGCTGGCGGGAATCCGCCGAAGGACTGCCGCCCAGGAAGTACTACAGTCTCACCAATACGGGCAGGGCCTATTTGCAGACCATCAGCGCCGTGTGGGAGGACTTGTCTGCGGCGATTCAGGAGATAAAGGAGGCATAACATGCTATGGACAAGGCATTAGAGAATTATCTGGATCAGGTTGACCGGCATCTGCGCCACCTGCCGGCCTCAGATCGGGCGGACATCATCCAGGAGATCCGCAGCGGGATGCTGGAGCTGGCGGCAGCGGGGCAGGATGCGGCGCAGATCTGCCAACGCCTGGGGGATCCCAAGGAGCTGGCGGCGGCGTACCTCGGGGAGGCCATTGCCAAGTCGCCGGGCTTCAGCTGGTCCCGGCTGGGGAGTGTGATGGCGTTCTGCGGCCTGGCAGGTCTGAGCTGGATGTTTGTGCTGCCCTTTACCAGTGTGCTGGCTGTGGGGCTGATGTTCTCCGGGGCAGTCACCCCGCTGGCGGGGGTGGTCCAGTTTGTCCTGTCCCTGATGGGGATTTCTGTGCCCTATGTTATGTTCCAGATCGGGTCCTATACCGCGCCGCCTGCTGTGGCCTTTCCGCTGTCTATCGCAGTGGGGGCCCTCCTGTTCCTGGCTGGACGGTGGCTATGGCAGCTTACAGTCCGTCTGGTTCAGATAGTCGGGCAGCAATACCAGAAGCTGAGCGCGCAGTAATCCGATCACAGTGTGCAAAAAACCTGGCAGGCGTTTGGGCGCGCCTGCCAGGTTTTTCCAATCCCAATGCCCTTTTATGCGATGGGGAACTCGGGGATGCCAGCCGCTCCCGCGGCGATGCTGTAGCGGGGGAAGGCCACCACCACTGTGCCGTCCTCACGGATATAGAAGCCGGTGGTTTCATCTACTGTGGTAAAACCACCCTCTTCCGCAGGGAAAAAATAGCTGAACCCTGCCTCGTCCACGCTGGCATCAATCTGCGCCTGGATGGACTCGTTGCAAAGCGTAACCCACTCATCGCCCAGGATGTCCCGGAGGGTGAGCTCCCGCTCCCCGGCAAGATCCAGATTATAATAATACCGTTCCTCCATGGATGCGACCCATCCCTCTGCCAATGTGACCACAAAGGAAACCTGGGTCTCTGTCTGTCTCTTGATCTCATAATCAACGATGACATTCATCTCCCGGCTTCCCCACTCCTCCTCAGTGCCGCCGGTAGCGAAAAACGCATCCTTGTAGTCCGCCCAATCCTGCTGCGCCTTTGCCAGGTGGAGATCTACCTTCTCCTGGATGGCGGTATTCACCCGCCCCGCCAGATCGCCCTCCACCTCCACCCCTGGGACAGTGACATCATAGTGGATGCCGTCCTCGGAAGCCTGGTAGCTGGCTGTTGTCAGCATCCGGAAGAACCCGCCCAGTACGGGCACGTTGGCAGCGGCATGGGCCAGAGGCGGCGACACGTTCAGCCCCACCAGCAGTATGGCGAAGCAGGCGGCCGCGCTTGCAGCCCAGCGGAGGGAGGTCCTACTTTTCCGGGCGGCATAATGCGCATTGCCCTGCTCGATCCCCGCCTGTACGCGGGCCGCCAGCTCAGGTGGAATGGGGGTAGCCTCGTAGTCCTTCTTTGCTTGTTTGAATTCGTTCATAAAAGTTCCACTCCTTCCATCGTGACGCGCAGTTTTTTCAAACCGGCGTATAAACGGCTCTTCACTGTGTTTACATTCTGTCCCGTGACTTGGCTGATCTCCTGGAGGGATAGCTCCTCATAGAACCGCAGTCTGATGACAGTCCCGACCTCCGGCGGCAGGGCGTCCACCCGCCTGGACAGGAAATCATCTATGGGCTCCGGGTCCTCCAAAACGGGGCCCCCCTCCTCCGGCAGAGGGACCGTGCGGGAACGCTGGCGGAGGATGTCATTGCAGCTATTCATCAAAATCCGGTAAAACCAGGTCTTCACAGCCCCGGCGTCCCGGAGGCTGTCCTGACGTTCCAGGCTCCGGCAGACAGCAGCCTGCACTGCGTCAAGGGCCTCGTCCCGGTTTTTCAGGATACTGTAGGCCAGCCGGTAGAATCGGTTCTGCTCCTCAACCAGATACTGGGTCAGGGCTTCTTTCTTTGTCACATCCATACTCCTTTCTCCCGAAAGGGAAATTTTACCGCCCGATCCGGCGCCGGCAGGATGATTGGGCGGCGTCTGTAGGATAGACGGAAATAGGGGGCAAAAAGTTTGCGTGCCGGGCAAAAAAATAATCCCTTCCCGAGCTTCCATGGAGAGGCCCCTGCCGCAGCAAGGGGCTCCTCCCACTGTAAAAGCAACAAAATACGGCGATGGTTTGTACCATCGCCGTATTGTTACGCAGTAATCCCGGGGCTACCCACACAGCTGCTGCAACACCTGGCGCATCGCCAGCACGCCGCCGCCGACGAGGTGCCCGGTAATCCCAAAGCGCTCAAAGCGCAGCTGGAAGGTGTCCTTCATATATTGGTTGAGCTTCTCCTGGTAGATGCTGGACACAATCTCCGGCAGGACGCTCCCCTGCCGCATCATGCTCCCGCACAGCAGCACCACCTCTGGCGCATAAGCGTTCGCCAGCAGGTTGATCGCAATGGATACATATTCTGCCACCAGGTTCATGAAAGCCGAGGCAAAGGGTTCCCCCTGCCGGTACAGCTCGTGCAGCTTGGCCAGGGTGATATCCGGATAGACTGCCCGGGCCTCCGCCAGCACAGTCCGCTGGGACAGGTAGGTCTGGAGACAGCCCACCTTCCCGCATTCACAGATCTTCCCCGCAGGGCTGAGGATGACATGGCCGATCTCTCCGGCCATATTGTCCTTCCCCCGGTAAATCTCGCCGTTCAGGATGACTGCCGCACCAATACCGTCGCCGATATTCAGCGCCACTACATTCTGAAACCCTTTGATATTGCCGAACTGGTGCTCCGCCACCGCTACAGCCTTGACATCGTTTTCCACAATAAACTCATAGCCCGGCAGGCGCTTCTGGAGCTGCGCCAGCAGCGGCACGCTCCCCCACTGGAAGTTTGCGGAGAATACCATCTCGCCCTTCCCGATATCCAGGATACCAGGGACCACCACCCCCACCGTATGGCAGGGGTGCAGCCCCTGCTGCTGCTCCAGGAACCGGCTCAGGCAATCTGCCATCCAAGGCATGATCCATTCCGGCAGGAAATCCCCCTCCGGCACCGGGAGCGCCTCATAGGCCCGCATCTGGCCCACGGGATCCACCACTCCCAGATGGAGGATATCCCTGTCTAAAAACAGGCTGGCACACAGCAGGCGATCGCTATCCAGGGACAGCAGGCGAGGCGGCCGGCCAGCCTGGCTGGCCGCCTCAGTCCCGCGCTCCTGGAGGATGCCGCGGGAGATCAGATCCTCTACAATCCGCCCAACGGTCATGATGTTCATGCCGGTGCGCTGGGCTACCTGCCCCCGTGAAATCTCCCCGGCTGTCTGGATCTCCGAGAGGATCCGCTTGGTATGGAAGCTCTGGATGCGCTCCCGGTCTGCTTTCCGCGTATTTGCCGTATGCGGCACCTCCTCCCGGCATGTGGGCTCTCCACAGCCTATTTATGCAATTCTATTATATAACAATATTTCCCCGTATGGCAAGTAGGAAATCCAAAAAATCCACGTCACATACTCTGGCAGACCTTGACAATCATGTCCCCGCTGCCCACATTGTATCCGCTGCACGCATACACCGCGTTGAGCGCCCGGGTCGTCACCAGGATCAGCGGCAGCTTCTCCGGATCCACGTACATCCGCCGGGCCAGTGTCTCCACATTGGGCACGAAGGTGTCGTAGTACACCCGGATCTTTGGGAAGGTTTGCAGCACCTTTTGCAGCTTGGCATTTTCCAGGGCCTCCCGGCTGTGCACCATAAAGAGGATCTCTGCGGGGAGGTTTCGGAAGTCCGCCTCCTGCTCCAGCATTTCGTTGAGGATGTGCTCTGTGGGCTCCTTGCCCTCCTCCAGCCACATGAGTACCGCCTTGCTTTCGGTGAGTGCGCTGCCCAGGACCTCCCGGCCCTCGCTGTCTTGAACCTTGAATTCCTCCAGGGTGAAGTTATCCAGCATCTCCGACAGGTCCGCCTGGAACTTGTGGAGCCGGACAGCCTTCGTCTCACCGGCCTTCAGATGGAAATGGTACTTGCTGGCGTGCAGGTCGCCGTTGGGCAGGCGGTTGTCCGTGATGATCCGGTACATGCCGCTGCTGGCTTCAATCCGCAGGGTATCGCCTTCCCACTGCTCCTTGGACAGGTCCAGGGTCTGGTACATGCCGTCCACCAGCATACCAATGGCGAAGTCGGCCTCATACTGCCAGCTCTCCCCATCCCCCTTCTCAAAGATGATGGCCGCATCCCCCTTCTGCGGGACCTCCACAGGCACGAACCCGCCATCCGCATAGTACTCCGCCTGCTGGTCCACCAGGTTCATCCGGGCAGCGATCCCCAGGGCGCGGCAGATGGAGACAAAGAGGATCTTGCGGGACAAGGGGCTGGCATTCCTGACCGTCAGCGCCCCCACCGGCCTGGTGACGATCTGGCCGTACTCAATGGTGGAGTCGAAGCTGATTTCCTTCTGGACATAGTCCCAGACCTGTGCGGGATTTGCCCGGAAAGCGGCTTTCTGCTCCCCAGAGAGGTAGTCCAGAATAAACTGCCGGTTCTTCCGCAGGGGCTCGTTAAACACCCGGGGGCAGGCAATATAGGGATAAAACAGCGCGTCGTTCCCGTCATAGTAGGGCTTGCTCAGCTCCAGCGCCTCCCGCAGCACGTCCGGGTCCACGTCCCGCCGGTCCTTGGCGGACAGGGTCAGCAGCAGCTTTTCCTTCTCCCCGGCGCCATAGCGGCCGTCCTCCAGGAAGGCCAGCAGGACGTCCAGATTGCCCCGGCTCTCATAGAGCAGGTCATAGATGGCCTGGCTGTAGCCATACTGCTTCACCACGGCCTCCGCCCGCCCGGCGTCGAACATGGCGGCTACCCGCTGCTCCCGCTTCTCATTGGCGGCGGCGGTCTTTTTCAGCCCCAGCTCCTTCTGGGCCATGGTGGGCTGCGCCCCGCTCACGATCTGGTCCCGGGGGGAGCGGGCGGTGAAGTCCTCCCACACGTCGCATACGGGTTCCTCCTGGGCCAGGACGATCTCCACCCGGTCCACGTCCGGGGTGTAGACCATCCGCTCACAGAAGACGTCCCCCTTCTTGACGTGGATGTTGATGCTGCCCAGGCCGCAGGTGAGGCTGGCGGTACCATCCGCGCCGGTCTGCACCACAGCGGCGGGGAAAATGCTGGAGTAGTTAAGGATGCCGAAGGATACCTGGGCGTCCGCAACCGGCGCGCCGCTGGGGTCCTTCACTGCCACTGTGAGGCGTTTTGTCACCGCGTAGAGCGGCAGGTTATTGAGGAAGGAGGCCATGCCCACCTTGGAGATGATCTCCTCGCCGGAGATCTCCCCAAAGCAGCGGCTGTGGATCAGCATGGCACGGCTGGAGGCGTTGGTAAACCAGCCCCGGTTGAGGACCTCCTCCGGCTCACAGGCCCCCAAAAAGCGCCACTTGCCGCCGCACCAGACCTCCACCCAGGCGTGGTTGTCGTCACAGTGGGCCCAGCGGGGGGTGTAGATCTGCCGGGCCGGGATGCCCACGGAGCGGAAGACGTTGACGCCGAAGGCCGACTCCTCGCCGCACCGGCCGTAGGCGGAGCGGTACGCGCCTATGGCGGAGATGGTCCGTGCGTCCGTGGCCTGGTACATCACCTGCTCTGCGCACCAGTAGTTGGCCTCGATGACCGCTGCCTCTGCATCCAGACCCTCTACGCGCTCCGCCAGCAGGCTGTGGAAGAACTTCCGGCAGTCGCACAGCTCCTCCTCGTTGACACGGATATGAAGGACATAGTTGAGGAAGATGTCCTCCGGCACCTCCTTCGCCAGGGGCGAGTGCTCCCGCAGGAACACGCCGTGCTCTGCGCAGGAGAGGAAAATGGAAAAGTCGTAGTTTGCCCAATCACTGAGGGGGCTGTTGGCATAGATCCATTTCACCGCCAGCAGCACATCCTCTGTCTGCCCCGCCGCAGCGAGGCAGCTGCGGATCTCAGCGGCCTTTACCTCCCCGGCCCGCTCCAGCAGGGTGTCGAACTTGGCCTGGGCAGCTTCCGCAATGTGTTTTGAAAAAATCATGGATTCCCTCCCGGCAGGCGGCTCCAAAGCAGCCGCCTGCACCTCATTATTTTATAATAAAAAGACAAGTTCCAGCCGGTCGGTGGTGAACCTGTCTTTTTTCACCTGCCGCCCTGGCCGGGAGTCCCAGCCAGGGCGGCAGGCTTGTATTACTGCTTTACTGGAAAGCGTGGACGATCTGTGCACACTCCCGGAACTCCTGCTCATCGGTCTGCCAGACCTCATACTCCGACAGGGAGGGCAGGCCCATATAGACGCCGCTCTTGCGGTAGATCATACCGCTGTCGAGGGCAGCCTTCCGGCCCGTGGTGTGGAAGACCTTGATACCAGCGTAGTCGTGGATCTCCTGAATATTCCACTTCTTCACCCCGCAGCCGGCCATGATGTCGATACGGCCCGCCGCCTTCTCATAGACCCCCTTGAGCAGATCCTTGCCTGCGACCACGTTGGCGGCCTGGCCGGAAGTCAGGATGGTCTTGCACCCCAGCTCTACCGCCGTCTCCAGGGCGGCATAGGGGTCACGGGTCATGTCGAAAGCCCGGTGGAGTGTGACGTCGATCCCGCCGGCACAGTCGATCAGGCGCGCCATCTTCTCCCGGTCCAGCTCCCCGTCCGGGGTCAGCACGCCAATGACCACGCCGTTGGCACCCAGGTCACGGAAAATCTTAATCTCCTCACACATCTCCTCCATCTCCATATCCGAGTAGAGGAAGTCGCCGAAGCGGGGGCGGATCAAGACGTTGATCTTCACGTCACAGTCCCGCTGGACCTGCTTGAAGACGACAGAGGACGGCGTCGTACCGCCAATCGCCAGATGGCCGCACAGCTCCAGCCGATCCGCGCCCCCCAGGGTCGCGGCTTTGCAGGAGGCGTAGGAGTCTACACAGGCCTCAATCAGTGGATGGTTCATATTTGGTTTCCCCTCCATAGCGTATTTTTGCCGGGCGCTCAGCACTGATGGCAAGCGACAAAATGGCCCGGTTCGATCTCCTTGGTCTCTGGCCTGCGCTCCAAACATACCTTCGTGCAGCGCTTGCACCGCGCCGCAAAGGGGCAGCCTGCCGGCAGGTTGATGGTGCTGGGGATGTCGCCCTCCAGGATGATCCGCTCCTTTTGCAGGGTCGGGTCCGGGATGGGGACGGCGGAGAGCAGGGCCTCGGTGTAGGGATGGGCCGGATGGGCATAAAGCTTCTCCTTGGGTGCGGTCTCCACCACAAACCCCAGATACATGACAGCGATCCTGTCGGAGATCATCTCCACCACCGACAGGTCGTGGGAGATGAACACATATGTCAGCTTATACTCCTCCTGGAGCCTGTGGAGCAGGTTGAGGACCTGGGCCTGGATGGACACATCCAGGGCGGAGATGGGCTCGTCAGCGATGACCAGCTTGGGGTTCACGGTCAGGGCACGGGCGATACCGATGCGCTGTTTTTGGCCGCCGGAGAACTCATGGGGATAGCGCTGGGCGTGCTTGGAGCTCAGGCCCACGATACCCAGCAGCTCATTGACCACCTTGGCCCGCTCCGCGGGGCTCATATTCGTGTGGATCAGCAGCGGCTCCTCAATCAGCTCAGAGACCCGCATCCGGGGGTTCAGGCTGCCCGCCGGATCCTGGAAGATCATCTGCATATCCTTGCGCAGGGGGCGCATCTCGTCCTGGCTGATTTTGGAGATGTCCTTGCCCTGGAACCAGACCTCGCCGCTGTTCGGGATCAGCAGATGGTTGATTAACCGGCCTGTGGTGCTCTTGCCGCAGCCGGACTCGCCCACGATGGAGAAGGTCTCCCCCTTGAATACGTCAAAGCTGACGTTGTTGACCGCGTGGACGAACTTCGTGGGCTTTCCAAAGAGGGATTTTCCCACGGGGAACGTCTTCGATACATTCTTTAACGATACAATTTTTTCCATCACCTGCATCCCCCTATCCTTCCTGTTTCAGCCAGCAGCGGCAGCGCTGGTCCTCGCCCACGGTCTTCAGCTCCGGCTCCTGGGCGCGGCACTTGTCCGTGGCGTACTTACAGCGGGGTGCGAAGCGGCACCCTGTGGGCATGGACGCCAGATCCGGCACGCTCCCCGGGATGCTGGGCAGCACCTTCACCCCGGCGCCCAGCTTGGGTACGGAGGCGATGAGGCCCTGGGTGTAGGGGTGGGTGGGGCTGGCGAACAGCTGCCGGACCGGCGCTTCCTCCACGATCTTGCCTGCGTACATGACAATAACGCGGGTACACATCTCCGCCACCACGCCCAGGTCATGGGTGATGAGCAGGATGCTGGACTGGTCCTCTTTTTGCAGCTTCTTCATCAGATCCAGGATCTGCGCCTGGATGGTCACGTCCAAAGCGGTGGTGGGCTCGTCGGCAATCAGCAGCTGCGGGTCGCAGCTGAGGGCCATGGCGATCATCACGCGCTGGCTCATACCACCGGAGAGCTGGTGGGGGTAGTTGTTCAGGACCCGCGGCGGGTCGGGGATGCCTACCTTGCCCAGCATATCCGCCGCGTGGCGGCGGGCCTCCTCCTTGCTCATGTCCGTATGCAGGCGGATGGTCTCGATCATCTGGCGGTCAATGCGCATGGAGGGGTTCAGCGCGCTCATGGGCTCCTGGAAGATCATGCTCATGCGCCCGCCGCGGATGCTGCGGA
>CAJUAC010000065.1 GCA_910583885.1 uncultured Oscillospiraceae bacterium | reverse complement strand
ATCATCCTGCTGCGGCTGGTGGGCATCCACGTGGTGGTGGTCCACGGCGGCGGGCCGGAGATCAACGAGCTGCTGAAAAAGACCGGTAAGGAGAGCCGTTTTGTCAACGGCCTGCGCTACACCGACCAGGAGACCATGGAGATTGTCCAGATGGTCCTGTGCGGCAAGGTGAACAAGGACCTGGTGTCCACACTGAACCGTGCCGGCGGCAGCGCGGTCGGCCTGTGCGGCCTGGACGGCGGGATGCTCCAGGCGGTCCGGCGGCAGGAGGACGGCGTGGACTACGGCCTGGTGGGGGATGTGACGGAGGTGGAGCCCAAGGTCATCCTGGACGCCATCCATGATGATTTCATCCCTGTCATCTCCACCGTGGCCCAGGGGACCGACGAGGAGACCAGCTACAATGTCAATGCCGACACCGCCGCCGCCAAGATTGCTGTGGCGGTGGGGGCGGAGAAGCTGATCCTGCTCACGGATATCCGCGGCCTGCTCCGGGATAAAAACGATGAAAATACCCTCATCTCCCAGGTGCGGATCCAGGAGGTGCCGGGGCTGGTAGAGCAGGGGATCATTTCCGGCGGCATGATCCCCAAGGTGGCCTGCTGCGTGGATGCCGTGGAGAACGGCGTGCGCCGCACCCATATCCTGGACGGCCGGATCCCCCATTCGATCCTCATTGAGGTGCTGTCCCACGCCGGGATTGGGACGATGATCTGGTAAAATAATAAAGGAGCCTGCTGCTATGAATTTCTCTGAGATCAAGGCGCTGGACGAGGGCTATGTCCTCCAGACCTATGGCCGCAACCAGGTAGCCATTGACCACGGCCATGGGGCGACACTGTACGACACCGAGGGGAAGCAGTATATTGACTTCACCTCCGGCATCGGCGTGTGCTCCCTGGGCTATGCCAACGAGGCGTGGGCCAAGGCCATCTATGACCAAGCGATGAAGGTGGGGCACATCTCCAACCTCTTCTATACCGAGCCCTACGCCCGGCTGGCCTCCCGGCTGGTCCCGGCGGCTGGCATGGCGGCGGCGTTCTTCGGCAACTCCGGCGCGGAGGCCAATGAGGGCATGATTAAGACCGCCCGGAAGTACTCCTATGAGAAGTACGGCCAGGGCCGGGCCACGATTATCACGCTGAAAAACTCCTTCCATGGCCGCACAATCACCACCCTGAAGGCCACAGGGCAGGACCACTTCCACGACTATTTCTTCCCCTTCACCGAGGGGTTCCGCTATGCGGCGGCCAACGATATGGACAGCCTCCAGGCCGCTGCGGGGGACGACGTGTGCGCAGTGATGATGGAGCTGGTCCAGGGGGAGGGGGGCGTCAACCCCCTCCAGCAGGACTATGTCCAGGCTGTGGCGAAGCTGTGTGCGGAGCGGGACTGGCTGCTCCTGGTTGACGAGGTACAGACTGGCGTGGGCCGGACGGGGACAATGTTTGCCTACCAGCAGTTCGGCATCCAGCCCGACGTGCTCACCTTTGCCAAGGGTATTGCCGGCGGCCTGCCCTTTGGCGGGTTCATGACCAGCGAGAAATGCCGGAACGTGCTGCGGGCCGGGGATCACGGCAGCACCTTCGGCGGCAACCCCATGGCCGCTGCTGCGGCCAATGTGGTGCTGGACACCCTGACGCCGGAGTTCCTGCGGGAGGTTCAGGAGAAGGGGGAGTACCTGCGCAGCGGCATTGCCGCGCTGAACAGCCCCTATGTCTCCGGCATCCGGGGCATGGGCCTGATGATCGGGGTGGGCATCCAGGGGATGACCCATAAGGAGCTGAAGGATCGGCTGATGGATAAGGGCCTGCTGTGCCTGACCGCCGGTGCGGATACCCTGCGCCTGCTGCCGCCGCTGGTCATCACCCGGGAGGAGATTGACAAGGGCCTTGCCGTGATGGGCGAGGTCATGGGCGCATAGGAGCGGCCCGCCTGAGCAATAGAATACAGAAAAGCAGCGCGATGCGGATCTGATCAATCCGCATCGCGCTTTACATTTCCCTACAGGACCCGTTCTGAGATGGTCCGGCAGATCATGGCCACGTTGGCATTGGAAATAAACTCAAACCGGACACGCCCCAGGCCGCTGTACCAGAGGTCCAGCTCGCTGTCGAGATCCAGTACACCGGCGGTCTCCACAGAGAAGGCCTGCACCCGGCTGTAGGGCAGGATGGTGAAATCCTTCTTTTTCCCTGTCAGGCCCTGGATGTTGATGGCGAAAATGCGCTTGTTGGTAAATACCACACCATCGCGCACCGTCTGGAAGCACTGGATCACCTCCTCGCCGTCCACGAACATCGGGCGGATGAGCGCGTCAAAGGTGTCCTCCTTCACAGGCCGCAGTTTCAGGTATTCCGCGTTTTCAAAGTCAATCATCGCCGCTCCTCCTGTCAAATTTCCAGGTTTGCGTAGGCGTTCAGGCTCATGTCCGCCCGCGCTCCTGCCAAGTACTCGTAGTAGGCCTGGCTGCCGATCATGGCCCCGTTGTCCCCGCACAGCCGCAGGGGCGGCAGATACAGGCGGAGCCCCTGTTCCCGGCAAGCCTGCTCCAGATCTCCCCGGATGCGCTTGTTGGCGGCCACGCCGCCGGCAGCAACCAAGGTGTGGTGGCCGCACCGCCTGGCCGCCTCCATCGCGCGGGGCACCAGCTCATCGCTGATAGCTGCCGCCACCGATGCCGCCAGGCTGGCGCGGTCCAGCGGTTCCCCCTTCTGCTGGGCGTTGTGGACCAGGTTCACCGCCGCCGTTTTCAGGCCGGAGAAGGACATATCCAGGTCATTTCCCGCCACCTTTGCCCGGGGCAGGGGATATTTGGTGCTGTCACCCCCCTCGGCCAGCTCCTGCATGGGCAGGCCGCCGGGGTAGGGAAGCCCCAGCACCCGGGCGATTTTGTCAAAACACTCCCCGGCTGCATCGTCCCGGGTGGCCCCCAGGATGGACATGTCCGTGTACCCCCGCACATCGACAAGCATGGAGTTGCCCCCGGAGATACACAGCGCCAGGAACGGCGGCTCCAGCTCCGGGAAGGCGATGTAGTTGGCCGCGATGTGGCCCCGGAGATGGTGAACAGGGATCAAGGGCCTGCCCAGCGCGTAGGCCGCCGACTTGGCAAAGTTCACCCCTACCAGCAGCGCGCCAATCAGGCCGGGCCCATAGGTGACGGCCACCGCGTCAACCTCCCCCTTGGAGATGCCGGCGGCAGACAGGGCCTTGTCTGTCAGCCCGGCAATGGATTCGATGTGCTTCCGGGAGGCAATCTCCGGCACAACGCCGCCGTAAATGGAATGCATGTCCGCCTGAGACAGGATCGCGTCACTGAGGACATGCCGCCCATCCCGGACCACCGCTACGGCGGTCTCGTCACAGGAGGATTCAAAGGCTAGGATGTTCATGGATATGCGCCCTCCTTACAGGCTTTCAATCAAAACAGGATACAGGGGAGCTACAGCAGCTGATAGAAGAGGCCGTGCTGGGTGCAGTACCACAAGAGGGTCCCGTG
The DNA here is from genome assembly GCA_910583885.1 of uncultured Oscillospiraceae bacterium. Classification (GTDB taxonomy): domain Bacteria; phylum Bacillota; class Clostridia; order Oscillospirales; family Oscillospiraceae; genus Pelethomonas. Next base: position 11,967 of record CAJUAC010000065.1, on the reverse strand, counting down.
GCCCCTGGCGGGGATGCGCACCTGTAAATCCCATTCCGGGTACTGCCGGATCAGTTGGACACGGTCGCCCTGGGCAAAGGCAACAAAGGCGATGTGGTGGTCCTTGCCCATGGGGTGGCTGGAGGTGACGAACCACTCGTCCTCCACCCGTTCGACTGTTAAACGCGCGCCCTCCTCCGCCTTCTGGGCAGCCAGGGGGGAGAGCTTCCTGCCGCAGCAGCTCAGCTCCGCCCCGCTGGTGGAGAACACGATGCCCCCGCAGGTGGGGCAGACATAATAGGTTGCTTTTTTCATACTTCCTCCTGGCGCAGCGCCGGAGGGCAGCTGGCCGGACAGCAGTGCCGCCAGCTCGACGTCCAGCTCGTCGGCCAGCTGGGCCAACAGGGAGACATCCGGGCATCCCATGCCGCACTCCCATTTGCTGACAGCCTTGTTGCTGACCAGAAGCCGCTCCGCCAGCTGCTGCTGGGTCAGCCCGCGCTCCTTCCGCAGCTGCGAAATCAGCGCGCCTACCTTACCACAGTCCATACCGCTCCCTCCAAATGTTGATGAATAGCGGTTGTTCCCGCAGGGCCTATCTTACACGGGAAACGGCCGCAGTGCAATCCACGGGCCGTGGAGTCCTGCCAGCCCCTGATCTGGGTTTAGCAACAGCATACCATATTTGCGGCGCATACGCAATGCTTGTACGCCCTGTTTACAGGGGATTTGGCTGGCGCGGCGGAAAATAGGCGGCAGGACGGCGCCCCCTGCCGGGAAAGAAGCCGGTGGAGGGCGCCGTTTCTGGAAAATCTGTCCAACCGCCTTACGTTTCAGGGAAAGCTGGTCGAATAAATAAACAGAAATCTATCGATTGAGGAGGGCAATTTTATGCGAATTGACAGCAGCACCATCTCCATGGCTTCCTCACGGAGCTACAAGGAGGAGGCGGAGATCAACCAGACGTCCATAATCCGGGGCTACGGCGCAGACGGCAGGCTGGAGCAGGCCCGGGTCACATCGTCCGCCATCCGGACGGATAGGGCCGAGCTGTCGGCTGGCGCGGCGGTGTTTACCACCTCCTCCGGCGGCCTTGAGCGCACCGGCCAGGTGGAGAGCAGCAGCGGGCACGCCGAAAACAAGCCGGAGGCCCCGGAAACCCAGGTATCCCGCCCTGCTGGCGTTGCCGTCCCGGACAACGGGGACTGGCTGGGCGATATCGCCAGCGAAGTGGAAAACGACCCGAAAATTAAGATGCTCCGGAAAATGCTGGAGCTGCTGGAGCAGTGTACAGGCAAAAAATTCTCCAACCGCCGCCTGGATACGGGTGCCTCCGGGAAAATGGGCGGGGCTGCCTTCCGGGCCAGCGCCACCATGGCCTCCATGCGTTACCAGCAGGCCATGGTACTGTTTGGCGGGCAGGAGGCAGGCGCAGTGCGCCCCAGCACGGAGGGCGCGGTAAACGGCCATTGGACGCGGCAGGTAATCCAGTCCGGCTTTGTGGCCGGGGAGGAGCACACCGCCTTCTCCTCCTCCGGCAGCGTCGTCACCTCCGACGGGCGCACCATCAGCTTCGGCATCAGCATGGAGATGTCCCGCAGCTTCGCCGCGGCCTGCGCGGTGGCGGGCAAGGAGGAGATCTATACCGACCCGCTGGTCATTAACCTGGATACCGACGCGGCCTCCCTCTCCGATGTGAGCTTCTATTTTGACCTCAACTGCGATGGGAAGGCGGAGGAGCTGGCCGGGCTGGGCGCAGGCAGCGGCTTCCTGGCCCTGGATAAAAACGGGGACGGCGTCATCAACGACGGCTCCGAGCTCTTCGGCGCCCGCACCGGCGACGGCTTCGGCGAGCTGGCCCAGTACGACCAGGACGGCAACGGCTGGATCGACGAGAATGACAGCATCTTCTCCCAGCTGTCGGTGTGGGTGCGGGCGGGCAGCGGTACGCCCAAGCTCCTCTCCCTGGCAGAGGCGGGGGTGGGGGCCATTTTCCTGGGCAGCCAGTCCACGGAACACGGCCTGAGCTCTGGCGGCAGCAGCGTGGACGCCCGGGTCCGCCGCACGGGCCTCTATCTCAAGGAGAGCGGCCAGGCCGGGACCGTCCAGCACATCGATTTCAAATCCTGACCGGCAGGGTCAGGCCATCTCCGTCACAGCCACAAAGACGTTGGAAATCTCATACCAGCAGGCGAAGTCCACGCTCCCGGTCTGGGGCAGGTGGAAGACCTGCTGGAAGATCATCACAGCCTCCTGGGTGGCGGGGCCGTAGACCCCGTCCGCCGGGATTTTGGGGATGGCGGGGAACTTGACGGATATGTAGTTGAGCTGCTCCTGGATGGTGCGTACCGCCTCCCCCTCGCTGCCCAGGCTCAGCACCTGGCCGCCGTAGGACATGGGCACGCCCTCCACCTTCTCTGCGCTTTTCAGGTAGATCTCCGAGCCGTAATATTTGCGCAGGATGCTCACCGCATCCCAGCCCTGCTCCCCCAGGGCCTGGGATCCCCACTGGCTCAGCCCGCCGCACTGGACCCGCCGCCCGTCGCAGTACTGGGTGAACAGGGGCTGTGCAATGCCCTCCTTGGTGATGTAGGTGCTGAACAGATCGTCCACTACCACGCCGATCTCCTCAAAGATGGTGCGGCCGTAGGAGAAGGACTGGTCGAAGGCGGTGGAGTTGGTGACGGTGAAGTCGTATCCCTTCCCCCGGTACCACTCGGTATACACCCGGTTGAGGGTGAAGGAGATGATGGCCAGCACGTTGGCCTTGATGGCCTCGGTCTTCCAGGTGGAGTAGATCTCGCTGCACGCCACGTTTTTGACGTAGTCCTTGAACCGGACCCAGTAGTTGGGGGCGGACGAGTCCTCCGGACGGCCGGCGTGGACCACGATGTACTCCGGGATCACCGGCTCCGGCAGTACCACCAGCCCCTCCGGCGCGGGCAGGGGCTTGACCTCCGCCTCCGGCTCCCGGGAGGATGGCTCCCCCCAGAGGGCGTGGGGCGGCAGCAGCAGGTTGCGCACATTGAACCCGGGCCCCTCCGGCAGGAGCGCGGCCCGCTGGATGGAGCGTCCTGTGGGCAGCACCTCCGCGCCGCCGATGTGGAGGGTCTGGCGGCCCTCGGCGGAGATGGTGACGTTGTAGACCGCGTAGGGCCGCCCCACCTCCCCTTCGGTCACTGACAGCTCAATGGGCGGCGCGGGCAGCTCCAGGAACGGGGTCTGGCCTGACGCGTCGGTGGACACCTCCGCCACGATCTGGCCGCTGGACGGGTCGCTGATGCGCACCCGGGCCTCCGGTATAGGGACGGGGTTCTCCCCCTCGGTGACAAAAATTTGCAGTTCGCCTTTGTCTACATAGGTTGGATTCATATCGGCAGTCCTCCTTTCCGTATACTATCCTATGCGGGCCTGGTCCGGCGGGCACCGGGCCGGGCCGGCAAAAAGGAGGGCAGTATGGAGTACATCATCAAATATACGGGGGATATCCTCGCCCTGGGCTATCCCACGGAGCTGCTGGACGCCCAGTTTGCCATTATGGAGCTGGTGGAGGGGCAGGCGGGGCGGCTGCTGGAGTACCAGCAGGTGACATTTTATGAGCCGGCCCGGACCCTGTGCGGGCTGGCGGACCGGAGTATGGAGGCGGCCTGCATCCCGCCGGTCCAGCGGAAAAACGGGCTGGGGCTGACAGGGGAGGGGGTGCTCATCGGGATTGTGGACTCGGGCCTGGATCTGAACCACCCGGAATTCATGGATGAGGAGGGGAACAGCCGGGTGGTGTCCCTGTGGGACATGACGGCGGAGGGGACCCCGCCGGCCGGGTTCCGCCAGGGGGCGCTGTTCTCCCAGGAGGAGATCGCCAACGGGCAGGCCCCCTCCTCCGACCTGGCCGGCCACGGCACCGCCGTGGCCGCCATTGCCGCAGGCCGCAGCGGCGTGGCGCCGGGGGCGTCCATCGCGGCGGTGAAGCTGGCCAGCGCCCGGACCACGGACATCATGCGGGCGGTGAAATTCCTGCTGGACCAGGCGGAGGAGCGGGGGATGCCCTGCGTCATCAACCTCAGCTACGGCACCAACTGCGGCTCCCACCAGGGGCAGTCCCTCTTCGAGTCCTACATTGACCAGTCCGCCCAGCGGGGGCGGAGCGTAGTGGTCTGCGCTGCCGGGAATGAGGGGAGCGGGGCCCACCACTTCCGGGGGCGGCTCGTTGAGGGCGGCACAGTGGATGCGGAGTTCAATGTCTCCACCCAGCGGGAGCAGATCTACCTCTCCTTGTGGAAGAACTTTGCTGACGATGCGGCCTTTGAGCTGGTCCTCCCCAGCGGGCAGACCACGGGGCAGCTGACAGAGGGGGAGCGCTCCTTCCGCTTCGGCGCGGTACGCCTGACGGTGGACTACGGTGTGCCTACCCACTACAGCGCCTCCCAGGAGGCCCTGTTCTCCATAGAGGGCCCCCCGGGGGCCATGGACGGCCTGTGGCGGCTGCGCTGCTGGGGGAAGAAGGTGGCTGATGGCCGCTTCGATGTATGGCTGCCCACGGTGGAGGAGGTCAGCGAGCGCACGGCCTTCCTCCAGCCGGAGCCGGATCTGACCATCACCCTGCCGGCCACGGCCCTCTATCCCATCTCCGTGGGGGGCTTCCGGCCGGAGACGGAGACAGTCAGCCCCTTCTCCGGCCGGGGAGACCAGGACTGCGCAGGCCGGGTGCTGCTGGATCTGGCGGCCCCGGCGGAGGCTGTCCGCTCCGCCAAGGCCGGCGGCGGCTACGACGCCTTCACCGGCACCAGCATGGCCGCCCCCTTTGTCTCCGGGGCGGCGGCGCTGATGATGGAGTGGGGGATTGTGCGTGGGAACGACCTGTTCCTCTATGGCCAGCGGGTGAAGGCTTTTTTGTGCAAGGGGGCGCTGCGCAGCCCCTTCCTCTCCTATCCCAACCCCCAGTGGGGGTATGGGCGGCTGTACCTGTGCGGGACAATGAACGAGCTGGTCAACCATGTGGAAAGGGGGCTGTGAGGATGCGGCTGTCACCAGAGGCGCTGGAGTTTATCCAGGCGCCGGATACGGTAGATTTTATCACCCGGGCCACGGACGCCTTTTTTGACTACGCCAGGGAGTCCTCGGAAATCGTGGTAGGGCAGATGCTCTCTGGCCGCTACGTCCTGGGCTACGTGAAGGAGGAGAACTTCTACAAGCTGGGGCAGGCCCTGGGATCTGCCTTTATCAGCTCCGCCTCCATCGTGCTGGGGCTGCTGGACCGCCCGGCCCTGGACGCGGCGGGGGTCTCCCAGGTCCAAAGCCAGCCCTATCTGAACCTGAAGGGCCGCGGGGTGCTGCTGGGCTTTGTGGACACGGGGATTGATTACACACAGGATGTCTTCCGCTATGAGGACGGCACCAGCAAAATCCAGTATATCTACGACCAGACGGCCGATGGGGAGCCGCCTACCGGCTTCCTCCAGGGCCATGAATACAGCAAGGCGGACATTGACGCCGCCCTGTCCTCCCAGGACCCCTACGAGCTGGTGCCGCAGCGGGACGTGGAGGGCCACGGGACGTTCCTGGCCTCTGTGGCCGCCGGGCGGCAGACGGAGGAGTTCTCCGGCGCGGCCCCGGACGCGGAGATCATCGCCGTAAAGCTGCGCCCGGCCCGGCCCTTCTACCGGGAGAAATACTGCGTCCCGGCGGACCAGGCCAACGCCTATGAGTCCAGCGACGTCATGCTGGGAGTGGAATACATCCTCCGCAAGGCCAGGGAGCTGGGCCGCCCGGTGGCCATCTGCCTCGGCCTGGGGGCCAATACCGGAAGCCACGATGGGGCAGGCGTCTTTGAGGAGTACCTGGGCGGGATATCCATCCAGAAGGGGGTGTGCTTGTGCGCGGCAGCGGGGAATGAGGCCGAGGCGCGCCACCACACCGGCGGTGTCCTGGAGCCGGGGGAAAAGCCGGGCCAGGTGGATCTGAAGGTGGGGGAGAATGCGGGGGACGTCTACCTGGCGGTGTGGAACACCGTGGCGGACCGGCTGTCGGTGTCGGTGCGCTCCCCCTCCGGGGAGCTGGTGGGCCGGGTGCCCGCCCGGTCGGGGATGGTCCCCGCTGCGGATGTGAAGCTGGTGCTGGAGGCCGCCCGGGTGCAGATTGAATACCACTTCCCGGTGGAGGGCAGCGGCGGGCAGCTGTCGGTGATCCGCATCCTGGGGGCCACCCCGGGGGTGTGGACCATCGGGCTCCACGGGGATATCCTGCTCAACGGGAGCTACCAGGTGTGGCTGCCCATGACGGGGTTCGTCTCGCCCACGGTGGAGTTTTTGGCCGCTACGCCGGACTATACCATCACCAGCCCCGCCTCCGCTGTTGGGGTGATCTGCTGCGGGGCCTATGACAGCGCCAGCAAGAGCCTGTATGCCAAGTCCTCCCGGGGCCCCGCCTGGGACGGGCGGGTGCTGCCGGACCTGACGGCCCCCGGCGTGGGGGTGGGGGGCATCTACCCCTACGGCCCCGGCCTCATGAGCGGCACCAGCGCGGCGGCAGCGGTGCTGGCAGGGGTGTGCGCCCTGCTGCTCCAGTGGGGGGTCCGCGAGGGGAACGACCCGGCCATGGGGACCTACCAGATCCGGGCCTACCTGATCCGGGGCTGCCTGCGCCGCCCGGATATGACCTATCCCAACAACCAGTGGGGCTATGGGTCCGTGCAGCTGATGCAGACATTCCATCTGATGCGGGAGCTGTAGCCTGGGAGGCTGCGGGGAATTATTTTTGAGCTACCCCATTGCAATTCCCTGTCCCATCCTGTAAACTAAAGCTACCCACCCCTGCGGCCCCGGCAGGGGAAATGGTTCCATTGGGAAGGGGAATTTGTGTTTGTACTGGAGGAGAAGATGATGAAGAAAGCGATGAACCAATCCACGCTGACGACGATCCTGAACGGGGTTTCCATCTGCGCACTGCTGGTGATGATGGTGTCCCTGTTCGCCTACAGCAACGTGAGCAGCCGCTTGGAGAAGGCCCACGAGGATCGCTATGAGCTGACCTACAACGCCAACCGTTTCATGAACGGCTCCGCCTACCTCACCAATGAGGTCCGGGCTTTTGCTGCAACCGGGATCCAGGAGCACTATGATAACTATTTCAACGAGGTCAACAATCTGAAAAACCGGGATCAGGGCGTGGCTGCCATGCAGGAGATCGGCATCACCAATGAGGAGCAGGCCATGATCGACAGTATGTACGCCCTGTCCAACCAGCTGGTGCCCTTGGAGGAGCAGGCGATGGAACAGGTCAAGGCCGGGCAGCAGAGCAGTGCCATCAATTATGTCTATGGCACGGAGTACAGCGAGGCCACCGTGAAGATCAACCGGATTAAGGAGCAGTTCCTGGACGCACTGAGCACCCGGACCCTCCAGGAGGTGGAGTCCCTGAGCGGCATTGCCGCAGTCATCCGGGTGCTGATGGTGGTGGCGCTGGTCATAGTGGTGGTGCTCCAGGGCTTCAGTATGCGGGTGATCCGCAAGCACATCCTGCACCCGGTCATCGCGGTGCGGGACCAGATGGGGGAGATCTCCCAGGGGAACCTCTCCGCCCAGTTCCAGTGGGAGGCGGACAGCTCGGAAATTGGTATGCTGGTGGCGTCTATCCATGAGACCAAGCGCGAGCTGAAAAAATACATCAATGAAATTGACAGCACGCTGGCCCAGATGGCCCGGGGCAATATGGATCTCCACGTCAGCAGCGACTTCCGCGGGGAGTTCCTGCCGATCCAGAACGCCCTGTGCCAGATCCTGGATTCCCTGAACGAGGCCCTCTTCCACATCCACCAGACTGCCCAGGATGTGTCCGACGAATCCCAGCGGGTGGCCGCAGGGGCGCAGACCCTGTCGGACGGCGCGGTCCAGCAGGCATCCACAGTGGAGGAGCTGTTTGCCGGGATCCAGGACATCTCCGGCCAGGTGGGCCGCACCTCCGAGGACGCGGATCAGGCCCGGAGATCCTCTGTGGAGGCGGAGGAGCAGCTGCGGCTGTGCAGTAAGAAGATGGGCACGCTGACCTCGGCGATTGCGGATATCTCAGAATCCTCCCAGAAGATCAGCGGCATTACAAAGGCCATTGAGGACATCTCCTTCCAGACAAACATCCTGGCGCTGAACGCCTCCGTGGAGGCGGCCCGTGCAGGGGCCGCGGGGAAGGGGTTCGCCGTTGTGGCAGACGAGGTCCAGCGGCTGGCCAGCAAGAGCGCGGAGTCCGCAAAGGATATCACAGACCTGATCGCGGCCTCGGTCCAGCTTGTCCAGTACGGGACATCCCTGTCTGAGGAGACGACCCAGGCCCTGTCTGAGGTTGTCACCAGCGCCCAGCAGTCGGCAGAGCTGGTGGGGCAGATTGCGGAGTCCGCCCAGGCGCAGTCCCAGTCCCTCCGCCAGCTGACCGAGGGGATGGAGCGCATCTCCGGTGTGGTGCAGACCAATGCCGCCACAGCCGAGGAGTCGGCCTCCTCTGCCGAGGAGCTCCGCCGCCAGGCGGAAAAGCTGAAGATCTCTGTCCAGCGCTTCCACCTGCGGCGGTAACAGGCGGGCAGCCAGGAAAACAGGGCGCGCGGACAAGGGATGAACAGCATAAGAAACGTGCGGTGCCGGAGGGCATCGCACGTTTTTTTCATGCTGTGGAGGGGGCAGGCTCCTGCGCTGCATCCAGCGGGTACAGTTTGAAAATAAAAAGGGATTCGTGGGATTTTTGCTGTACATTCCCAGCCATTTGTGGTAGATTATGGGAAGCGCCCCTCTGTGGGGGCGGTGCCATCAACTCGTCCCTGCCAGCCGTCAGGTATCCGCGGCAGGCGGACGGCTCTCTGGAGGTATCCCATGGAGAAGAAGCTCTCTCCCCGCCGTGACGGCGCCATTGACCTCGTCAAGGCGCTGGCGATCTGCGCGGTGCTGTGCATCCATTGCAGCGCAAACCACTTTGCCAACTACCCGGTGGGCTCCCTCCGGTGGCTGGTGACAGACTTTTTCGGCAGTGTCAGCCGGTGGGCGGTGCCGGCATTTTTGTTGTGCAGCGGTGCGCTGATGAACGACCCGGGCAGGGATGTGCCGCTGGGGAAGCTGTTTACCAGGTATCTGCTGCGGCTGGCTGTGGCGCTGGCGGCCTGGGCGCTCTTCTATGAGCTGGTGCGCATGTCCTTTTCCATGGGCGCGGCCCCGGTGGGGCAGCTGCTGCTCCAGGCGGGGAAGAACCTCCTCTACGGGAACACGTACTACCACCTCTACTACTTCTATTTTGTGTTTGCCCTGTATCTGGCGCTCCCGCTGACCCGGCTGGTGGCCCGCTGCGCGTCTCCGGCGGAGCTGCGCTATATCATCGGCCTGTGGCTCCTGCTGGGAGGGCTGCTGCGGTTCCTGCAATTTTTCTGGCCCTTCTCCCAGATGCACGCATCCCTGCTCTATCTGGTGATGCCCGCCGCGTTCCTCTGCCCGGGGCTGGGGCTGCTGGGCTGGTATCTGCGCCAGCATCCGCCCAAGGGCTGGCCTGTCCCCCTGCTGACCTTCCTGGCCGGCTTTGCTGTCACCTTCCTGGGCACCTGGCGGCGCAGCGCCCAGGCCGGGGAGCTGGACCAGTTCTATCTGGACGGCTTCAGCCTGTTCATCCTGGTGATGGCGGTAGGGGTATTCCGGCTGTGCCAGTGGCAGAGCGCCCGGTGGGAAGGGACGCCCCAAGCTGTACGCTTCCTCTCCGCCGCCTCCTTTTGCGTCTATCTGGTCCACCCGTTTTTCCAGATCCTGGCCCTGCCTGGCCGGTTCCTGGCCCTGCCCGTCTGGCTGGCCGTACCGGCTCAGGGGGTGGTGCTGCTGGCCCTGAGCCTGGCCGCCTACTGGGTGCTGCGCCGGCTGCCGGTGGTGGGGCGGTGGCTGATCTGACAGGGGGCCGCCTCCTATTGCATGATGCGAAAAGCACGCCGCCGCTGGCTGCAGCCAGCGGCGGCGGAGCTTATATGGGGTTATTTTACAGTAAAGATGTCATATTTGCTGCCCTGGCGGATCAACTCCTCCAGCTTGTCCACAGCGTCGGCCTCCCCGCCGCCAAGGGCGAAGCGTACGGCCACACTGCGTCCCAGGCGCTCTGCGGCGGCGGTGCGGATGACCGCGGATATGTCCGGTGTATTCAAGCTCTCCAGCGTCAGCTCGTCCCCACAGCGGACGGTCAGCGTATCCTCCTCCAGGGCCGCGCTGGTGTCGTCCAGCATGAACCAGTACATGGGGGTAAGCTGGTTTTTGCACGCCTCCACCACCTCCCGCCACAGGGGGTCGCCGCCAACAGGCGCGGGGGGGGACGCAGGCGGCGGGGGGGCCGCTTTCCGGCGCTCTGGCGCAGGTGTGGGATGCACCGGTTCCCCATAGGGGGGCGGGCCATCCTGCTGGGGTTCCTCCCAGGGCGGGGCGTCCGGGATGGGGGCCGGTCCCTCCTCCCAAGGGGGTGGATCCGGCTGGGGCGGCGGTGCCTTGGCAGCAGGCTGCTGCTGCGCAGGGGTCGGCTGCGCGGGCGGCACTGCGCCCCCCTCCTCCAGGCGGGCCAGGCGGGCGGCCAGGGCCGTCACATCGCCGCAGAGGCTCTCATCACACAGCCGCATCAGGCACAGCTCCGCGTCCGTGCGGCGGTTGGCGCTCAAGGGCAGTGCGGCGGCAGTCGTTTGCAGCTGGGTCGCCATATAGATCAGCCGCGCCGGGTTGACGCCCTGGCACAGGCTGTCCAGCTGTGCGCCGTCGTAGCCGCCGGACAGCAGGGCCGCGCCCCCCTCCGGGGCGGTCATACGGATGAGCAGGTCCCGGGTGAGGATGGACAGCTCGCTGAGGAGGGCGCCGACATCCTTGCCGCCCCGGTAGAGGCGGTCCAGCAGCAGCAGCGCCGCCTTGGCGTCCCGGCGCAGGGCACAGCCCATCAGCTCCGCCGTCTGCACGTTCCCAGCCAGGCCCAGCACGTCCAGCACCCGTCCGATGTCAATCGTGCCGCCGGATGCGCCGCACTGGTCCAGCAGGCTCAGCGCATCCCGCAGCGCCCCGTCGGACAGGCGTGCAAGCAGCTCCGCCGCGTCCTCCTCCAGCGCCATCCCCTCCTGCCCGGCCACGTAGTGCAGCCGCTGGGCAATATCCTGGGGCCGGATGCGGCGGAAGGCAAAGCGCTGGCACCGGGACAGGATAGTAGCGGGCACCTTGTGCAGCTCGGTGGTCGCCAGGATGAATATGAGATGGGCCGGGGGCTCCTCCAGGATTTTCAGCAGGGCGTTGAAAGCCGCTGTGGACAGCATGTGTACCTCGTCGATGATGTACACGCGGTAGCGCACGCTGGCAGGGGAATAGATGGCCTCGTCCCGCAGGGCACGCACATGGTCCACGCCGTTGTTGGAGGCCGCGTCCAGCTCCAGCACATCCAGCAGGCTGCCGTTGTCGATCCCCAGGCAGGCCTGGCACTGGTTGCAGGGGTCCCCGTCCACCGGGTGCTGGCAGTTGACCGCTTTGGCCAGGATTTTGGCGCAGGTGGTCTTGCCGGTGCCCCGGGTACCGGTGAACAGGTAGGCGTGGGAGAGGCGGCCCTGGGCGGCCTGCCGCCGCAGCGTCTGCGTGATATGCTCCTGCCCGACCACGTCCGCGAAGGCCTTGGGCCGCCACTTGCGATACAGCGCCTGATACATGGTGAGTTCCTCCCATGGGAATAAAAAATGCACCATGAAATACTCTCCGCAAGCATCCGCTCCGAACCGGAGCCCTCGCGGCACATTTCGTCCCGCTTAATGCTGCTCGGTTCCCCGCCTGACATGGTTCACAGGCTTCCATTGCGCGAGACCGGAACCTCAACACGAATGCCTGCGGAGGATATTTCATGGTGTTGAGCCTATTATACACGATCACGCGCAGGATTTCAAGAGGAAATTTTTATTCAGCAGGCCTGCCCTGCGGCAAATGTCAAGAAGAAACTGGACAAAGAGAGAAATATATCACAAAGAAA